>CAXSDZ010000312.1:0-4926 GCA_964235505.1 uncultured Chthoniobacteraceae bacterium
ATCTTGTCCGGCAGCCGCTCCATCAGCGTACGCAGGAAAAAGCGTTCCTGCGCGAGCGCCGCCTCCGTCGCGCGCTGGTCGCTGATGTCCCAGCAGGCGCCGCTCATTCGCTGCGCGCCGCTTTGCCCGTCGCGGTAAAACTTCCCCCGCGTGCGCAGCGCATGCACCGACTGATCGGGCCACACCACGCGGTAGTCGCAGCAAAAGTCCGCGTCCTGCTCCACACAACGCGCGACCTCCGCGCGCACGCGCTCGCGGTCGTCAGGATGAATGAGCGCCTCCATTTCCTCACCGCGCACCGCCGCTTCGCCGGGCTGGACGCCGAAAAGCGCATGCGTGACTTCATCCCAATGCAGGATGTTTGCGGCGACATCCCAAAGCCAGGTGCCGACTCCCGCGGCTTCCAGCGCACGGGTGGAGTGCGCCTCGAACTCGTGCGGATTGATGTGTGCGAGACTAGGGGAAGCCGCGTCGGAAGAGGTGCTGCAAGGGGAGTCGGGGAGCATGGAGGCGGGAGGGAAGTTCGTAAGCGCGGGGGCACGGTTCGGCAAGGGAGCATTGCTGGAGAGGCGGCGCGCTGGGTGTGGTCACGGCCGCTGCGCGGGGCTGAACGTTCAACGCCCAACGTCCAAAGATCGGCAGAGCAGCGTGCTTGCTGTCACTTCGACGTTGGGAGTTGAACGTTCGACGTTGGACGTTCAACCCGCCGCAGGCGCTCCCCGCCTTCGCGCGGCATCTCCGCCATTGCACCTCCCCCGCCCCTTCACTATCTCCCATTCCCACTTTTCACCGCCATGAACTTCGACGATCTCTCCGCCATCAACACCGCCGAACTCAAAGCCCGCGTGGGCGGGCTGCGGAGGTATCTTTGACTTCCCGAAGCTGCAGGAACGCCTGACCGAACTCGAAGGGCTCATGTCCGAGCCCGATTTCTGGACGCACAAAGAGCGCGCGCAAACGATGGTGGAGGAGGTCTCCACGCTGCGCGGAAAAGTGACGCCCTTCGCCGCGATCGAGCGGCAACTGGAAGATCTCGAAACGCTGATCGAGCTCGCGCGTGAGGAAGCCGAGCCCGCGCAGGCCATCGCGGAAGCGCACAGCGAGCATGCTTCGCTGCTGGAGGCTCTCGCAGCCTTCGAGCTGAAGATGCTGCTTTCCGGGCCGAATGATCATTACCACGCGTTCCTTTCCGTCTCCGCCGGCGCGGGTGGCACGGAGGCGCAGGACTGGGCCGATATGCTGCTGCGGATGTATCAGCGCTGGGCGGAGCGGCGCGGTTTTAAGACCTCGCTCGTGGACATTCAGCTCGGGGAAGAGGCAGGCATCAAATCCGCCACGATCCGCGTGGAAGGCGAAAATGCCTTTGGCTACCTCGCCACCGAACGCGGCGTGCATCGGCTCGTGCGCATCTCGCCCTTCGACTCAAACAAGCGCCGCCACACCAGCTTTGCCGGCGTGGATGCAGTGCCCGACCTGCCGGAAAGCGCGCCCATCGAGATCAATCCGGCCGAGATCGAGTTCGACACGTATCGCTCCGGTGGCAAAGGCGGGCAGAATGTGAACAAGGTCGAAACCGCCGTGCGCGTGCGGCATTTGCCGACCGGCATCGTCGCCGCGTGCCAGATGGAGCGCAGCCAATCCAGCAACCGCCAGACTGCGCTCCGCATGCTCCAGGCCAAGCTCCAGCAGCTCGAAGTGGACAAGCAAGCCGCGGCCTCCGCGCAGGCCTACGACCAGAAGTCGGACGTGAACTTTGGATCGCAGATCCGCTCCTACGTGTTCCAGCCTTACCAGATGGTAAAGGACCTGCGCACCGGCGTGCAGACCTCCGGCATCCAGGCGGTGATGGATGGCGAGATCGATCCCTTCATCGAAGGAAAGCTGCGCGGGCTGACGGCGAAGAAAGGGGCGGTGGAGGATGACTTGGAGTAGCGGAGTCGCTTGATCTGGACGGCTTTCCTTACAAACCGAAGTCCTCCCGGAATGCCACGACCGCTGCGCGGGGCTGAACGTTGAACGTCAAACGTTGAACGTTAAATAGAAGACGGGCGCTGGCGCGTGGCGGCAGGAATTTTGACGTTTGGAGTTCAACGTTTGACGTTCGACGTTCAGCCCGCCGCAGGCACCTTCCGCCACCAGAAAACGCGGTAAATCCCGGCGGGCTGCATTCTCGCCGTCTCCGCAACACCCACCCACCTTCGCCCTTGCCCACTCCGCCCGGTTCCCCCACTTTCCCCGTCCGCTATGCCTACCCAAAACCGGCTCGGCTGCCTTTCCATCGCGCTCTTCCTGGCGCTCTGCTTTTCGCTTTTCGTCAACCTCCTCTTCTTCGTCCGCTCCGGGGCGCGCGCGACCAGCGCCTTCGCTGGCCGGCAGTTGCCGAAGTTTGAGGAAACCGTTGTCGCGCTGCCGCCGGATGCGTCCCTCATGGGCGGCGACAAGATCGCGCTCATCTCGTTGCGCGGCATCATCTCCTCCTCCGAGGCGGGCAGCATCGGCGAGACAATGGTGGAGGATCTCAAGCTCCAGCTCCGCCAGGCCACCGATGACAAGCGCGTGAAAGCCATCGTGCTCGCCGTCGATTCGCCTGGCGGCGAAGTAACGGCATCCGACCTGATCTATGAAGCCGTGCGTAAAGCGCGCGACACAAAGCCGGTGGTCGTCTCGATGGGATCGCTCGCGGCTTCCGGCGGCTACTATGTGGCGTGCGGCGGCAGCTACGTGCTGGCCAGTGAAACCACGCTCACCGGCTCCATCGGCGTGATCATGCAAACGCTGAACTATCAGGCGCTTTTCGGCAAAGTCGGGCTGGAAATGGTCACCTTCAAAAGCGGCAAATTCAAAGACATGCTGAGCGGCTCGCGCACGCTTTCGGAGGAGGAAAAGCAATACGTGCAGGGCATGGTGATGCAGACCTACGACAAGTTCGTCGGCATCGTCGCGCGCGAGCGGAAGGCCGATGAAAAAGTGCTGCGCGAAGGCATTGCCGATGGCCGCGTGCTTTCCGGCAAAGACGCGCTGGCGAACAAGCTCATCGACGGCATCGGCGACATCGACGACGCGTATGCAAAAGCGCGGGAACTTGGCGGCGCGCCCAGTGCCGCGGTGGTCCGTTACGAGTCGCCCTTTGCGCTCGGGAAGCTTTTCAAACTGCTCAGCGGCCCGGCCAGCCAGGCCAGCACGAAGGTCGAGGTGAGCATCGCGGATGCGCTGAAGCCGAAGCTCGAAGCAGGCCGCCTGTATTACCTCCCGAGCTTCCTTGCGCCCTGAGGCTGCACCGCATTTTTTTTGCCCTGTTGCGATCTTGAATCCCGAGACTGCCTTTTCTCCTGCCGCGCTCGTGCTCGCGGCACTTTCAGTGGTGATCTATGGACGCATCGCGTGGAGGCTCCAGCAGCGTGGTGGGCGCGTCGATGCGGGCCCATTCCGGCTCGGCGATCTGCTCGCCAGCCTTGTGCTCATCAGCTTTTTCGGAGGAATGGCCGCGCTCGGCGCGATGCAAAGCTCCGCGGCGGAGGCGAAGGAATTGAAGCCCGATCAAGTCATGCGGAGCGCGCTGTTCATGCTCGCGATCATCGCTGGCCTGGCAGGATTTCTGAGCTTTCGCGGCTTGCGAGTGCGCGAGCAGTTCGGCTTGGAAGTGCGCCACACGCCGCGCGGATTCCTCTGGGCGATCCTGCTGCTGCCCGCCGCCCTGCCATCGATTCTCGTCGTGGGACTGCTTTCGCAGGCGCTGCTGGGAGGGCGCGCCGTCGAGCAGGAGATGGTGCAGCTCTTCCGCGAAGTGGCCGGCCACGCGGATCGTTCCGCCATTTGGCAGCTCGCTTTCTCGGGTGCCGTGATCGCGCCGATCACGGAAGAGTTCCTGTTCCGCGGCTACTTCTACGGCGTCGGGAAACACTACCTCGGCGCGGTCGCCAGTGGCCTCATCACCGCCGCGCTCTTTGCGGCCTCACATGCGAACATGGCCGCGCTGCCGGTGCTCTTCGTCCTGGCGCTCTGTTTTACTCTGGCCTACGAGCTGACCGGTTCGCTCTGGGTTCCCATGGGCATGCATGCGCTCTTCAATTCCGCGAGCCTCGCGATGCTCTACCACCAGGCCACTCAGCCCGCGCCGTGACGCTGCGAGAGCTCGGCGAGGACGCGCTGATCGCGCAACTCACGCGCGGTCTTCCGCTCGGCTCGGACGTGCGGGTCGGCGCGGGGGATGATTGCGCGGTGATCGGCCGTCCGCGCGACCTGCGCTGGCAGTTGTTGAAAGCCGATGCCGTCGTGGAAGGCGTGCATTTCCTCCCCGGGGACGAGATGGCGCGCGTGGGCTGGAAAGCGCTCTGCCGTGCGATCAGCGACATCGCCGCCATGGGCGGCGTGCCGGCGCACGCGCTGGTGACGCTCGCCATCTCGCCAGAGACACAAGTTAGCCTCGCCAAAGATTTTTATGCTGGGCTGCAAAAAGCGGCGCGCCGCTTTGGTGTGTCGATCGTTGGCGGTGAAACATCCCGTTCGCCCGGCCCGATGGTCTGCTCCATCGCGCTCACTGGTTGGGTCGAGCGCGCGCGCTGCGTGCTGCGGTCCGGCGGGAAGGCGGGCGACGCGCTCTTCGTCACTGGCCGGCTCGGCGGCTCCTTGGCAAGCGGCCGGCACCTCGACTTCACGCCGCGCCTGGCGGAAGCGCGCTGGCTCACCGAGCACTTCAAGCTGCGCGCGATGATGGACCTTTCCGATGGCCTCGCCGCCGATCTCCCGCGCCTTGCCGTCGCGAGCGGCTGCGGCTTTTCGCTGGATCAGGCAAGCGTCCCGCGCACCCGCGGCTGCACCGTCGCACAAGCAGTGGGCGACGGTGAAGACTTCGAACTCCTCTTCGCCGTCCGCCCGCACGACGTCACCGCGCTGCAAGCCGCATGGAAACAAGCTTTCCCGCGCCTT
>CAXSDZ010000313.1:0-4883 GCA_964235505.1 uncultured Chthoniobacteraceae bacterium
ATCCTCGCGTGAGGACGAGCCAGGAGCGGGGTTCGATGGCGGTCGGAATCGCCGCGATGTGTGAGCCCGCAAGCTGGCCGAATGGTTACAGGCGCGGATCTCTGCCGTGTGGGAAAGGAGCGTTGTCCTCCACGACAGCGTGCAGGAGGCGATCTGTCGCGAGGAGCTTCAACCGGAGTGCTGCTTCCGGCAGATGCAAAACCCTTGGGGGTTGAGCGACTTAGCTTTACAAATACCCATGTGCGGGATGAGTCCGTCCCGAATCCATCTCCGTAAAACCCTCCATGCAAATCGGAGTGAAACCTGCCATGCACCTGCAATCAGACTTTTCTGGTTCTTCGCCTTGCGCGCCTCCAAAACGCGGCATGCGGAGCCTCCGCGCTGAGCTGGCCGAAGTCCGAGTAGCCTTGGAGCGTGAAACGGCTGCGCGCAAGCGGATCGAGCGCGCTCTGCTGGATGCAGCGGATGCAGAGCAGCAGCGTCTCGCGCAACGCCTTCACGACACCGTTTGCCAGAGTTTCAGCGGGAGCCAACTTTTTGCGCGTGCCCTCGCGCGGAAGTTCCAGCGTGCTTACCCGGAAGGCGCTTCCGATTTGGCAGAGCTGGGAGAAGCCCTCAAGAAAGCGGCGGCGGATTTGCACGGGCTTGAGTGGGCATTGCGGCCTGCGGAAGACAATGCGCCGAGTTTGATTTCCGCGCTGGCGGGATTGGCCCGCACAACCTCGGGCCGCGTAGCGTGCGAAGTGGATTGCGCGGAGCCGGTTACGATCGCGGATCCATTCCTCTCACGACAACTGCTCCGAATCGCGCAGGAAGCAGTCGAGTGCTCGCTCACCCGCACCGGCGTCGAGCGGATCGACCTTCGCCTTTCCGAGAGCGAGGAAGGTTTTGTCACCTTGGAAATTTGCGACGATGGCGAGTCCGACACCGCAGAGTTTTCGGGGGAGCATTTTTCTGTTTTGGAGCGCGTGCGCCAACGCGCAAACGTGATTGGCGCGAAAATCACTGTCACCAACCCGTCACCACGGAGCACCACCTTACTATGTCAACTACCCCCCTTAAAGTAGCGGCTGCGGATCCTACCGATGCGGTGACAACTGCGCGGCGTGTGTTCATCGTCGATGATCACCCGATCTTTCGCCATGGCTTGGTGAAGCTGCTGGAGCTTGAGCCAGACATCGAGGTTGTCGGCGAAGCCGGCTCCGTAGCACATGCGCTGGATGCGTTGCGCAGGATCCCCGCCGATGCGGTCGTCGTCGATATCTCTCTGCCCGGTGCAAATGGGATCGAGCTCGTGAAGCATCTGCGGGCGGAGCACCCAAAGCTGCCGCTCCTTGTGATTTCAGCGCATGATGAGCAGCTCTATGCCCTGCGTGCTCTGCGCGCCGGGGCGAGCGGCTATCTCATGAAAAGCGAGAGCGACGAGTTGTTTCTCGCTGCGTTGCGGAAGGTGCTGGCGGGCCAAGTTTGGGTCAGCCCGGCATTCGGCGAGCAGCTTATTTTCAAGGTCGCGCGCAGCGATTCCGCAGGTGGTTCTCCGCTGGATGTCCTGACGGATCGCGAGCTGGAAATCCTACAGCACGTCGGCCAAGGGAAAGGGAGTCAGCAGATCGCTGAAGTGCTGCACTTGAGTGTGAAAACGGTGGAAAGCCACCGGCTGCACATCAAGGAAAAGCTCGGGTTGAAAAGCGCGACGGAGCTGGTGCGCTTTGCAGTCGAGTGGAGCGGGCAGCAGCAGGCTTGAGCGGTGGGCATTACCGGCTTCAAACCCGCAGCCGACGTGTTGTCGAACAGCACGGTTTGATGGGTGTTTGCCTGTCCATTTCAAAGCCGCGGCGAGGATCAAAAGGCGCAGGAAAGAGGCTGCGGATGCGACCGCGATGATCTTTCTTCTTTTGCGCAGTCTGCGCCTTTTAGCGGCTAAAACCAGATGGCCAAAAGACATTCAGGTTCGCCTCGGATCCAGCACTTCAGAAGTCAAAGTGCCCGCTGGTTGTTAGCTGACGCGCCACTCTTTCAGTATCCCGAATTTCCTCGGAAAAAGAGTGGCGGAGTCGACGGGGCTCGAACCCGCAACCTCCGCCGTGACAGGGCGGCGCTCTAACCAATTGAGCTACGACTCCTTCAAAAGGAGGCGCGAAAACTAGGCGGGCGGGTCGGAACGCGCAATCCTTTTTCTCGCGCATTTTCGACACCTGAAAATGACTGTTCCCGCGAAGGGCCTGCCGTTGCGCGCACCGCTTTCATCAGCTAAATCCGAGTCCATGCAATTCGATGTTGCGATCATAGGTGGCGCATTTTCCGGCGCCTCCACCGCGTTGCTGCTGAAGCGCCGGAACCCAGAGCTGCGCGTGCTGATCGTGGAAAAGGCGGCAGAATTTGACCGCAAAGTGGGCGAATCGACGACGGAGGTCAGCTCGTGCTTTCTGACCCGCGTGCTCGGGCTCACGAATTACCTCGGACATCATCAACTCCCAAAGCAGGGATTGCGGATGTGGTTCGCGCGGACGGCGGACGAACGCTTCGAGGACTGCACCGAGCTGGGAGCGCGCTACAACTCGCGGCTTTCAGGCTTTCAGGTGGATCGCGCCACCCTCGACGAGCACGTGCTGAAGCTTGCGGTGGAGGTGGGCTGCGAGCTGTGGCGACCTGCGAAGGTGGTGGAGCTCACGCTTGATGGCGCAGGGAAAAACGCGCTGTCCGCCCGGTGTGGCGATGAGCTTCGGGAAGCGACGGCCGGCTGGGTGGTGGATGCCAGCGGCCGCGCCGCAGTGGTCGCGCGCAAGCTCGGGCTCTGGCAACCGCTGCGCGAGCATCCAGTCAATGCGCTGTGGGCGCGATTCACGGGCGTCCGAGACTGGGATGGCCACGAGCTGCGAACGCGCTTCCCCGAGTGGGCGGAAGCGACGCGAACGGGTCGCGGGTGGGCGACCAATCATCTCGTGGGCCTCGGCTGGTGGTGCTGGATCATCCCGCTCAAAGGTGGCGATGTGAGCATCGGACTGGTGTATGACACGCGGCTCTTTTCGCCACCGGTCGGCGGCACGATCGGCGAACGTTTGCAGGCGCATTTCCAGACGCACCCGGTCGGGCGCGAAATGCTCGGCGAGGCGCAGGCGATCGATGGGGATCAACGCGCCTTTTCTGCGCTGCCTTACTTCTCGGAAAAGGCGATGGGCGATGGCTGGGCGCTCGTGGGCGATGCGGCGGGGTTCATCGATCCTCTTTATTCACCGGGTCTGGATTTCTGCTCCTTCACCGCGCATGCGACGCACACGCTTGTCTCGCGTGCGCTCGCCAGCGAGGAGATTGGCGAGGAGATCGAAAGCTACAACCGCCGCTTCGCCTTCTGCTTCCGCTCCTGGTTCGACGGCATCTACCGCGACAAATATTTCTATCTTGGCGACGCGGAATTGATGGCCGCAGCCTTTTTGCTCGATATCGCGTCGTATCATCTCGGCCCGGTCCGACAGGTCTATTCGGACCCGAGCCGGCAGTTCGATTTCTTCCCGTTCGATGGCGTGCCCGGCCGCGTGGTCGCGCGGTTCATGCGCTTCTACAATCGCCGCCTCACGATTCTCGCGAAGCGCAAGATCGCTGCGGGAGTCTATGGTCAGCGCAATGCGGGTTGGCGATTGCTCGTCGGCGGCTTCCTGCCGGATGCCACGTCTGGCAAGCTGCTGCTGCGCGGCGTCGCGCGCTGGCTCGGAGCGGAATGGAGGAACTTTTTCCTTTCACCCAAGTCGAAGCCCGAGCCCTCGCTTGCGATGGCGGAACAGGGGCAGGGGAAGTTGATGGTTGAGAGTTGATCGTCGCTGGCGGCGTCGCGATTCCGCGGCGCAGCTTCGCTCCAATCCGTGGCTTGCAACACTCAACTCTCGACCATCAACTTTTCCCTTAAAATAGCCGCGCTGGCTGGCCGGTGCTTTCCAGCACGGCGTGCCAGAGTTCTCCGCGCGGGTCCACTTTGCGGCGGCCATGCGTCACGAGATCGAGCGGCAGATGCACAAACGCGCCATGCCAGCGGCCCACGAGCATGCTCGTTTTCCCCGCCATCGCCGCATGCACCGCGTGCTGGGCGAGCTGCGAGCAATACACGTTGTCCTGCGCATTTGCCGGCACGCTGCGGATGAGATAGCTCGGGTCGATATACTTCAAGCTGAGCGGCACCTTCCGCTCCTTGAAAGATTCTGCGACCTTGTCTCGCAAAAATACCCCGATGTCGCCATGCACCACGTTGCCGCTGGCATCCGTGGTCCCTTTGTGCGCGCCGAGTAGGTGCTGGCCTGCGCCTTCCGAAACAACGATCAGCGCGCTTTTCCGCTTTGCCACGCGATAGTGGAGCGCTTCCAGCAAGCCGCCGGAACCGTTCAGCTCGAATGGCACCTCCGGGATCAGCACAAAATCGACGCTGCTCCCAGCGAGGGCGGCGTAGCAAGCGATGAAGCCAGAATCACGGCCCATCAGTTTCAAAATCCCAACACCATTGTAAGATCCCGTCGCCTCCGCGTGCGTCCCTTGCACCGCCTGCACTGCTTCCGCAAAAGCTGTCTCGAAGCCGAAGCTTTTGTCGAGATACATGATGTCGTTGTCGATCGTCTTCGGAATGCCGACGATCGCTTTTTTCAAACCGCGCCGCTGGATTTCATCGGCAATCGCCGCCGCGCCGCGCAATGTGCCGTCGCCACCGACCACAAAGAAGATGTCGATCTTCATCTCCTCCAGCAGATCGACCATTTCGCCAATATCCTGCGGTCCGCGCGACGCTCCGAGGATGGAGCCGCCGAAGGAATGAATCTGCGCCACGGACTCTGGCCGGAGGATCATGGGCGTGTGGCCGTAGCGCTGGATCATCCCCTCGTAGCCGTAGCGGAAGCCGTAGA
>CAXSDZ010000314.1:0-4875 GCA_964235505.1 uncultured Chthoniobacteraceae bacterium
TGCCCCTTTTTCACCGCCTGGTGAAACTCGCCGACAAGCATCAGGCACGCCCCCAGCCCGAGAGCGATCAGTAGGCCGAAGCCGAGCGAGACTAGGGAGGAAATGCGTTTTCTCATGGGCTCAGCACTCCCTTCAGGCTGCCCGCGGAGGTGCGGGCGAGGAGGGCGGAGAGCTCGGCTTTTTGCAGCGGCGGGGAGTTGTAGTTGTCCATCCCGGTGGCAAGGCAGTGCTCGCAGTGGACTGCCATGGCATGCGCGGTCATGGCGACGATCGGGGTTGGCTGGGCCGCCCTGCGCCTGCCACCGCTTCGCGGCCATTGATGGAATGAACTAGCGAGTGCCCGCGTTTTGTCGGGAGGGGTAAGGGTTTCCATGTCAGTTTGTCACATGTGCCTGGAGTCGCTTCTCACTCTTGCGGTGTGAGATATGGGGATCGTTTCAAAAAAATCGCCGTCGCTCGGGTCCAACTGAGTGGCTTGCAGGATGCGATCGATCAGCGTCAGCAGGTGTGCGCCGCTGGTGAGGATTTCACCGCTGCTTTCCTTTTGTTCCGGCTCGAGCGGGTCGAGTTCCAGCAGTTGCGCGAAGCCGAGGATGTGGTTCATCGGCGTGCGAAGCTCGTGGCTGGCGCGGGAGAGAAACTCGTTTTTGGCCTGCAGCGCGGTCTGGAGTTCCGTGGTGCGTTCACCGACGCGCCGCTCCAGATCCGCATTCGCCGCACGGAGGCTGGAGTGCAGTCCGAGATGACCAGCGAATAGCTCCCGCCGCGCCATGCGTCCCACGCCGCGCGTCCGTCGGCGGCCTCATGCACGTCGTGCCCGAGCTTCGTCAGCGCGGAGCTGAGGAGCAGGCGGGTGATGTTGTCATCATCAGCGATCAGCGTCTTCATTCTCAAAGATGAAAGAAGCGCGAATCGTGCTCGTTCTCGGAGGCAAAGTGTGGACTTCGCCGCGCGGGGAAACCCTTGAACTGGGGAATCCTGGCCGCAATGCAGCGCTTCCCTATCCCGAGTTCCCTAGCTCTTTGTCCCCGAGTTCCACGCCCTGAAAATCGACGAGCTGATCGAGCAACGCGAGGAAAGCTCGGACTTCCAGCGGCTTGGTGAGGAACTCGCATGCGCCGGCGGTCATCATCTGTCCACGGCGCTCAGGCATCGCGTCGGCGCTCAGCATGATCACGGGGATCGTGGCGGTGCGTGCATCGGCCCGGAGCTGAGCGAGGACTTTGTCGCCAGTGCCATCGGGAAGATGCAGATCGAGCAGGATCAAAGCTGGACGATGTTCGCGGGCCATCTCCAGCCCAAGCGCCCCGGTCCCTGCACAGAGCAGCTCGATCGCTGGCCGCCTCGCGAGGATGCGCGCGACGAGGCGGAGATTGGAAGAGTTGTCCTCAATGTAGAGGAGCGCGCGTCTGTGCGCCGGCGGCTTCGGATCAATGGCGGCCGCGTTTGTGTTCGTTGCCGGTTCCGCAGGCTCTTCCAGCGGCTCTGCGACGGGCAGCTCAACCCAGAACGTGCTGCCTTCCCCAGCGACGCTCTCGACTCCCAAGGTGCCGCCCATGTGTTCGACCATACGCCTGGTCAGCATGAGGCCGAGGCCGGTGCCTTGCACGCGGGTTTGCTCAGCACCCAGCCGGTCGAAAGGATTGAAAAGTCGGGCGACCTTTTCAGAGCTCAAGCCGACGCCGGTGTCCGTGATGGAAAGGCGAATGGCCGTCGCGCCCTGATCATTTCTGGTCTCCACACACCGGACCGTGACGCTCCCGCCAGACCGGTTGTATTTGATGGCGTTGGACAGGAGATTTAGCAGGATCTGCGCGAAACGCTGGCGGTCGGCGAGCACGCACAGCCCGAGCGCTTCGCCCGGCAGCACTGCGAGCCGCACTTTGCACTCCGAGGTGAGCGGATGGAGCAGCCGGACGCTTTCTTCCAGGACTTCCTGCAAGGCGACTGCCTCCGGCGAAAGCGTCATCCGGCCCGCCTCGATGCTGGAAATGTCGAGCACTTCGTTGATCAGCTTCAGCAGATGGCTGCCCCCGCGGAGGATTTGCTGGATGCTGTCCCGTTGATCGGCGGTGAGGTCCTCCTCGATCTCCAGCACTTGGGCAAATCCGAGGATGGCATTCATCGGCGTGCGCAGCTCGTGGCTCATGCGCGAAAGGAATTCGCTCTTGGCACAATTCGCCCGCTCAGCCGCCTGGGTAGCCGCGAAGAGTTGTTCCGTGCGTTGTGCCACCCGCTGCTCCAGGCCGGCATTCAGCCGCTCGATCTCCAGCTTGGCCAACTTATGCTCCGTAACGTCCTCAGAGATTCCGAGCACCGCGGTCACCCGCCCTTGTTGATCATGCAGCGGGATTTTGCTCGTTCGGAACCACCGCGGGCTCCCATCGGCCGCGGTGCCGGGCTCTTCAAAGCTGAACTTCGGCGCATCGAGGTCCATGACGCTCCGATCGTCAGCCCGATATTGCTCCGCAACGGATTTCCAGCTCCCATCAAAGTCATTCCTTCCGATCACTTCACTCGGGTCGTTGAAACCCAGGACCTGCGCAAAAGCGCGATTGCAGCCGCGATAAATCAGATCCCGATCCTTCCAGAAAACTCGCTGCGGGATATGGTCTAGGATGCTGCGGAGAGTTGAGCGCGACTGGGACAATTCTTCCTCCGCCCGCTTGCGCGAGGTGATGTCTTCCGAAACGCCAACGATGCCGACCAATCGGCTTTGCTGGTCGCGCAGCGGAGTGTTCGTGACCGCCGCGAGGAACTCCTGCCCATCCCGGTTCCGAACCAGAAATTCTCCGCTCCAGGGTTCCCCTCGCGCAAGCTGCGCGACAATCTGGGCTGCCTGCTCACTGGTGGCGTTGGTGACAGTGACATCCAAGATGTTTCTGCCGAGAACTTCTGCTGACGCCCAGCCGTAGAGCCGCTCGGCGAAGCGGTTCACATACGTGATCAACCCGGCACGGTCGGTGGCAATCACTGCCTGCCCGATGCTGTTCAGCATGTGCGCCTGCACCACGAGGGATTCCTCCGCGCGCCGCTGCTCCGTGATGTCGTGCGCGGTGCCGATGATCTTCACCGGCCGGCCGGTCTTTTCATCGCAGGAAATCAGCGCCCTTTCCTGCACGATCCGCTCCTCCCCATCCGGCCGGATGAGCCGGTGGACGATGGAATATTGTCCCCGCTCTCGGATCGCCGTCGCGACGGCCTGCTGGATTGCCTCGTGCTCGGCTGCCGGCACGAGCTGGAAGAACAGCGCGTTGCTGACCTCGACCGCGCCCGGAGCATAGCCAGCGATGCGGAACATCTCGTCGGACCAGCGCAACGGATTCGCATCGACATCTTTCGAGTCACACAAGTCCAGCTCCCAGCTCGCGAAGTGCGCGATCCGCTGGGCCGCCGCCATGTTCGCCTCGCTGGCGCGGAGGGAGTCTTCGGCCTGTCGGCGCAGGGTAATGTCGCGGGTGACGCTCAGGACGGACTGAATGCATCCGTCAGCATCGCGGAGTGGCACCGAGTGGGTCTCCATCCAACGTCTGGCACCCTTCTGCGCAATGAGACGGAACTGGAGCTGGCCGGTTTCGCCACTGACAACGCGCCGGTGGAGTTCGGCGTAAGCGGCACGGTCCTCCGGATGGACGAGCGCATCCACTGGTTGGCCGATCAGTGGGGCAAGTTCATCGGCTTCGATGACCCGCAGACCCGCGGGGTTCATATCCAGGAGTCGCCCATCCGCCGACACGATTTTCACGCACTCCGGTTCGCTATCGAAGATTGCACGCAGCCGGAGCTCGCTCGCGCGCAACGCCTGCTCCGCCATCGTGCGAGCGGTGATATTCTCGTGCGCCACGACTACGCGCGTCGAAGATCCGCTGCCGAAGCGGGTGACTCGCAGAAGGAACCAGCGCTTTTCGCGCGGGCTGTGGCAAGCATACTCCAACTGAAATTCATCGCTTTGGCCGACCATTACCGCCCGGATGCCATTCGCCACTGCGGCTGCGTCTCCACAGCAATTGCGGGAGGCGGAATCACAGATTTGCAAGTAGTTGTCGCCCACGCCGCGGTGCTGGCTGGCAAGATTATTCTCACCCGCAAAGCGCCTCCACGGCTCGTTGACTCCTAAGATTGCCCCATGCTGATCGAGGATCGCAATGTGGGATGAAAGCGCATCCAGGGTGGACTGTAGGAACTGTTCCGACTCCCGCAGACGCTCTTCGGTCTGCTGGTGCTCGCGGGTTGAGAGGTCGGCACGACAGCGGGCGTGATGAAGAGCACCATTGAACGCGCTGATCACGATGCCTGCCAGCACCACGAACGAGAGATCCCAACGCTCGGCGGCGGAGGCGATCTGAAAGCTATGGAGCGGCGCCAGCACCCAATAGGCTGAGCCGAGACCGGAAAAGCCGGTGGCAAGCAACCCGGCTCGCCACCCGCCCATGTAAGCAGTGAGCATGATTGGCACCGTGAAGAGCACCAAGGTTGGTTCACCACTCAAGGAGGAGTCCAGCGCGATCCGGAGCCCGAGCGTTGCGAGCGTTGCCAGGATTGCAAAGCTGTAAGCCTGCCAGCCTCTTACCCGACTCGCGCCGGGGGGGCCGCTCGCCAATGTTCCGAGCAGATTCACGTCGTCTGCGGGGCTCGAAAACGAGTCGCGCCGTTAGGGAGTAAGGTGATCATTCTCAAGGATGAATACAGCCCGGAGAGTGCCCGCTCCACGGTGAGAAGCTGGCAATTTACGGGAGGGAAAACCCGGAACGACCAACATCATCTCTATGCCGCTGATAGTCCTTCAGAATTTGTGACCAAGGGGTATAGTGCGTCGAGGGTTGCCCAAGATTTCACCACCTGAACCCTCAAACCTTTGAAACCTCTCCGCATTCT
>CAXSDZ010000315.1:0-4844 GCA_964235505.1 uncultured Chthoniobacteraceae bacterium
TGGCGGGCGATCGAGCGTGAGCACGATGGGGTGCTTCCACCGATCGGTCTCGCTCAGCAGCGTGAGCACATCTGTTTTCACTTCGGCGGCGAAGCTCGCCACCTGGGTGCGCAAGGCGGCATCGGGCGAATAAACCGTGATCTGGTTGCTGCCCGAGATGCTGCGCTGAGTGAGGTCGATCGCCTGGGCGGAAAGGGTGGCAACGACCGCAAGCGCGAACAGCACGGCGGCGCGGGGCAATCGTGAGGCGTGGAACGTGGGGCGTGGAGCGATGGCGAGGCGGGGCGCGTCGCCTCCGCGAGGGAAAGCGGTGGCAGGAGAACGCGGCGCAGAGCGCAGCGCTTCCGTCTTGCAAGGTCCGGCACTCTCTTTGCCGTTGTGGTTCATCGGCCGGCGCCTTTGGTGATGAGGGTGATTTTCCCCTGCTCCACACGCACCATCTGCATCTTCGACATCATGTCGCGCTCACGTTTCAGAGCGGTCCAGAACTTCTGATACACGAAGTCTAGCGCACCCATGAGCACGGGATGCACCGCGAGCCGGCCGAAGGTGCCGCCCACGTTGGTGGCGGTGAAGGCGCCGTCTTTTACCTCCAGCTTCCACGCGGTGGAGGAGTAGAGCGGGTAATCGTAAATCGTCTGCCGCTGGCCGATGCGGACCGCGCCCGGCAAGAGCTTCACGTAGGCACGGTCGAATTTCAGCGGCAGCCAATCCGGTCCGGGCGCGGCCTTCACCGAAGTTTTGAAGAAGCTGTTGATGTCGGCTTCGGAGAACGCCACGACGGTCGGCTGTGGCTTCTCCAGCGCGGTGATCAAGTCGCTGCCGACCATCCGGTCACCGAGTTCCGCCTGCTTGGCTGGAGCGTCGGCGGGCGGAAGCGCGGCGAGGATGAGCGCCGCGACGACTGCGGCCCAGGCGAGCGTTTTTGCGAGCGCCTTCGCTTCGCGCAGGATCGGGCTGGCCTCCGGGTTGGCCATGCGCCGGATGCGCCGGCGCGCTTTGTCGGGCGATTCGCGCCGGAGCTGATCTTCTTTCGGCAGCAGCGAGCGATCGAGCTTGGCGCCGCAGTTGTGGCAATAGACGCGCTCTGGCTCATTCGAGTAGCCGCACTGTTTGCAAGGCAGGGTGGGGGAAGCAGGAGAGCTGGCCATGGAAAAGGACGAAGGCTGAAAGGGTGAGGCGGGGAGGCTGAGATCGGAAGCGCGGTGGGCAGGGAAAAGAATGCGGTGGTCGGGAAAAAAATGCGGGAACTCGGGCGGCGGGAAGCGAAAATGTGCGGGGAAACACGTTCGGCCGGCTCACCGCCTTTTCCTCCAGCCCGCGCTTATTCTGTCTTCGGAGGGCTCTTGGGTTTCTCAGTCGCGGCAGGTTTGCTGTCGGGCTTTTTCGTCTCGGCCGGCTTGCTTTCCGTGCTGCCGCCGCTGCTCGCGGTGGACTCGCTTTTCTCGCTTTTCGCGGCGCTCTTGTAGCCTTCGCTGCGGTAGTCGGTGATGTAGAATCCCGAACCTTTGAAAATGAGTCCCGCGCCCGTGCCGAGCTGGCGTTTCACTTTGCCTTTGCCCCATGTCTTCATGCGGCAGAGCTCCTTTGGGCAGCTCTTCAGCGCGTCGTCCTTCATGGACTGATACGTTTCAAAGCCCTTTTTACACTTCTCGCACTGATACTCGTAGGTCGGCATGGAGGCTGGATTCCTGGGAAAAAAGTCGCGGTGATATAGCAGACGCTTTCCGGGCGCGCAATGGAGACGGACGAGAGAAGTGCTCCGCGTTGCGCGGGGATTCCGCCCGGAGCACAGGAAGCGCGCTCCCCGCCAGCGGACTCCTACTTGACGCCCCTGCGAGTCACCGATCTATTGCGCGCTCGTTTGCCACCGCCCTTTGTTTCCATGCGTCTCTTTGCCAGTTTTTTTCTCCTCGCCGCCCTGCTGCTCAGCACGGGCTGCCGCACGCCCGACCCACGCTTCAATGAGCAAACCGTCTATCTCGGCGGCTTTCGCTCCCAGCCGCAATCCGGCCGCGCGAACTTCGACAACGTGAGCTACTGGGACGGCGACGGCGTGCAGGGTCCGCCTTCCGTCCGCATCGCGCTCGGCGAGCAGCGCGCGTATTTCTACAAAAGCGGCGAGCTGGTCGGTGTTTCTGCCATTGCCACCGGGCGCGAAGGTTTCGACACGCCGACGGGCACCTTCAAGATCGTGCAAAAAGACCGGGATCATAAGTCGAACTTGTATGGCGACTATGTGGATGCGTCCGGCAACGTGATCCAGAAGGAGGTCGATGTGAAAAAGAACCCGAAGCCTCCGGGTGCGATTTTCGATGGCGCAAAGATGCCGAACTTCATGCGGATCACGGGCGGGGTGGGAATGCACGAGGGCTTCCTGCCCGGCTACCCCGCGTCGCACGGCTGCATCCGCATGCCGGGCTTCATGGCCGAGTCGTTCTTCCGGAACGTCGATGTCGGCACGCCCGTGGAGATCGTGCGCTGAGGCTGGGCGTGAGATGCTGACCGTGCTCGGCGTCAAGGGTGCAGGATCGTGCTTTCGCGCGCAGCGTCCTTCGTCTTTTTCTTCATCTTCATCTTCATCTCACTCCCGGTCAGAGAAAGATGAAGATGAAGATGAGGATGAAGAAAAAGACGAAGAGCGGAACGGCTGCACTTTGGTCTAACCCATTCTGAAATCCGCCGATCCGCTCTCCGATGCTGCTTCCCGAGATCACCGCGCGTGAAGCGTCCGCGCGGCTGGCGTCTTCCACGCCTCCGCGCTTGATCGATGTGCGGGAGCAGGAGGAGTGGGCCATCTGCCGCCTGCCGGGTGCGGAGCTGCTGCCGCTTTCGCAGATCGGCGCGCTCGCGTCCGTGCGGCTCACCGATCCCGCGCAGCCGCTGCTCATCTACTGCCACCACGGGGTGCGCTCGGCGCGAGTGGCGGAGTTTCTTCAAGCCAAGGGCTTTTCCGACGTCACGAATCTCGGCGGCGGCATCGACGCGTGGTCCCTCGAAGTGGACCCGGCGGTTCCCCGCTATTGAGCGCTCGGCGCGCGCGCCTGCCAGCGCTGCACCAGCAGCGACACCGCGTCGTCGCAGGCGCGGGCGGCATCGTCTCCGGCCGCATTTGTCGCCGCGACAAAGGCCGCGTTCTTCTCCGGCGCGACCCACATCACCGCATGCCACATCGTGTTCGAGCCGGAGTGCGTGAGCGTGCGCCCGCCCGCCCACGGGCGATCCAGCGTTTCCCAGCCGAGTGCATAAGTCTGGCCGGAGACCGCGCGGTGCAGCCGCTCAAAGCTGGCGGCGTTCAGCAGAGCGCGCCCGCCGCGGCCCTCCTGCGCATGCCAGCCAGCGTAGCGCGCGAGATCCGCGATCGAGCAGTGAACCGTGCCCGCGGGGCCGATCGCGGGCGGGTTGTCCGCCTGCGGCCCCGGCGCTTGCGCGACGAGCGCCTGGCCGTTCTCTGTGTGGCCCCAGGGCTGGTCCACTTTCCCTGCCGTGCCGGGTGCGCCGAAGCCTGAGGCGCTCATCTGGAGCGGGCTGAAGAGCCGCTCCCGCAACAGCGCTTCCCAAGCGCGCCCAGTCGTCCGTTCGATCATCGCGCCGGCGACGGCGTAGCCCTGATTGGAGTAGGCAAAGTGCGTCCCGGGTTCGCTCGCCGGCGCCTGCCCGAGCAGCCCGCGCACGAAGGCGAGCCGCTGCTCCGTCGCTGAGCCCTGCTGTTTCCAAGCCTCGGCCCAAAGCGCGGGCGGCGGGTTTTCCGGCGCTCCGCTGCGGTGGGCGAGCAGTTGCTGCAGAGTCACCGCTGGCCAGGCGCCCTGCATCGCGCCGCGCATCTCCGGGAAGACCTCGCCCACGGTGGTGTCCCAGCGCAGTTTGCCCTCCTCCACCAGCAGCGCGGCGAGAGTCGCCGTCATCGACTTTGTGCATGAGCCGATATGCCAGCGATCCTCTAGCGCGACCGGCTCTGGCGAACCAGCCTTCCGCACCCCGGCGGCGGCGCTTTCCGCGAGTTGTCCACCGATCATCGCCGCGGCGGCGAGGCCCGGCACGCCACGCTGGAGCCGCACCCGATCCAGTGCTTCGGCCAGCGGCGGAGTAGGCGGCGGCGTTCCCTGCGCCTGCGCACAGGGAGCGCAGAGCGCGAACGTGAGCCCCGCGCCGATCAAGACGCCCGCCGAAATTGAGCTGAGATGCATAAGAGCGGGACGGTATGCGAAACGCAGACGCTGCGGAAGCATGTGTCGCCAGATGGTGAGAAGTGCGGTTCCGCTGTCGGCGAGACGCCACCTTTTTGAAGTGCGCGATGGCGGACTGGACTGGCAGTGTTTCCCGCTCCTGCCCCTGCCGTGTCCCGCCTCGCCATCCTCTTTTTTGTGAAGCTTCCCGTGCCCGGGAAAGTGAAGACGCGGCTGGCTGCGACGGTCGGCGCGGAGGAGGCGGCGCGCATTTACCGGCAGCTCGTTGCCGAGGTCTGCCGCACCCTTCCGCGCGATGCGGTGTGGCGGGTGATGTTCGATCCCCCCGAGCAGCAGGCCGAGGTGGAAGCGTGGATGCGCCCGCTGTGCGACGGAGCGATCGTGGAATTTCACCCGCAAGCGCGGGGCGATCTCGGCGTGCGGCTGGAGTCTGCCTTCGCCGAAGCGTTCCAGGCTGGGTTCGATTCCGCCGCTGCAATCGGCAGCGATTGCATCGAGCTTTCACCCGAGCTTTTCGCCGAGGCATGGGGGGCGCTGGTCGATGGCGCGGATGTCGTGCTCGGCCCGAGCGCGGATGGCGGCTACTACTTGATCGCGATGCAAAAGCCGCAGCCTGCGCTCTTCGCGGGTGTGGCCTGGAGCACCGACGCGGTGCTC
>CAXSDZ010000316.1:0-4820 GCA_964235505.1 uncultured Chthoniobacteraceae bacterium
CAGGGTGTCTTGCTGCGGATCCAGCGATTTGACGATGTTGCCCTCGGCGTCAAAAAGCTGCCGCGGCGGCACGGTCACCGTGGAAGTGGTGCTGGTCGTGGCCGTTCCCCCGGCCGGCGGAGGGACGGCGCCGGGCAGCAGCGGCGACGGGGTGAGCACCGCGCCGAACTGGTTGCCCACGCCGGTCTCCGTCGCCTGGGTGGCGACCGCATTTACATCGACGCGCGCGTCCTCATAAAGCTGCTCGGCGGGCACGATGTTGTCGGGCACATAGAACGCCGTGTCGTCCATCACCGCGACCGGGGCGGAGATCGTCACCACGCCCCATTCCTCGACCTTATCGCGGAGCCGGTCGAGCGCATCGACCACCTGCTGCCTGCTTTTCCAGGCCAGCGGCGGCAGCGGACCTGCCAGCGGCCGAGTCTCCGTGACGCAATCATCCCGACGGATCGTGCGCACGGTCTCTCCACCGCCGGCCAGCAGCGGTCCCGGCATCAGCAGCGCCGGTGCGAGCAGGGAAATCAATATGCTGCAAGGCAGCGGGCGGAGCGATGAAGAGCGGGCGGTGCGGCGCATGCGAATCGAGGGGGATTGAGAGCCGGGCATCCGCCTGGCGAACGAGAGCGAAACAGAGCGCACCGGATCGCGGTATCAGGCGACGACGCTGGATCGAGCGAGCGCGAAACCCGGACGCGCAGTGTCGGGCCGTAGTGTAGTGGGCAGAGCAGGCAGCGGCAGCCTGCCAGCCGAGCGGGAGCCTTTTCGCGGAATCCGCAGCATGTTCCCCGCTCACACCACTTTTCCCCTACACCGTGACGGTCAGCGCTGGCCGATGCACAGAGGTTTTCCTATTTGCCCAGTGCGGGCGCAGCCGCTACACACCGCGGCGTCGCGGAAGGAAAAACTGTCCCCCTTTGTTTTATGGATGAGCCCCGGAAACTGCGCGTGATGATCGTGAACGGCGTGCCGCTCGTGCGCTTTGGCCTGGCCGCGCTGGCCGGCTGCCATCCGCTGCTGGAGGTCTGTGCGGAAGCGGGCGACGCACGGGAGGCGCGACGCATTTGCGCGGAGGAAAAGCCGGACCTCGCGGTGCTCGATCTCGAAGTGCCGCACGGCGACGGCGTGGAGCTGCTGCGCGATTTCCGCAAGCTGCATGAGCCGCTGCGGTCACTGGTAGTGAGCGAGCGCGAGGACGCGCTGTCGGTGCAGCGGGCGTTCCGAGCGGGCGCGCGCGGCTTCGTCACCGCGCGCGAAGAGCCTGCGGAAGTCCTGGCAGCGCTGGACGCCGTGCTTGCCGGGCGGCTCTACGCCAGCCGGCGTGTGTCGCTGCTGCTGCTGGAGCAGATGGCCGGCGGCAGCGTCGCGCATTCCGTCGCGGCGCTTTCCGATCGCGAGCTCCAGGTTTTCCGGCTGCTCGGGCGCGGCCTGCGCCCGACCGCTATCGCCCGCGATCTGGGCGTGAGCGTGAAGACGGTGGAAACGCACCAGCAGCGCATGAAGGAAAAGCTCCGCGCGGCAAATGGCGCGGAGCTGCACCGGCAGGCGGAACACTGGGTGGCAAAAGGCGCGCGGAACGGCGGCATCCAGAAGCAGGGAACCGCCCACGCCGAACGCCGCGCGCGCGCGGCTTGAGCGGGTCTCCGGAGCCAATTTGCACAGCTTCCCATAAATTGCGCAGCCTCGTGCGCAACCGCATCGATCGTCTGGAATGCTGCCCGCCGGTCCGCTCGAATCAGGGATTGATGAACACGCGGTTCACCGAGGGATCGAGCACTTGCGCGCCGCGCGGAATGCCGCGTGTGTCGATGAGGTTGTAAGGCGGAAATGGGCTGGTCACGAAACCGGCGCGATCGGTCCGGGTCGCGATCGGACGGTGCGAACGCGAAAGTGATCGCGGCTCGTCGCGGTCGTCGGGGTCGCGGTCGTCGCGCCCTTCTTCGTAGCCTTCCTCATAAGCCCGCCGGCGGTCGTGCTGCACCAGCTTGCCGACGAGATAGCCGACGCCCGCGCCGATCGCCGCGCCACGCAGCGAGCCCGTGGGGCTCTGGTTGCCGATGATCGCGCCTGTGCCCGCGCCGAGCAGCGCGGTTTCGCCCGGCGTGTCGCAAGCGGAGAATCCGAGCGAGATCGAAACGCTGAGCGCGATGAGGCGGGCGGATTTGCGAAGCGAGGGGGTCATGTTTTTGGATTCGGAGTGGTCGCGCGGGACGGCTGTCGCGACGTGCGCCCCCGCGCCGGAAGCTCCGTGAACTCCCGGCCAATCGGGCACTTTCGCTAAGCGCGGCGGAGGAAGACGCGGGCGATCAGCCAAAGCTTTTCCAACCGGCTCAAGCGGGTGCGGTGGCCGAAGACGCGGAACTTTCCGCGCTGCATCCGATCGAGCAGCCGGCGATACACGGCGCGCATGATCTCCGCGGCGACGAGCGCGCGGCGATCACTCCGCGGGAGCGAGGCGCGCACGGCTTCGGCGCTCGCGTAAAAGCCGAGCGCACGCTCCGCTTCAAACTGCATCAGCGCGTGGAAAGCCTGATTGCGCCTGCCTTCCGCGAGATCCTCGGCCGTGTAGCCGAAGCGCTCCATGTCAGCGCGCGGCAGGTAAATGCGGCCGCCATTCGCGAAGTCTTCGCCGATGTCGCGGAGGATATTCGTGAGCTGCAGCGCGAGGCCCAGGTCGGCGGCGTAGCGGCGGCACTCGGGATCGCGGCAGCCGAAAATCTCGATGCTGATGAGCCCCACCACGCTCGCCACCCGATGGCAGTAAAGGCGCAGGTCTTCCCACGTTTCCGGGCGCACTCCGGCGAGGTCCATCTCGCAGCCGGCGATGATCTCGGCGAAGAGCGCGGGATCGAGCTGGCGCTTGGCGATGAGCGCCCGCACAGGCACCGCGAGCGGCGGCTCGCCCGGCGTGGATGCGAGCAGCGCGCAACGCCATTCCCCCAGCGCGATGCGTCGCTCTTCCAGCGTGCGGCCCTGGTCGTCGGCGATGTCATCGATGACGCGGCAAAAGGCGTAAAACACGCGCATGTCGCCGCGGCGCTCGCGCGGCAGGACGATCAGCGCGAGCGCGAGATTGGAGCCGCTGGCGCGCGCGATTTCCTCGGGGTCCGGCGGTGGCGGCGGTGCTTGCGTCGTCACACGGTGGAAGGCCGCAACTGCGCGGAATCGTGGCGAACCGCGCCACCGGAGATTTCCAGCACCCGATCGCCCGGCGCACCGATGAAAGCAGGTGAAACCGTGGCGATCACCGCGACGGCAAAGCGCGCGCCAGCCTCCCGCAACCGCGTGGCAAAGGCGTGCAGCGCATCGCCCTCCAGCGCGGTGTCGAGGGCTTCCACCAGCAGCGCCGCGGGCTCGTGAGCGAGCGCGCGGGCCAGCGCCACGGCATGCTGTTCATCAGGCGCGAGCGCCCCAGCTCGCGTGCTTTCGCGGCCCGCGAGGCCGGCGAAATCGAGCAGCATTTCGCCGCGCTCGCGCGCTTCCTCCGGCGTGGTGTCCGAGGTGGTGAAGAGCGGCATCGCGACGTTCTCGATCGCGGAAAATGCGGGCAGCAAAAAGGGCGAGGCAAAGACGCAGCCGAACCCGCGGCAGCGCAGCGCCGCCCGCGCGTCTTCATCTAGTCCGCGCGTGGACTGCCCACGAAAGAGCACGTCGCCGCGAACGGGCGTTTCCAGCAGCCCGAGCAGCCGGAGCAGCCGCGCGTGGCCGCTCCCGGCAGCGCCGCTGAGGAGGTGCAACTGCGCGCCCACAAACCCAGCGCTGACGCCGTGCAGCGGCGCATCATCGTCGCCGTCGGCAGCGGCGCAGAAGACATCGCGCAACTCGAGGATTCGCGGTTCGGCGAGGGGGCTCATGGCGGGAGGGCGATTGGTGACTGCGCGGCTGCGCGGAGGCAAGGCTGTTGTGCGCGCGGCGAAAAGCCTCACTGACTCCGCGGAGTTTTTTTAGAACTTGAACGCGCCATCCGCCCCAGCGCGGCCCGCGCGGGTGCGCTGGTAGATGCAGACCCAGCTCGCGAGCAGCCACGCGCCGGCGAGCCCCACCAGCCACGGAAAAAGCAGCGTCCACGCGACCCACAGCGCAGTTCCCTCCCCGAGCGCCCGGCGGCAGACGCCATCGAGCACATGCAGCGCAAAGAAGTGCAGCGTCGCGATGGCGAGCAGCCAGGTGAATGCGCCGAGGTTTCCCCGCATCCACCGCACGTGATCGCGCAGCGCCGCGCCCAGAGATTCGCTGTGAAAGACGAGCGTGATCTGCACGGTGGCAAAGGCGAACAGCACTCCGCTCAGCACCGCGTGGGCGAGCGCGACGCGGCGGTCGAGCGTCGCGGCGTCCGGCGCAAACCAGCCGGCGAAAGGTTGAAAGTTATTCAGGATCAATGGCCCATCGATGAAGACGGTGCTCAGCGTCAACACCACCGCCGCCCAACGCACGACGAAAGAAAAGCGGCGGATCGCAAGCGCGACCAGCCGATCGCGCCGGACCGTGATCCCGCGCACCCACGCGAAGGCAAGCAGGATGAGCCCGACCTGCACACCGATGCCGAAGAGGTATTCAAAACCGAAGGCAAGCGACGCGAGCACCGGCGCCCATTGGATCCAAAGTCCGGCATCCACGTGCCGCGCGGCGAGGTAGAGAAAAGGCTTAGCGAGCGCCGCGAGCGCGCAGACGAGGATCGCCGCGTGAACGAGCCAGCCTCGTGCGCCAAAGCGCTGCCGCAAGGCGCGGAGGAGGAGGCGCTGAGATCCGTCACGGTTCAGCAGCAGAGCCGCCGCCGCGAGCGCCGCGAGCGGAAAGGTGGAGACGAGATTGTTGAAGAGCCC
>CAXSDZ010000317.1:0-384 GCA_964235505.1 uncultured Chthoniobacteraceae bacterium
CGCCGCGTCCCGCTCCCCACGGCTGCGAGCATCGCTGTCGCTGAAAAGCCGGCGGTTCTCGAAGCTTCCGAGCCTCTGGCGCAAGACGCCACGCCTGCTGAACTCGCCCCTGCCACACCGGACGAAGCGACCGAGCCGATTGCTGAAGAGCCGGTCCCGCAAACGAGCGAACCTGCGCCGGAACCTTGAGTTCGCAAACTTTCCCAAGTCACAAATTCGCAACGCCAAAACTTTCCGCCATGTCCCTTCCCGAAATCCGCAAGCACATCGACAGCGTGGACGAGCAGCTTCTCAAACTGCTGAATGAGCGCGCGGACTTGGTCCACGAAGTCGGGCTCGTCAAAGCCAAGGAAAAGGCGGCGATCTATGCGCCGGAGCGCGAGG
>CAXSDZ010000317.1:394-4763 GCA_964235505.1 uncultured Chthoniobacteraceae bacterium
ACAAGGAGCTGAGTGGGCGGCTCCCGGAAAAGGCGGTGCGGGCGATTTATCGCGAGATCATGTCGGCGTCGCTCGCGCTGGAAAAGGATCTCACCATCGCCTACTTCGGGCCGGAGGCGACGAACACGCACCAGGCGGCGCGAAGCAAATTTGGCGCGAGTGTGCGCTACGTGCCGCAGGTGAGCATCGCGGATGTGTTCGACGTGGTCGCGCGCGGGAACGCGGACTACGGCGTGGTGCCGATCGAAAACTCCACAGAAGGCGCGGTGAATCACACACTCGACATGTTCATGGACAGCGACCTGCGCATCTGCGCGCAGATCCTCCTGAAGATCGAGAATCACCTGATCGCAAAGCTGCCGCGCGACCAGATCCGCAAGATTTACTCGCACCCGCAGGTCTTCGGTCAATGCCGGAACTGGCTCCGCCAAAACCTGCCCGAGGTCGATCTTATCGAAGTCTCCTCCACACCGCGCGCCGCGCAGCTCGCCGCTCAGGAGCCGGCGTCTGCGGCGATCACCGGGCGGATGGCAGCGGAGGTTTATGGCCTCGAATTTCTGGAGCTCTCCATTCAGGACAACCCAAACAACACCACGCGCTTTCTTGTCATCGGCAGCGCGGGCTCGCCGCCGACGGGCACCGACCGCACTTCGCTGATGTTTTGCGTGCGCGACGAGCCCGGCGCGCTTTTCCACGCCTTGGAACCGTTCAATCGCCTCAAGATCTCGATGAGCAAAATCGAGAGCCGCCCTTCCAAGCGCAAGGCGTGGGAATACTTCTTCTTCTGCGACGTGGACGGCCATGCCTCCGAGCCCGCGCTGCTGGAAGCGCTCGCCGAGCTGGAAAAGCACTGCACCTTCGTCAAAATCCTCGGCACTTACCCGAAGACGGCATCGGTGTGAGGTGTGTGCGATCCTGGGAAAGCGCCGCGCTTGCTGATTGAGAGCTTAACCGGCATGCAGGAGACGTTTGCGCTTCGTTCTCGACACCAACATTCTCGTCTCCGCCCTCCGTTCGCAGCGCGGTGCCTCTGCGGCTTTGCTTGCCTCGCTGCCTCTGCGTGGCTGGCAGCCGACCCTTTCAGTGCCGCTTTACCTAGAGTATCAGGATGTTCTTTTGCGCCCTGGGAAGGTGCCTCCTTCTTACACTCTCGCCGATATCACGGCGCTCTGCCGCTACTTGGCATCCATTGCGCATCCACAGGACATCCATTTTCTCTGGCGCTCGTTTCTTCCCGACCCAAAAGACGACTTGGTGCTCGAACTGGCGGTCGCCGCAGGCGCTCCTTACGTTATCACCCACAACATCCGAGACTTTCGGGGCGCGGAGCGTTTCGGCATTCGCGCGCTTGTGCCGAGGGAGTTCTTGCGGCTTGTTGGCCTACGAGCATGAGCGCCTTGACCATTGACCTCCCGGATTCGCTGCACCGTAAGCTTCGCGACTTCGCGGTGGCCGAAGGCACGTCGGTCGAGCGCTTGGTGACTTCTGCCGCCGCTGAAAAGCTCGCGGCTTTGATGGACGGGGTCGAGTATCTACGCCGGGAGGCGGCACTTGCCTCACGCGCCGAATTCGAGCGCGTGCTCGCAAAGGCTCCCGACGCACCGCCAGAATCTCACGATGCCCGTGAGTGAACGCGCGGAGCGGCGGCAACTTGAGTAGTTGTGGCTGAGCGAAGCGTGGCCTCGAAACGGGGTGCAAATACGATAAGCCTCGTAGCGGTGCAGCGTTTCGCCGCTACGCGGCTTTTGCACTTTTCGATCCGAAACTGTGGCCTCGTTTCGCTCAACCACCTAGGGGGCGGAAGGGAATAGCGGAGGAAGGCGGGTGGGCGAGCCAGCTACTCAGGTCATCGGCGCTCCGCGCCTTTAGTCAGACCTCCGATGCACTCGAGTCCTCGTTCCCAAGCTGGAGTTCGAGAACGAGGACAAAACGTCGCTCCGCAGGTGCGTTCTCAAACCGCTGCGGGGGTTTTAGTCAAAACTCAGCGGCGGAAAAAGCGGATGAATTGCTGAATCCTCTTGTGGGTGTCTCGCTCATCGTAAACGTTGTAACCGAAGCCATGGTTCTGACACCACTCGTCTAACTGCTCTTGGCTGCTTCTAGAGTCAGTTTTGCGGAAGCAGGTATTTGCGAGAGCTACGGTTAACGTCTCGTGACTCCCGTGCTCCGCCACATTGTTAGCAATCTCATCGACCACCAGGTGGTAGCTATCGGTAGTGTCTCGGGGTATGTAATGCATGAAGGAGCATCTTGGGCAGGTGCATCGAATTCGTATTTCGATCACTTCTTGCTTCGTGTCGGAGTCACATTTCGGGCATTTCATGGTTCTTTTACAAGGCCGCCTAAAAAAACTCGCTAAATCATAGCAGGGAGCCAATGGACAGAGTTCGGGAACGTGAGCCGGACGCTAAATGATCCTTCGGCGTTGTGCAGAGAAGATTAGAATCCCGAGCGCAGTATACATGGAGGCTGAAGGTTCCGGAATAGATGACGCAACCCGAAAGCCCACGGCTCTGTTTTCGTAGGTGGGCGAAACACCAAATCCGTTCGAGGCGAGCATTCCTCCTGCACCATCGATGTAAGAGCCTCCACGAATGTTTCGAGAAGACGCTCCTAGCGAATGATTATCTGTCCACTCGGCAACGTTACCGCCTTGATCGAAGGTGCCATAGTAGGAGTCGGCAACAGCATAAGACCCAACATCAGTAAGAAAGGGAGAGAACTGCGCAGAATTGTGATCATAATTCGCGCTGTTCCCGCTACTTGTGTTCGGGGGCGCACTGGCAGGAACAGCATTGCTCTGAGTGGGGTAAGACCACCAGCTATCGGCATCACCGCCAAGTGCATCAGGTTGATAGTAAGCAGCTTTGTGCCATTCATCATTGCTGGGAATCCAGACGGTCGCTTCGAATGTTCGATTGACGTATTCGCCGATTGATAATGTGTATGCTCCTGATTCTGTTGTTGCGTTCCCCTGCCCGTTGTTAAGCCAATTGGTGAAGCGAGCGGCGTCGAAGAAGCTTATGAAGACAACTGGCCTGTCGTCGTAGCCAAACTTCAGAGTGTATTTCGACCCTGAAGAAGCAGTGAAGTCGACAATGATTCCTCCCCGAATGTCAGACGTCATGTTAGGGTTATAAAGGGAAAGATCGTTGGAAGCCGTTGGATCGACCAGATTAAGAAACTCAACGTATTGCGCATTCGTGACCTCGTTGATTCCGATGTAATAGTCGAAGGCAACTCGTCCGGCTCCGTTGATGGACCACTAAAAGTCTGCGGGATTCTCAGGGTTGCCGATGCGCGTGTAGCTGATCGTCAAAGCCGGAACGGGTTGGGTCAGGATCAATAGGGCAACAATGTGATATATAAGTCTGGTCATGGTCATGCGTTTAAGCACCGGCTATAGATATGTCAGTGAAATATACTTCCATTGCTGCGCTAGGAGCCAACGGGCTCACTTCCCCACATAGATAGCTTCATCCGGCCACTCCTTGCGGATGTAGCCGCACTCCATATTGACCGGCGCCACGTAGTTCCGCATCACCCGGACGGGGGAGAGGATGCGGATGGTGGAGACTTCCACCACTGAGTCGGCGCCGTGGTTGTCGCGCAGGCTGGGGATCAGTTTCCCCTGCACCGTCTGCACGATATCGATGTCGCTGGCGCCGTCGATGAAGAGCAGCATCGCCACCTTGCCATCGATCTCCGCGATGTGGCTCTCAAAAATCACCTCCGTGAAGATTGAGCGCACAAAGGGCTCGCGCTGGATGTCTTCCAGCACCTGTGAATATGTGATGCCGATGCGGAACTTGATGATGTAAAGGTGGCGCGCATTGAACTCCCCCGTGCCAGCGGCGGAGAGATCGAGCTGGGTAAAATAAGAGAGAATGCCCGCCTGTTCCAGCCGCTGCCGCTTCCGGCCGACGGTGCGGACGTTCACGCCGGTGACCTCACCGATCCCATTGTCCGACTCCCGCGGATCGCGAATGAGCTGCCGGACGATGAGACGTTCTTGCGGATCGAGGGGACGCATGCCGGGAGAGAAAAGTAAGTAATTGAAGACGCAAACCGCCGCCGGAAGCGCCGCGGAGAGCGATAATGTTCGAGCCGGGTTTCACCATTTCGGCGCCGGGGTGGCTGCCGGATGGAGAAAATGGCTGCGAAAGGCGAAAGTAAGACACTGCAATGGCCCCTGAGCGACAAAATTCTGCTATTTGTCATCGGAAATTGTCTTGAATTGTCACATCTCGCTCCTACTTTCGTCGCCCGGTCAGCTCCGCTCTTTCAGCCCATGAACCACGTCATCCAGGATCAAACGGCCCACCTGCGCCACTCGCTTTATCGCCCGGAACTCGAGCATGATGCGTGT
>CAXSDZ010000318.1:0-4697 GCA_964235505.1 uncultured Chthoniobacteraceae bacterium
GATCAGCTATTGCAAGCTGCTCGACCACTTCACCGGCTTGCAGGTGTTCCGCCTGCGCAGCCACGTCCGTAAAAGCGTCGCCACCATCGGGCAGGCCGAGCTCGATGAAATTGATGTCGGCGTGGCCCTTCGTGATGATGAAATCCCGGTGATCTTTCCCATCGAAGCGAAAGCTGCGGATGAGCCGGTGAACCGCGTGCAAATCAGCGCAATGGTCATCTACTGCGCCGAGTATTTTCCCGGTCACGAAATTCGTCCGCTCGCCATCAAGCTGGACTACGATTCGATCATCCACTTCCTGGAATTCAACCCGAGTCCCGAAGCCGCCAGTCTCAAGATCGTGAAGTCGTGCGGCTATCGGCTCTCGCTGTCGGACCGGCAGAAGGCGATGTTCACCCCGAAAGTGCAGGCGGTAGCCGCGAAGCTGGCCGAAGAACTCAAAGAATGAAAACGCCGCCCGTTGCCGTTGAGCTTTTTGCTGGGTGTGGGGGCATCTCCACCGGCTTGCTGGACGCAGGTATTCGCGTCGTCGCTGGGTTCGATCACAACCGCAGCGCGATCGAAGCATTCAACTACAATCACCAATACCGGGGTGCCCAAGGTCACGTCGCGGACATGAGCAAGGCCACCGGAGAAAGCATCCTCCGTCTCGCCGGAGAGCAGACTATCGATCTGCTGGTCGGCGGCCCGCCTTGTCAGCCCTTCAGCATCATCGGGAAACAAAAGGGTCTGGACGATCACCGGGGAAACCTCGTGTTCGATTTCCTCCGCCTCGTCGGAGAACTGCAACCCGAGGCGGTGCTGTTTGAGAACGTCCCGAACCTCGAGAAGATCGAAAACGGAGCCATCGTCACCCGCTTGTGTGAGGAGTTCGCGGCGCTCGACTACTCGGTTGCTTATGCCGTCTTGAATGCGGCGGATTACGGAGTGCCTCAGCTTCGGCGTCGGCTTTTCATCGTCGGCATCCGTGGAAAGCAGGGACTACCGTTTCCTCCGCCCGTCACGCACAAGGCATCCGATGAGTTCGATCTCTTCTGCGCCTTGCCAAAGCATCTCACCAGTCGGGATGCGATCGACGACCTCCCGGATGTCATGACTCCCGAGTCTTGGGAGATTCCAAACCATGAGGCGACGATGCACAGCCCGGCGATGTTGGAAGCGTTCGCCCGGCTGAAGCCGGGGACGCGCGAGAAGAAGTCTTTCCACGACCGCCTTCATCCCGACCGCCCTTCCTACACTCTCCGCGCCGGCACCGGGAACTTCTCGCCGCTGCGCCCGGTCCACTACCGGTTCGACCGAGTCATCAGCGTTCGCGAATCAGCTCGGATTCAAAGCTTCGACGACGACTTCATCTGGCCGGATTCGATCCCGCGCCTGCAACAGTATCGGCAAGTCGGGAACGCCGTCCCGCCTCTCCTTGCCAAAGCGATCGGCGAAGCACTTGCGAACGCGATGGGATGGGACTTGATTCCCGCTGAGTTGAAGGGCGATCCCGCCACCCGCGCGCCAGCGATGACGACCACGCCAGAGTTTCGCTTCGCCGAACGGCAGCGCCGGACGAGGGGAGCGTCTTTGGGGCGAAAGGCATCCAAAGCAGCTTAAGCCAACTGCGTAAGTCTAGGCACCTGGAGCCCATGCGTATCCACGGCACGAATTTGCTTGTTTCGTATCAGTTGTGACCGGATTCCCGGCAGCGAGGCGAAACTGCTGTCTGCAGAGATCCCGAACTAATTCAAGCCGCTAAGTGGGGAACCGACACATGGTGAGTTGCCGCTTCTTCGGGCACGAGAGTTCTAGGGAATGAGTGGGTTTCGAGCTGAATCGCAGCGGCGGCCTCTCGATAAGCGCGGAAGTAAAAGCTGCGTAATACAAATCCCATGAAGGTCCTCGGAGAAAGAGGAGCGCTTACAGGGATTCGGCAATTTGGATATTGGCCAAGGGAAAGATGACTGACCGGGTGGTCAATAGCGCAGTTCGCAGGGTCATCGCGAGTGAAGTCAAAACGGACCGGCACATGCACGAGACCTTCACCGACGATATCTGCGAAAAGCTCGTCCAATTCATAGAACTCCGGCTCGTTGTCGAAAGAATGTTGACGCGGACGTGGAAAGAAAGCCAGCCGGTGCTTTACGAGAGTTCCCCCTATGAACGTGTAAAGCATTTGCACCAGTGCGCCATCTATCATCTTGAGGTGAAACGCATCACCTTCCGCCATGCGTTGCCACGAATCAGCATAGCGCTCGCCACGCCCCATGCCGTTACTTAGTGATACATCACCTGAGATCGCGACAACTTCTACGCCCCCGGCAGCAACCCGCAATGCGGGCTCATGCTGGCGCACGCAGAGCGATACCCCAACGAGTTCCCAAATGAGCTGCCGAATCTCTTGTGTTACGTTGGCAGCGGTCATGAACGGCGCCGTGTGTCGAAGATACGTTGCAAGCGTTCAACCATCTCTGGCGGGTAGTCTTCCAAAAATGACTCGCCCGTCTCCAGTGATCGAAGGACTTCCTCGAAGGTTTGCTCGCGACGCTCCTGTTCTTTGCGCTCCTGCCGGCTTTGATCGCGATTAACAATTGTCAGCATCGCAAGTTCGTCGGGCGTCGGATAGACGAAATCCAATGTAAAGTCGCTATCTTTTACTCGTCCGAACTCCGCTTCAAGCTTCTGCATCGACGGCCCTACACCGAGCACCCGGACCCAAGCCTTGCTGCGAGTAATCGAGGTAAAAAGGCGATTGCGAACTCGCGCCAGCGTGGCAGGACGTGGAGCATAAACGCAATCTTGAGCGTTGATCACATAGACCATGGAAGCCTCGTTACCCTTAGCGCGATTTACGCCGGTGAAGGTCACCTCTCCTGGGTGAAAGAACACATCTCTTGAGGCGGAAACACCAGCAAGATTATTGTTGATGCCCATTCGCGTAAGTAGACTACGCGGCAACCCCATTTCGCCTTTCGTGGTAAGCGGGTCGGGATTTATTACGATGATGTCCTCTGGCCTAAGCTCCTCTTCCTCAATGTTCTTTCGGATCGCTTCCACAAGCCAGTCCGACTGCTCTCGCGCAGATGAGAAGCCTCTGAATAACAGCAAGTCGGCGATTGGCGAGTGCTCCTCTAGGAAGCGCGGGCTAGTCTTCGCCGGACGAACCAATCTGACCCGCTGTCCGTCTTCCATCGCTCCTTCTTCAACTTCGTATCCCACGTCACGCCAGAGATTCTTTTGCGAAAACATTTGGATAAGACCGTTACCATGTCCGCGGTAAAGACCAAAGCCCAAGGCGTGTGCCGTAACGAGTATTGGACGCGAATTACGATAGCAGGTGGAGAGGATGAGGTCTTGTTTTGGCATTCCCTCTTGCGGTGCCGAGAAGGTGACACGCGGTTTTCCTTCCGAATCGTTGCCAAAAAGCTCCTCTGGCGGCGGCAGACCCTTGTTGGACAGGTTTTGAAGTTCGTCATACGCATACACGAGTCGCTTCTCGCCCCGTAAGAGCTCATAGCAGAGATTCAAGAATGGCGGCGCGAAGTCTTGGGCTTCATCAACCAAAATCGCGTCGAAAAGTGGGCGGCGTTCTGTTGCTTGTTCCAAAGCAAGTTCGCACGCTCCTGTGAAAGCAGCATCGCGTCCAAACTGGGCAAATGCTTCTTTGAATGCCAGCCATGGCACATCATTCTCTTGGCAAAAAAGATAATAGAGGCCGTGATCAGAGGCACTGCCCGACGAGCCCCATGCGTTCAGTATCCAAAGTTTCTCCCAGTTCGGCTCATCACTCTGACGCCGGAAGTAGTCTGTAATCAGCCGCTCGAATTGCCCTTTGAGTGCACGGGTGTTGAACGTCACCGCAATATCCCAATCGGGATGCTGGTCGTGCAGATACGCAGCTTTGCGCGCAAGCACAACAGTTTTGCCTGAACCTGCAAGTCCTCGTATTCGCTGGACACCTTCGTAGGTCTCAAAGATTGCCGCATTTTGAGTTTCGTCTAGCGAACTCATACTTCGATCAAGCGCATTAGCAATACTGCCTCGAGAGCCTTCGTGTTTCGTGGGCCGGGGCGGCCGATCACGTCGTGTCGGCGGCATTTGAATTGCCGCCAAAAGATACGGATAAAGCTCACCATGCTTCCAGCTGTAACTATCGAGATAGGTATGTAGCGTTTCAACACTAACCAGTGGATAGTCTGCCTGCGTGCCGTCCGAAGCATGCATGACTGGCGCGAAAGTAACTGGCCTAACGTCGGCGAGAAGATTGCGTCCTCTCCAAAGCTCCTTCGTTTGTGCAAGCCGACTTATAAAAAGGCGAGCCGCCTCGTCCTGCGCTTCTGCATACGTCGCTATCTCTCCGGCGTCGGCTCCTTCAATGAATCGGAAGATGACTGCACCTTTTTCTGGGCTTAGAAGTAGTGCGTCAATTGCGAGACGGCCATCCTCGGTTCGGAATATGGGAAATCCGAAGTATAAGTAGCCATTAAGATCCTTACGGCTGGCGAGGGCTCCCGCCAAAGCCTGACTAGCACCCGGTTTGTGGCTCGCGTTATTGGTGATTTGGATCATGGCGCGTTAGTTGGAGCATTCGCCAGCGTGTCATTCCGTTTTCGCCGCTTGCTGTGCGGGCGGTGTTGACTTGTTCTCCCGCTTGGCCGCGCGCTCGATGTGGCTGGCGCTTTTCCAGGCGCGGAGCTTGTCGCCGTCGCGGG
>CAXSDZ010000319.1:0-4689 GCA_964235505.1 uncultured Chthoniobacteraceae bacterium
TGTTGTCGTCCACGAAAAAGAAGAGCTTCTTGCCCTGCTTGATCGCGGCAATTTCCGAAATGATTTCGTCGGCAGGCCGGCGGGTTTGCGACGACGAAAAAACCGTCTGCACGGCGCAGAAGTCGCATTTGAAATGGCAGCCGCGTCCCGCCTCGACGAGCCCGATCGGCAGGTAACGCTTGCCCCGGAAGATCGAGCGGTCAGGACGCAATCCCCGCAGATCGGTGCGGCCGGTGGAGCGGTAGAATTTCTCCAACCGCCCGTGCCGCGCATCGTCGAGCACCAGCGGCCACAGCTCCTCCGCTTCGCCCGTCACCACCGCGTCGGCGTAACGCGCAACCTCCTCGGGACAGAGGCTCGGATGGAAGCCGCCCATCACCACCGGCACGCTGCGCCGCCGGTATTCGCTGGCGATCTGGTAAGCGCGTTTCGCCGTGTAAGTCTCCACGCTCATCGCCACGAGATCGGTCTTTTCGTCGAACGGGATGGTCTCCATCCGGTCGTCGTAAAACTTCACCTCCACCTCGCGCGGCGTCAGCCCGGCAAGCGTCGCGGCGGGCAGCGGCTCCATCTGCCAGGTGCGGACGTAATCCCGCTCGCCGCGCCGGCGTCCGATACACGGATGGATGATGGTCACCCTCATGCGGTTGCCATTTCCATAACCCGCGCCGGAGCTGATGGTGCGCGGCCGATGATCCAGTCGCAGTTGTAGAATCGGCTGAGATTTTGCGCGTAGAAGCGGTAGCCGAGATTCGTGCCGAGGCGCACCGGCCAAGGCGCGGGTGAGCGGCGGATGCGGCGGGCGATCGAGGGTAAGCTGTAGGCGTGTTTCCAAGCGGTCTCGATGCCGGTTTGCAGCTCCCGCACGCTCATGTGGCGCGGTTGAAAGACGACGTGCTGCGCGTCGTAAAGCTCCCAGTTTTTCGTGAGGATGCGGCCCTCGGCTTCGAGGCGTTTGTAGAGCGGCGTGTTGGGAAACGGCGTTACCACGGCAAAGCGCGGCAGGTCGATTCCGACTTCCACGGCAAACCGGGCGGTCTTCAAAAACACGTCCGGCTTGTCGTCATCGAGGCCGAAGACGAAGCAGCCTTGCAGCGCGATGCCGTGTGCGTGCAGGCGTTCGACCAGGCGCGCGTAATCCGCGGGCGAATTGAAACCCTTGTGGCTCGCGCGCAGATTTGTCTCCGAGATGGATTCGAGGCCCATCAGCAAGCCCTTGCAGCCGCTGCGGCCGCAGAGTTCCAGCAGCTCGGGATCATCGGCGAGCAGCGTGGTCGAAAGGCCATACCACTGCACGCGCAGCGGGATGAGCGCGGTGAAAAGCGCCAGCGCGTAGCCGCGATGCGCGATGAGATTCAAGTCCACGAAGATCAGCTTCCGCGCGCCGTGCTGGCGGATGTCCGCGACGACTTCGGCGACCGGCTTCTGAAATGGTTTCCGCCCCCACGCGGTCGGGACGACGCAGAACTCGCAGCGGTGAACGCAGCCGCGCGTGGCCTCGAAAACATTGCTGGTCAAGAAGTGTCGCGCCGGCAGCAGCTCGCGGCGTGGAAAAGGACGCCCGCCGATGTCGAGGCCGGGTGCCTGCCGGTATTCGCGCGCCATTTTTCCGGCAGCAAAATCGCGCAGCAACTGCGGCCAAGTGTCTTCCGCGTAGCCGACGACCACCGCATCCGCGTGCGGCTCCGCGTCCTCCGGGATGAGCGTGACGTGCGGCCCGCCGAGCACCACGGCGATGCCGCGCGCGCGGAAGTGATCCGCCAACTCATAAGCCCGCCGAGCCGTGCCCGTGATCACCGTGAGCCCGATCAAATCCGCCTCCAAATCCAGTGGCACATCGGCGATCCCTTCGTCGATCAACTCCAGCTCGACCGGCACATCCGCGGGGATGAGCGCCGCGAGCGTCGTGAGCGTGAGTGGCTGGTAGCGCAGCGATTTTTTCCAAATCCCGCCGCGATGCCGGTAGAGCGGACCTTTCGGAGAAATCAGCGCGACTTTCATGGCTTTTCTACAGCTCGCGAAAGGGATTACTGACCTGCACGCCGAGGTAATCCTGGCCATCGTTCAGATCCTCGGAATGGACGACCTTGCACTTCAACATCCGCGCTGCCGCGAGGATCGCTGCATCGTAGTAGGTAATCTGGAATCGATCCGCCAAAGCGAGCGCATCGTCCAACAGCGCGAGTGTCGGCTCGAGCACCGTGAAGCGCCGCCACATATCGCAATACGCCACCGCCTCGGCGTGAGAGAACGCGAGCTTCTTCGGGTGACGCGACGCGTTGTAAAATTCCTGCAAGACTTGCAGTGAAACTGCAAACCCGCGAGCGGCCACCAGCGAACGAGCGATGTCCGACTTTGGCGCATCCGCCGGGATGCCGCTCGCCGCATAGACGAGGACGTTAGTGTCGAGAAACTCCACGTTGGTAGAGTTCTTCACGGTTCAACGATCCTACTGAGCCGCGCCGGTTATTGTGTTTCCGATCGGACATGGCGAACAGCTTCGCCAAATCAGGATCGATCTGCTTTTCCTTCTCTTTCGTTACGTTTTGCCGCAGCCCGACGAGATACTCCCGCACCAGCGCGCTCAGTGATTTTCGCTGCCGCGCCGCTTCCATCCGAGCCTCGTGGTAAAGTTCATCGTCCACAGAAACTGTGATGTTCTTCATGGCGTCACGGTAACGGTGGGCGTTGCTCGGACAAGGTGGAAAGGGGGCGCCGTTCCGTGCTATGGAATCTGCCCGCCACGCGCACCGATGAATGCCCATTTTGAGAAACCGCGCCCCGCCATCCCGAACCGGTTGAATGTTCTCATCGTCGCGGCTCAGTTACTCGCTATCGCAGCGTGCATGGGTGCTGTGGCGAGCATCGGCGGCGGCTGGCCGCTGGCGCTGCTCGCCTTGGTCTTTGGCATCGTGATGAATTCCGTCTATGCGATCATCCACGAAGCGGAGCACGGGACGCTCTTCTCCCATCGGCGCTGGAACGACCTCACGGGGAGCTTCATGGCGCTGTTTTTTCCCGCGCCGTTTCATCTCATTCGGCAGGGTCATCTCGGGCATCACCTGCGGAATCGATCGGACGACGAGGCGTTCGATTTCTACTTCGAAGGCGATCACCGGCTTTGGAAAATGCTCGTGCTCTACGGGATTCTCACCGGCCTGTATTACGTGGTCGTGGCGCTCAGCAACGTCGTGTTCCTGCTGCTGCCCTTTCGTCAGGACAAGAAATACTGGCACGTCGATCAAGCTTCGACCGCGTTCATGGAATCGCTAAACCCGCGCTACCGGCGGCTCATCCGGCTGGAATGCGCGGCCGTGATCGCGCTGCACGCGGGCCTCGTGTGGGGCCTTCGGATTCCGGTCGTTCACTACCTCGCGATGTATGCCGGCTTCGGGCTCATGTGGTCGGCGATGCAATACGTGCATCACTACGGCACCGAGCGGCACGTCACGCGCGGCGCGCGGAACTTGTGGATTTGGCAGCCGCTCGATCTCGTGTGGCTGAACCACAACTGGCACCTCACCCACCACACGCATCCGTCGGTGCCGTGGATCCATCTGCCGCAGACGGGGGTGGAGGGAAGTGCGCCGCGCGGCTTCCTGCCCGCGGCTTATTTGAAAATGTGGCGCGGCCCAAGGCTGGCGCCGGATCGCGTGCCGAACTTGCACGCGGGGAAGGTCATTTCGTGAGCGCCGCGGCGACGATGCCCGTCAAAAGCGGGAGCACATCCCAAGGCGGCGTGAGGTAATGATCCGCGCCCCAGACGGGGCAGACGATGCCGGGCCATTTCGTGCAGTCACCGAGCAGGATTCCACCGCCGTCATTCGGGCCGAGCGACGAAAGACGGTCGTAGCCGCGAGCTGCCCAAGGGTGCGCAAGATGTCGCCGCAGCGGGAATCCGCAGACGTGGACGACGCGCAAATGCTCCGGCAGAACGGGCCATGCCGAGGTCGCATCGTGGCGCAGTTCATCTAGCGCCCGCGCACGGTGCCCGTGCCACCACAGCCACAGCCGCACGCTCCACCAGCGGAGCGGCCGGCGCCGCAGCCATGCGACTAAAGGCGTGCCTTGCACGAGGCCGCTGAAGCTCACCCACGCCGAAACCTTCGCAAACGCCGCGGCATGCAGGGAGAGCGCCCGCTTCACGTCGGCTCCACCTTTGCTGAGGCTCACGAGCCCAATCCGCCGGCCGCGGTGCGCCGCGAGCCAGTCGAGGATCACGCGCGCGTTTTCATCCAGCGCGCCGAAGCTCGCCGTCGGAATCACCTCGGCCGCGCACTCCAGCTCGCGCGCGATGGCGAGCACGCGCGCACCGTCCGCACCGGTGCCACGGTGTTCGCGGTGAAAAGCCCCCGGCACCACGCCGATCAGTTCGGCATCGATCTCCGCCGGCCGTGACGATTCACGGGCGAGGCGAAGAAATGCGGCGTTCGCCGGCTCGCGCAAGATGCGGTCGTGCAGCAGTGCGGTGGCAAAATCCAAGCCTTCGCTTTCCGCCAACTCCGCTAAACCCCAGTCCGATTCCCGCCGCGCCGCGGCCCGTTCGAGCAGGCGCGCGTCCTCACCCGTGAGGATCACGCGCGGCGTTTCCGTGCGGCAAATAAACGCGCCGCCGCCCATCCGGCGAGCAAGCCCGCGGCCCCGACACCGCACCCGCGGCGCCGACGAGGGCGAACACCCCGATCTCAC
>CAXSDZ010000320.1:0-217 GCA_964235505.1 uncultured Chthoniobacteraceae bacterium
GTCTGGAGGTGATGGTCGGCAAGGGCGACTCCGTCATCGAGAAGGACAATCCCGGCGTGTATTATTCCGTCACCTGGCGGGTGCATGAAGCGAACAAACCCGGGACGCGCCACCAGTTTCAGGCCGTGCTCTTCGGCTCGGCGGTGCGGCTCGCGGGGTTCGATTTCAAGCCCGGCGACATCGTCTTCGCGTATGGCGAAGTGGGCGCCACTTTCTC
>CAXSDZ010000320.1:227-4683 GCA_964235505.1 uncultured Chthoniobacteraceae bacterium
CCAAAGGCACCGCCACCGTGGGGCTCGACTACGGCGACGAAAGCACCATCGCTCCGCTGCCAAATCTCGACACGGAAACCGGCCTGCTCGCGCGCACTTCCGCTGGCCTGCTGCCCACCGGCGCAGGCTTCGTGCTTTATCGGCTGGATGCCGACGCGGGCGAATACACCGCGATGACGATCACGAACCGCGCGCCAGTCGCCGCGGACGATTCGCGCTACACGCTCGGCACGCAGCCGGTGGAGATTCCCGTGCTGGCGAATGACTCCGACCCGGAAGGCGATCTGCTCACCGTCACCGCGGTGACGCAGGGGAACTTCGGCAGCGTGCAGATCCTGGCGGATGGACGCGTGCGCTACCTGCCGGGTCCAGGGTTCGCGGGGAGCGACCTTTTCACCTACTCCATCCGCGACACACACGGACTGGCGCAGACGGCGCGGGTCGTCCTGCTGCCGCGCACCGCGGCGCGGGGCACTTACGATGGACTCATCACCGACGCGATCCCGGAGGGCGAAGTGGAGCCGACGCTGACCAATGAAGGCTCCGGCTCGCTGCGGCTCACGCTCGGCGGCGGTGGCGGCTTCACCGGCGTGCTGGTGTATGGCGGCATCGCGCATCCGCTGCACGGCGCGTTCGATGAAGATGGGAACTTCGCCGCTAGCATCACCCGCACAGTGGACGAGGAGATCGAAATCGTGTCGCTCACGCTGCACCTCGACTCCACCGCCGACGTGGCGCAGATCACCGGTTCGGTGTCCGACGGCGCCAATGTTTCCATTCTTGCCGCGGGCCGCTCGCGCTTTTCCGCGAAGCGTTTCCCAGCCCCGGCAAAAGGCCGCTACACCGCGCTGCTCCCGCTGGATGAAGAAAGCGACGGCCCCGGCGGCATCGGTTTTGCGCGGCTGCGCGTGGGCAAATCCGGCGCGGTCACGCTTTCCGGTGTGCTCGGGAATGGGACGCCTTTTTCCTACGGCAGCTTTGTGCGGCTCGATGGCTCGCTGCCCATTTTCCTCCCGCTGCGCGCCACGGGCGCCGAGCGGGCGGGCAGCCTTTTCGGCACGCTGCACTTCCGCGACGTGCCGCAGGAGAGCGACTGCGACGGCGTGCTCCAGTGGTTCTTTCCCGCCACGGATCCCGACTTTTCCGAGGCGACGCTCCGCGTTTCCGCCGCCCGCTACGAGCCGCCGCTGCCCGGCCAGCGCCCGCTCGCGCTGGCCGACACGCGTGCGAATGCCGTGCTCGATCTCGGCGACGGTGAAGCGACGGCCCTGGTGACGGTGACCAAGGCCAACACCGTGCTGGTGGAAGAGCCGGCGATCGAAGGGCTCGCGGTGAAGGTCCGGCCGGCGACCGGTTTGTTTTCGGGCAAGTTCCGGGAAGAGGCTGCGACCGGCAGCGCGCGCGTGAAGCGGACCTTTCGCGGCGTGCTCCAGCAGAAAGCGAGGCGGGCTGGCGGGCTCCTCCTGCGCGACGGCGAAAGCGCCGCGGTGGTGCTCGCCGCGCCCGAGCCGGAGGAGCCTTGAGCTGGCGCCTCGCCGCCACTCGCTTCTTGCCACCCCCGGCGGCAGCTCCTACATCCACACCCCCATGCTCCATCAAGTCACGCTCTACAAACTGAAGCCCGAAGCCGACCCGGCGCAGATCGAAGAGATGATGATGGACACGCGGATGCAGCTCTTGAAGATCCCGGAAATCCTGAGCGTAAAGTGCGGCAAGAACGTCGATGTCGCATCGCCCTGGCCATTTTTCATCGCGCTGGATTTCGAGTCCGTGGAAAAGATCTCCGTGACCGAAGACGACGCGATTTACCTGAAGTTCCTCGCCGATGTGATCAAGCCGAACACCATCGAGCAGCTCGCGCTTTCCTACGAGATGGACCCGGCGAAAGGCGCAAAAAGCTGAGAGTTGAGAGTTGGGAGTTGGACGTTCACGCGGCGGTAGAGCGCACTGCTCCTCTCCGACCGTTTCCTCCGGCTCCCAGCGCCTCGGTTCGGAGAGATGTCGAGCTTCCGAGCTACGCACTGCAAACGCTTAACGCCCAACGCCCAACTCTCAACGCCCGACCAGCCACCCCCCGTGCTCGAACTCCACGACCTTTCTCTCCAGCTCGGCGCTGAGCCGGACGCCCAGCTTTTGCTCGCCGAAGTCGGCGCGCGCTGGCCCACCCGCGGTCACTACGCCGCGATCCTCGGGCCTTCCGGCTGTGGAAAAAGCACACTTCTGAAAGTCATCGCCGGCGTGCGGGAACACTCGATCGGGCGCGTGGTTTGGGAAGGGCGCGACCTTTCCGCCGAAGGCGACCTCGACCCGCATGAGATCGGCTACGTGCCGCAGTTTTCCATCGCCTTCGATCTGCTCACCGTGGAGGAAAGCGTGGAAAGCGCGCTGCGCTTGCGCGTCGCGGGGCTCAGCCGCGAGGAACGCGAAGAGCGCATCGCTGCGATCCTGCGCGACACCGGGCTTGGCGACATCGCCGAGCGGCGCGAGGCGGTCCTTTCCGGCGGGCAAAAGCGGCGGCTCGCGCTCGCGCTGGAAATGGTCTCTTCGCCGCGACTGCTCCTTTGCGACGAGGTCACCAGCGGGCTCGACCCGAAAGCGGAGGACGAAATCGCGCGCCTGCTCCACGAGCTTTCACGGCGCGCCGGCGAAGAGCGCCTCGTGCTCAGCGTCACCCATTCGCTGCGGCATCTCGCGCTGTTCGATAGCGTGCTCGTTCTTTACGAAGGCCACGTCGCTTTTCACGGCGCGCCGGCGCACCTGTTTCATTACTTCGGCGTGGAGGATCACGAAGCACTTTTCCCGCGCCTCGCCCAGCGGCGCGCCGTGGATTGGCACCGCTCGTGGCTGAAACATCGCGACGTCTACTACGTGCAGTCCGGGCTCGGCAAAATGCCCGGTCCGGAAGACTCCGCGGAGGGAGTGTCGATGAGCGACGAGCGCAAAGGGCGCGTCCAGCATTTCGTCGGGCAGTTGCCCGGGACGCCAGCCCCGCCCGCGTTGCGCAAGGTGCCGCGCGTCGTGAGCCTCGGCCCCGGCGTGCCGCCGAATCCACCCGCCGCGCTCGCCGCGACGCCCGGCGTGTGGACGCAGTTTTGGATCCTGCTCGGCCGCCGCTGGCGCTTGTTTCTGCGCGACCGCGGCCAGCTCGCACTTCAACTCGCGCTGCTGTTTGGCTTCCCATTTCTCGTCGTGGTTTTCGCGATGGAAGGGCTGCCCGCGCTGAAAAGCCTCGCCGCTCCCATCGGCGGAAATTTCCTCCAGCAGCTCACCAGCGAGTGGGCGCAGCGGGCCGATCTCATGCGCGCGGGCAGCCTCGTTTCCGGGCTGGTGATGTTCCAGGTCGTCCTGCTCGCGCTCATGGGCTCGAACAACGCCGCGCGCGAGATCGCGAGCGAGCGGCTCATCTTCGAGAAGGAGAAATTCGCCGGTCTGCATCCGCTGGCCTACGTCGGCTCAAAGGCTGCCTTCCTGTCGGTGCTCGTGCTGGCGCAATCGATCTGGATGGGCGTCTTCGTGAACTGGATCGTCCGCTTTCCCGGCGAACTCATTTCCCAGCTTGCGCTGCTCGTGCTGGTCAATGCCGCGCTTTCCGCGATCTGCCTCGGCATTTCTGCGCTCATGCGGACGGCGGAGCAGGCCTCGCTGGTTTCCATTTATCTCGTAGGCTTTCAGCTCCCGCTTTCCGGCGCGGTGCTTGCGCTGCCCGCCGCGCTTGGTCCGTTCACGCGCCCGCTCATCGCCTCATATTGGGGCTGGTCCGGCTTCATCCAGACGCTGCGCGACACGCGGTATTATGAAGCGGTCGGGCTCGTGACGCAGACGAAACTCGCCGCCGTGCCGCTCTGCCTCTGGGTGCTCGCGTCGCATGTGGTCATCGGCCTCGGCGTCGCGTATGCCGGCAGTCGCAGCGCACGGTGGGAGTGAAAGGCGAGCGTGGAGCGGGGTGCGGATTGAGTCGCGAAGCGACGGACAGAGAATAGCCCAGCGCTTCAGCGCTGGGGTTCTGCGCAAAGCCGGCAAGTCGCAAAGCGACGAAAGAAAATACCCGGCGGCTTTCTTTCGTCGCTTCGCGACTCGCGCCGGTTTGTCATAACACCCAGCGCTGAAGCGCTGGGCTATTCTCTTGCCGTCGCTTCGCGACTCATCTCGCCTCCACGCCCCACGCCCCACGCCCTACGCCCTACGTGCATCCTCCGACGCTTCTCCTCTGCGCTCTTCTCGGCTACGCGCTGACCATGGCGACCACGCCGGTCCGCGCCAGCCTCCGCGATGGCTGGCGCGCGGTGCGCCGCTATCCCGCGCTGGCGTGGACGCTTGGGGTCTTCGGCTTCGGCTATGCGGCATTCGAGCTCGCGTTGCGCGTCTATTTTGCGCTCGTGCTGCCGATCGAGGAACGGCCGGTTTTCGCCTGGGCGCGCGGCGCATTTTCGCCGGACGCTGCGCATTGGAAGGATGC
>CAXSDZ010000321.1:0-2781 GCA_964235505.1 uncultured Chthoniobacteraceae bacterium
TTCGATCCGCTCGAATACGCGGTGGCGGAGGCACACGCGCGCGGGCTGGAGCTGCATGCGTGGTTCAATCCCTTCCGCGCGCTCGCGGCGCAAAAGGGCAGCGTCGCGCCGAACCACGTCACGCGCGCGCACCCGGACTGGACACGCCGCTATGGCTCGCTCGTCTGGCTCGACCCCGGCGATCCCGCGGTGCGCGAGCACGCGCGGGCGGTGATCCTCGATGTCGTGCGGCGCTACGACGTGGATGGCATTCACATCGATGATTATTTCTATCCGTATCCGATCAAAGCGAACGGCGGGATCGTTCCATTCCCAGACGACACGACTTGGGCGCGCTACCAGGCTGGCGGTGGGAAGCTGGAGCGCAATGACTGGCGGCGCGACAACATCAACCAGCTCGTCGAGAGCCTGTATCGCGGGATCAAAACGGAGAAGCGCTGGGTGAAGTTTGGCATCTCGCCCTTCGGCATCTGGCGGCCGCGCGTGCCGGAGACGATCGAGGCCGGGCTGGATTCGTATGACCAGCTCTTCGCCGACTCCCGGAAGTGGCTTCAGGAAGGGTGGTGCGACTACTATTCGCCGCAGCTCTACTGGGGCATCGAGCCGGCGAAGCAGAGCTTTCCCGTGCTCTTGAACTGGTGGCTGGCGCAGAACCGCGAGCATCGCCATGTCTGGCCCGGCATCGCCACGGATCGCATCGGCGCGCAGCGGCCCGCGAGCGAGATCACGCGGCAGATCGTCCTGTCGCGCGACCCGCCCGCGAACAATCCCAGCCGCACCGCCGCGCCGCCCGGCACCGGCAGGGCGACGCTCCAGGATCCCGGCCACGTGCATTGGAACATGAAGAGCTTGATGATCGACAAGGGCGGCATCGGGAGCCTGCTGCGTGCGACGTATCGCGAACCGGCGCTGGTGCCCGCATCGCCGTGGCTCGGCAGCGAGCCGCCCGCCGCGCCGCGCGTGTCGCGCGATGCGCGCGGAGGCGTGTCGTGGAGCGCGAGCGGCGACGTGCCCGCGCGTTGGTGGGCGGTGCAGCGGAAGGTCCAAGGCGAGTGGACGCTGCGCGTGCTGCCTGCGCAGGCGACGAGCCTGCCCGCCGCGGCTGCCGAGGGCGAAGTCTTCGCGGTGCGCGCGATCGATCGCTTTGGCAACGCCAGCACACCCGCTCTCATAGCTCAATGAACATGAACTTGAGCCACCACTTCGTTGTGCGTCTGTGCTAAACATCCCCGAACGAGTTTGTGTATTGGCTTTGGATATAAAAAGGATCCAAGACTGACCCATGAAACTCTTTCCCCGTGTGGTTCAATCGTTCGTCGTCGCGGCGGGCGTCGCAATCAGCTGTTCCGCTGCGCAAGCGATACAAAGCGTCGTCTCGGATGACGCTTTCACCTCAAGTGCCTCGCGCGACCAGCGCTTTGGCAGTTCGCCAGGGCTGGTCGTCGATGGACAGGAAACGGGTCTTCTGAAATTCGATCTCTCCGCCCTGCCCTCGCCGCTTCCCGCCGAGCAGATTGCGAAGGCGACAATGCGCTTGTGGATTAGCCAAACGCCTCGGAGCGGCAACATTGGAGTAGTCGAGGTCACTTCACCTTGGGCGGAAACTACGGTGACGCATCACAGCAAGCCGACGCTGGCTGAGGTGTTATCGGCGACGTTCACGGTAGCTGGGGCGCGAAAGCAGATCTACGTGAGCATTGACGTGACTGAGTTGGTGCGGAGGTGGGCGTCCGGAGAGCGCCCAAACCATGGACTGGCGCTGGTCGCCGGTGCGGGTGCGGGTGTGCGGTTTGACTCGAAGGAAAACATCGCCACTTCGCATGAGCCGCGCTTGGAAATCGTGCTTGCCGGGCCGCGGGGAGAGATAGGTGCCGTGGGTGCACCGGGGGAAAAGGGGCAGAAGGGCGACAAAGGCGATCCGGGTCCGGCGACGCCGCTGCCTGCGGGCACCACGCTCGCGGTTGCGGTGGATGATGCGCCGCCGCAAGGGTATGTCGCGACGGGCGCGCAAGTCGCGCAGTGGAGCAAGCAAGCCGGTCCGGCTCTTGCGAATGAGTGGGTGAGGCAGATCGTCGCGACGCCGTCCGAGCTTTATGCGCTGAGTGTTTACAATGGCGTGCTCAGGTCACGCGATTCCTCCACGGGCGTTTGGAGGGACCGCCTTACAGGGCTGCCCGCCTATGCAGCCATGGCGGCAGGCTCCGATGGCGCGCTTTATTTTTTCGGGGGCTCGGAAGCCACCGGCGGCGCTGCAATCACTGAGGTGACGCGATTCGATCCCGCGACCACCACGGCAAAACAAATGACAAACATGCCTGTGCCGAGACTGCTCGCGACGGTGGTCTCCGTCGGGCGAAAGATTTATGTTTTTGAAGGCAGCATGCAGCAAAGCTCGTCACAAAGGCAGCGACAAACGTTCGAGTTCGACCCGGTGGCGAACTCATGGCGTCCCGTGGCCGATTTGCCGGCTGAATTATTCGCGGGGAGTCGGAACGGGGCGACTATTGCCGACGCGCTTTCATTTGGCGGGAAGCTCTTCGCGTTCTCGACGAACCTCACCTATTCCGCCTATGACCCGGCACTTGATCGCTGGTCAGCGGCAGCTCCGCTGCTCGTGCCTTCGACTTCAATCTACTATGCGACCGATGGGGTGAGCATCTTCATGGTGACCGGTGGACCAGATGCGCTGGTCTACCGATGGATTCCTGGCGTCTCTGCCCCGCTCCAGGTCGGCACCACGACTTTCCCTACGAATGCCGGGCCGGCGGCGATGCTTGGTGA
>CAXSDZ010000321.1:2791-4673 GCA_964235505.1 uncultured Chthoniobacteraceae bacterium
GCTCTGCAGGGCTCGTCAGCGTTCCCGTAAACTCCTTCAAAGACCTCTATCTGAAAAACTAACCCGCTTTTCATGTGCGGCTTGCGGGTGCGGGAAAGGAGCCTCGCGGCGCAGGCACGTGGATGGGTGAAAGATGCGCGGTTCAATGCACCGCACTCCGCTCGAGGCAGTGCAGCAGGTAAGGCAGGAGCTGCTTCTTGCGGGAGACGACGCCAGCGAGCTCCCAGATGAAGGGCGAATGCGCCGGGTAATCGATCGCGGCGAGAAGGGCGTCGGCTCCGCGGACCAGCAGCAATGAGCTTTGCGTGTTGATGTCGGTCACGAGCAGCGCGGCGAACAGGAGGCCTTCGCGCTGCTGGTGGGCCTCCAAGGCGGCGAGCAGGGCGTCGCGTTTTTCGTCGAAGTGGGAAAACGTGAGCTCTTCGATCTGCGCCACGGTGAAGCGGTGCTCGTCCTGCTCGTAAAGCTTCGAGTCGGCGACGATCGCCTGCTCAGGCGTCATCGTGAGGAGGGGCGAGCCGACGGAGAAAATCTCGCCCGCGAGCTGCGCCGGGTTTTCGCCAGTGAGGCGCGCGAGGTTTTCCAGGATCGTGCGATCGGCGGGCGTGGCGGTGGGCGAGGTGAGATTGAGCGTGTCCGAGATGAGCCCCGCCATGAGCAGCCCCGCGATGGGCGGCGGGACCGGCACGCCGGCTTGCGCATAGCACATCGCCACGATGCTGCTCGTGGAGCCGACCGGGTTGTTCCAGAAAAGAATCGGCGTGTCGGAAGCGAAGCCGCCGAGCTTGTGGTGATCGAGGATCTCGATGATCGGCACCTTGTCCGCGCCGCGCACGGCTTGGGTCAGCTCGTTGTGATCGACGAGGATGAGCTGGCGGGGGACGGGCTTGAGGAAGTCCGACTTTGATAGGATGCCGACGAGCGCGCCGCCGTCTTCGATGACGGGGAACACGAAGCCGGCGCTTTCCGCCGCGGTGCGGCGCGCTTCCTCCAGCAGCGTGTCGCGGTGGAAGCTCGTGTATTCATCCAGCAACACGCGCTCCACACGCACCGCGCCGCGCGCGAGCAGCACGGTCGTGGCGGTATCATAGGGCGAGCAAACCAGCGTGACGCCGGCCGTCCGCGCGGCCGTTTGCAGGGCTGGATCGATGGGGAATCCGCCAGTGACGACGATGGCGGAGACGTGCGCCGAGATGGCGAGATCGTGGATGCGCGGGCGGTCGCCGACGAAGAGGATCACGCGCTTTCCCGCGTAGCGCTGGAGCCGCGGTGAAAAGGAATCCTGCGCCATCGCGGCGACCATGAGCATTTGCTCCGCGGGCTCGTCGCTCGCCTCCCCGATGACGACGCGCCCGGCGAAAGTGGCGACGATATCGGCCAATGCGGCGTGGACGATGCGCGCCGTGGCGGCTTCTTCGCGCGGCGGGAAAAGGTGGTGCGACAGCTTGAACGCGGAGAGCAGGCCGAGGCAGCAGTTGCGCTCATCGACGACCGGCAAGCCGCGCAGGCGCTTGGTTTCGATGAGCTGGAGCGCATCATAGACGGTCGTGCGCCTGCTTACCGAAACGACGCGCGGCTGCATCACATCGCCGACGCGCGGCGAGAGATCGCTGACGAGCAGCGGCGCTTCAAAGCCGAAGCGGTGCAGCACAAAATCGATCCGCTCATTGGTCACGCCGGCGCGGGCGGGGATCACATTTTCCGAGCCGGTCAGGCGCTTGAGCTCAGCGTAGGCGATGGCCGAGCAGACGGAGTCCATGTCGGGATTGCGGTGGCCGATGACGATGGTTTGCATGCGCGCGGGAGGGTGTAGCGGAAAGCAGGCGCGGCGTGGGTGAAAAACCTCGATCGCGCGAATGCGGAGCGTGATCGGCGCTGGATT
>CAXSDZ010000322.1:0-4638 GCA_964235505.1 uncultured Chthoniobacteraceae bacterium
GATTCGGCTGGTCGCTTGATTCGGTATTTTCCTGGACTCCGCGCGCAGGCAGATGCCGACCTGCTCGGCCGCGCGCTCGGCAATCTGCTGCGAAATGCCGTGCGCTACGCCGCGCACGCCGGCCCGGTCTCGGTGTGCGGCGAAGAGCGCGATGGCGCAGTCAGCATCACCGTTTCCGACTGCGGCCCGGGCGTGCCGGAGGAGGCATTGCCGCAGTTGTTCGATCCTTTCTTTCGCGTGGATACATCGCGCGCTCGGGACACCGGCGGCGTCGGCCTCGGGCTCACCATCGCCCGGACCTGTGTGGAAGCCTGCCGGGGCACGATCTCCGTGCGGAACACGGAACCGGGCGGCTTGGAAGCGACCATCCGTCTGCCGCAGGTGGCAGTGAGCAGTAGTCAGTAATCAGTGGCCAGTTGTCTGCAAACGCCACGCCGAACACTGCTCACTGCCCCCTCACGACGGCCCCGGCGTCACTTTCAATCCCGTGCGCGAAGGGAGCGTCTTCATCTCTTTCGTGAAGCAATCCGGGCAGATGCCGTGCGAAAAATTGCTGCCGGTGTGATGGTGAAAATAGCTCTCCACCTGCTGCCAGTAGTCCTGATCGTCGCGGATGCGTTTGCAATACATGCAGATCGGCAGCAGGTCCTTCAGCATCCGAATCTGTGTGGTGAATTCCAGGATTCGCTCCGCCACGCGCAGCCGCATCATCACCGCTTCGCGGTCGAGCGGCTTCTTTAGAAAGTCGTCCACGCCTGCATCCATCGCCTGCCGCAGGTTGTCGCGGCCGGTGTTGATGGCGGTGAGGAGGATGAAATATGTGTAGTCCGTCTTCGGGCGCGCGCGGACGCGGCGGCAGAATTCCAGACCGTCGAGTTCGGGCATCATCCAGTCGCTCACCACCACGCGGACCGGGTCGCGGTCGAATGTCTCCCAAGCCGTCGCGCCATCGGCAGCGACGACCACTTCGTGCCCGTAGTGCTCCAGCGTGATCTGGAGGATCTTCACGGAAATGGGGTCGTCTTCGGCGATCAGGATTTTCATGCGGCGGTAGGCGTGAGGCGCTCGCGCTCCAGCGCCAGGCGGACGGTATGGTATTCGCGTTCGATGGCGGCGAGCAGCGGCACTGCGCCGTCCAACTCGCCGGCGCTGGCGATGATCTCAAGCTGCTCGCATGTCTCGCGCAGCCGTTCGGCGCCGAAGTTTGAGCAGCTTCCTTTCAGCGTATGCACCGCGAGCGCGAGCGGCTTTGCGGTTTGGCGGGTGAGCGCCGCGCGGGCTTCCGCGAGGAGCTTTGGAGAGTTTTCGAGGAACACATCGATCAGTTTGCCGAGCAGACTTTCGCCATTCTCCTCCAGGTCGCGGAAGGGCTCCAACAGGCTTAAATCCACCACGCTCCCGCGCGGCGCAACCGTGGATGAAAGCGCCGGCTGCATTTCTTCCAACGCAGCTTCCAGAACGATCGGCAACACGCCGTCCGCCGCAGCGCGCAGCTTCACAAATCGCTGGAGCGCGGCGTGCAGCTTCTCCGGCTTCACCGGCTTGCTCACGTAGTCGTCCATGCCCGCGGCGAGACACTTCTCGCGGTCGCCTTCCAGCGAGTTCGCCGTCATCGCGATGACCCACGTGTGCTGCGCGCCGCCTTCGCGCCGGCGCAGCTCGCGCACTGCCGAGTAGCCGTCGAGCACGGGCATCTGGCAATCCATGAAGATGACGTCGTAGGGCGTGCGGCGCAGCGCTTCGAGCGCGAGCCGCCCATTGTCCACGGCCTCGGCGGGAAAGCCGAGTTTTTGGAGCTGATGCAGCGCCACTTTTTGGTTCACCTCGTTGTCCTCGGCGATGAGGATGCGCAGTCCGTTGCTCGCCACCGGACCGGCGGTGGGAAGCTTTTTCAGCGCGATCAAGCCGGACATGATCGCGCGTGGCAGCGCGGCATTTGCCATGGCTCCGGCGAGACAGTCGAAGAGCGGCGCCTGCTTCAGCGGCTTTGTAAGATAGGCGTCGATGCCCGCTTCGCGCATCGCTTCCGGCGCGTCGTGGCGATCGAGCGAAGTGAGCATCACAAGCCGGATGCCCGCGAGCCGCGGATCACTTTTGATCGCGCGGGCGAGCGCGAGGCCATCCATCCCGGGCATGTGCAAATCGAGCACCGCGAGGTCAAACGCCTGGCCGATCGAGGCGGCGCGGCGCAGCAGCTCCAGCGCTTCGCGGCCGCTCGCCGCCTGCTGCTGCCGCATGCCCCACGCGGTGAAAAGGTGATCCAGGATTGTGCGGTTCGTCGCGTTGTCGTCCACCACCAGCGTCCGCACGCCATCGAGATCGAGCTTTTGTGGCGGCAGCGCGAGCATCGGCGGTTCCTGCTTCAGGAAGCGCGCGGTGAACCAGAAAGTGGAGCCCTGGCCGGGCTCGCTTTCCACGCCGATCTCGCCGCCCATTTGCTCCACGAGCTGCTTGCAGATGGCGAGTCCGAGGCCGGTGCCGCCGTAGCGGCGAGTGGTGGAGCCATCCGCCTGCACAAAGGCTTGGAAGAGCTGCCCCTGCACGTCCGGCGGGATGCCGATGCCGGTATCCACCACGGAAAAACGCACGAGCACGTCGTGCTCAGTCTCCACGTGGCGGGCCGCGCGGAGGATCACTTCGCCCTGCTGCGTGAACTTGATCGCGTTGCCGATGAGATTCGTGAGCACCTGCCGCAGCCGCCCCGGATCGCCCTTCAACCCAACGGGCACATCGATTTGCACGAGCGACGCGATCTCCAGGCTTTTGTTCAGCGCGCGCTCGGCCAGCAGGTCCACCGCGCCTTCCACCACGTCGCGCAGATGGAAGTCGATTTCTTCAAAAACGAGCATGCCAGCCTCGATCTTTGAGAAGTCGAGAATGTCATTGATGATCCCCAGCAGCGCATCGGCGCTTTGCGCGATCGTCTGCGTGAAGTCGCGCTGCGACGGCGTGAGATCCGTGTCCAGGAGCAGGCCCGTCATGCCGATCACCCCGTTCATCGGGGTGCGGATTTCGTGGCTCATGTTCGCGAGGAACTCGCTCTTCAACCGCGCACTTTCCAGCGCGGCATCGCGGGCGTGGGTGATCGCCTTTTCCGCTTCGCGCCGTGCGGTGATGTCGATGACGGTGCCCTCGTAAAAGAGCAGCTTGCCGTGCGCGTCGCGCACCGCGCGGGCGTGCTCGGAGATCCACATCAGGGCGCCGTCGCGCCGGTAAATCTCGGACTCGAAATCGGCCACTTCGCCCTTGTCCGCGAGCTGCCGCTGAAACTGCGTGCGCCGGCTGGAATCGACGTAAAGCTGGATCCCGATATCGACGATGCTGCTCGTGAGCTGGTCCGGCGAGGCGTAACCATACATCAGCGCCAGCGCGGGATTGGCGCTGATGTAGCGGCCTTCCGGCGTCGTCTGGAAGATGCCTTCCACGGCGTTCTCGAAGATGGAGCGATACTTTTCCTCCGCCGTGCGCAGTTCGCTTTCGGTGCGCTTCAGAGCCGAGATGTCCTGCAGGGTGGAGCGCATGCCGCGCACGGTGCCGTCGGGATCGGTGATGAGTTTGTGGCGCATCAGCACGGGGATTTCCGTGCCGTTCTTGCGGCGGAAGGTGCGCTGCGTGGCCTCCAGCCGCATCTCGGCAGCGAGCTCCACCGGGATCAAATCCTCGCCTTTGCCCTCCACGATGAAGTCCCACACGGGCCGCCCGACCATCTCCTCCGGCTGGTAGCCGAGCATCGCGAGCTCGGTTTTATTGACGCGGGTGAGGCGGTTTTCCGTGTCGAGTTCGTGGTAGGCGACCGGCGCTTCATCGAAGAGATCGCGGAAGCGCGCCTCGCTTTCCTGCAGCGCGCGCTCGGCCTGTTTTTGCTTGGTGATGTCGATGCCGACGCCGCCGAGCAGCTTGCCGCCGCTGGCCGTCTGGATGGGAAACTTCAGCACCAGCCACTCCACTTTCTTTCCGTCCGCCGTGGGGACGACTTCCACGACGCGCGAAGTTTTCCCGGAGGAAAGCACCTGCCGATCGTTCTCGGAAACCACCCGCGCAATGTCGGCGGGGAGCCAGTCGAAGTCCGTTTTCCCGATCAGCGCGTCGGCCGCAATGTTGAAGCGGTCTTTGAAGATCTTGTTGAGATAAACGAAGCGCCCATCGGCATCCTTCACGTAGGCGATGGCCGGGCTGTGGTTCATGAACGCCTGGAAGCGCTCCTCGCTTTCGCGCAGCGCCGCCTCGGCTCGCTTCCGCTCCGTCAGGTCGTGCCACACGGCGAGCAGCACCTGTTTTCCATTGAGCTGCACGGGCGTGAGACTCACCTCGACCGGCAGCTCTTCGCGGTCCGCGCGCCAGTGCAGCCACTCGTGCCGGGAGGTGCCGAGATCGCGCGCGAGGCCGTGCAACTCGATCAGTTTTTCCGCGGAGCGCGTGCCGTCCGGCTGCCGCTCGGGCGAAAGATCGGCCATGCTGCGGCCGAGCAGCGCCTCCTTGCCGCGGCAGCGCAGCAGCTCCACGCAGGCGGGGTTGCAGTCGATGATGCCGGTCTCGTCGAGCAGCAGATTCGCATTGGCGGAGTGCTCGAAAAGGATGCGGAATTTATCCTGCGCGGCGCGGCCCTCCGTGATGTCGCGGAGCACGCTGAGGATCTGG
>CAXSDZ010000323.1:0-2257 GCA_964235505.1 uncultured Chthoniobacteraceae bacterium
ATTCGTCATTCGTCATTCGTCATTCGTCATTCGTCATTCGTCATTCGTCATTCGCTTTTCCTAGCCGCACCCCGCCCGCGCCCTGCGATTCACCGGGAGACACCGCCCACCCTCCCCATGTCCCTCCCTCGCATCCTTGTCATCGATGATGACCGCATGACCCGGCAGCTTTTGTCGCGGACGCTGGCGCGCGAGGGTTTCGAGGTCACCGATTGCGAGGACGCGCGCGAGGCGCTGCGGCTCATCGAGACGGTGCGGCCGGCGCTGCTGGTCAGCGATTACGAGATGCCGGAATTCAATGGCGCGCAGCTTTGCGAGTTTGTCCGGCAGCACACCGACGCTGGGCTCGCCGATCTGCCGATCATCCTGCTCACCGCGCATGCCGGCGAGGAGCACGAGGTTGAGTGCCTGCAAGCCGGAGCCAATGATTTCGTCTCGAAGCCGGTCAATCCCGCGATCCTCAAGGCACGCATCGACACCCACCTGCGCCTCCACGCGCTGCGCCGGCAGCTTCAGGGTCAAAACGCGGAACTCGAGGAATACCGGCGCTCGCGCGAGTTCGATCTCGAAGCCGCCCAGATCACCCAGCAGGCGATCCTCCCGACGCGCCCGCCGCAGATTGCCGGCTGGGATGTCGCGGCATTTTTCCAGCCCGTCATCCACGTCGGCGGCGACATGTATGATTGGCAGCGGCTGCCGGACGGGAGCTGGTTTTTCTGGATCGCGGACGCCACCGGCCACGGGGCGTCCGCCGCGCTCATCACGACACTGACGAAGCTCGTCTTTCGCCACGCCGCGACGGAAGGAACAGGCTCGCCGTGCGCGATCTTGAAAGCGGCGAACGCTGAGTTCTTCGGCATTTTGCGCGGCAAGTCGTTCATGACAGCCGCATGTCTCATCGTGCAGCCGGAAACCGGCAAAGTCTGCTTTGCGGGCGCGGGGCATCCGCCGCTGCTGGTCCGGCGCGCATCCGGTGAGACGATCCAGCTTCCCTCGCAAGGCCCCCCCATCGGCATCCTCCCGCAGCTCCAGTGCGAGGAAATCTGCGCCACGCTCGCGGTCGGCGAAACTGCGCTGCTCTACACCGACGGCCTGTATTCCATTACGGGCACCGATGGCGAGCGCTACACGCCGTCCCAGCTCCCCGATCTGCTCCCGCCCGATGCCGTTTCCGCCGAGGATTTCCTGAATCAATCGATCAACGAACTCTTCGCCCGGAACGGCAGCCCCGCGCTGACCGATGACCTCGCGGCGGTCGCACTGCGGCGGGTGTGAAAAGCGGCGTCCGGGCGAAAGGGCGGGTTCGCGCGGGCTGCAGAGCTAGAGCGCGTTTCGTTTGGCTAAGCTCACGTTTTACGCGGTGTCATCCCGACCGAAGCTCCGGCCAGGTAGAGTTGCTTTGATAAGAGCGGTGCCACGGAGCGCAGTGGAGGGACCGCGGCGAACGTGGCGAGGGCTCACGCAACCGAAGACTGCTGGGAGCGTCGCGGTCCCGCCACGGCCTGCGTTGCTGCGCCTCGGCACTTACCACATTTGAAGCGCCGCGCGCTCAGCTTGGCTGAGATCCGGCGCGGAGTCGCGCCAGCGCGCGGCTGCTTCCGGGTCGCGCTCCGCCCACTTCTGCCACCCCTGCTGCAAGCTCGACCGCTGCTGCTCGGGATTCGGGATCGTGCGCAGCCAGGCCAGCGCGCCGCCGGGATCGAGCCGGAAAGCGGTGCCGGCGAAGCCTTCCACTGCGGCATCGCGACTCGTCCCGGCGGGGAGCATGGCAAGCAAAGCGACCACTTCACTCGACGATTGTGCTGCGAGCGGACCGATGATCCGCGTGAGCGCTTCGCCGCGCGCGGGACTTTCCGGCAGCGCCAGCGCCCACGTCCGCGCGCCCGCCGGATCATGGCCGAGCCAGCGCTCCAGCAGCTTCCCGATCGCCGCGACACGGGCGGTGTTCGCCGGCCCATCCGGGATCGCAGCAACCAGATTGCCCACGGTTTCAAAGCGCATCTGCGGCTGCTCAGGGCTCGTGCTCATCGCCCAGTTTTCGGCGCAAGCCGCGAGCATCCACTCCGCGCGCTGCTTTTCCGCCGGCAGCGTGATCTCCGAATCGAAGCGGCGCACGAGGTGTTCCACCGCGTCTGCCATTCCCTCGCCGGAATAGCCCCAGCTTGCATACAGCGCGATCAGCCCATCGTTTTTCGCGTCGAACGGCAGCGCATCCGCGAGCACGGCGGCCAGCGCGGGATCTTACGCGGCAAGCGCT
>CAXSDZ010000323.1:2267-4635 GCA_964235505.1 uncultured Chthoniobacteraceae bacterium
GGACAGCGGCACGAGCGCCGCGAGCCGGGTGTGCGGCTCGGGATCGGAGATCGCGCCGGAGCTGAAGAGCAGCGTCTGCCCTTTCGCGTCGCCCGAAAGCGCCCGGACCGCGTTGCGCCGCAGCGCGGGATCTTTCGCGGCAAGCGCTCCGCCAGCTACCGCGAGAGCGCGGTCCCGATCGCGCCCGGCGGGCAGCGATTGTGCGAAATCGTAAGCCCCGCGCGCATCCGTGCCCGCGAGCCTTTGCACCGCCGACGGCCCGAGCTGCGCGCGCAGCCGCTCGTCACCGCTTTGCCGAAGCCACGTCGCGGCGGCGCTGGCGTCTTTCTGAGCCCACTGCTCGAAAGCGAGCGACAGGGCGCGCTCGCGCAGCGCGGGGTCGTCAATGTTTGCGGAAAACTGCAGCGCCTCGCGCGGGTCGTGCTCCGCCCAGCGCTTGATCATGGCCGTCGCTTCGTCCGCTCCTGCCTGCTCAGGCCGCGCGAGCGCCGCGCGGATGGCGCTCGCCGGATCGCGCGCAAACTCGGGCGAACTCAGCACCGCCTCTGAAAGGGTCCGCAGATGAAGGGCAGAGTTGCTCGTTCCCAGCGCCCATTGGCGCGCCGCCGCAGGATCGCTCTGCGCCCATGCCTGCACGACGAGTCCTTCCGCCAGGATACCCGCGTGCGAGCGCGGCAACCCGCGCGCCCACGCGGCGGCGGCGACCGGCTCGCGCGCCGCCCAATTCGCGAGCATGGCGGCGAGCACCTCCTGAAATTGTGCGACCGGCAGCTTGCGCGCGCTTTCCAGGCATTGCGCGAGCTGCGACGGGGTGAGCTCTTCCGCGAGCGCATCCAGCGCCGCCTCGCGTCGCAACCGGCTCATGTGCCCGAGCGCGGCGGCCATGCGGCTGACGGGAGTTTCCGCGGAAAGCGCAAAACTCTTCCCGTGAGCGTCGGACCCGTCGGCATCCGCGTCGCCCCGGTCGCGCGGCGTCGTCGCAGTGCTCTGCGCGAGGTGGTCGATGTCCGACGGAGCCGGCGCAGTGGCGAAGCCGGCCAGCAGCGCGACAACGCCGCAGAGGAACGGGAGCAGCCAGCGCGATCTCATGGTTTCGCGTGGGTTCCCGCTGCTTTTGCCAGCAGCGCCGCTTTTTCTTCCGGCGGCATCTCGGCGGTCTCGGCCAGCCAGCGCCGGGCCGCAAAAGGATCGGTTTGCAACCAATGGCCCACCTGCTCGCCGAGCTGCGCACGGCCGCCCGGCTCCGCCAGCAGCAGGCGCAAACCTTCCTCCGGTCGGCCGCTTGCCAAAAGCGGACGCACCGCGCCCGCGACGGCCCGCAGCCGTTCCGACCCGGGCGGCAGCGACGCAATCACCTGCCGCGCACGGTCCAGCCCGCCGTGATCCACGAGCCCGGTGATCGCGGCGGCGAGCCACTCCGTGCGGCGCACGCCAACCGGTGCGCTCAGGGCGGCATCGGCCAGCGCGCTCCAGCCGATGGCTCTGCCAATCGCCGGCGCGGCACCCGCTTCGACCTTTGCGCGTTGCGTAGCGGGAGCGGAAAGGGCGTCGAGAAAACGCACAGCTTCGACGATTCCTCCGCGAGCCGCCACCGGGCCGACGAGCTGGCCGAAACCATCCAGGCTGTCGGACGGGAAACCTGCTCCAAAAGCTGAACCCCACAGCCCGGCCGCGCGCACCGGGTCGCGATCCATCATCGGCTGGAACATCATCGCGAGCGCATAACGGCGGGCGGGACCGTCTTCCAAAGCCTCCGCCCACGTGAGCGCGGCATCGAGATCGCGATGCGCCCAGTTCTCCATGATGCCGACGAACTGCTCTCCAACTGCCTCCCTCGGCTTCGGAGCCAGCGCCTCAGCCACGCCTTGCGGATCACCGAGGCTCCTTCCGACAAGAGCCGCATCGCGTGCGGCGGCGGCGAGCGCGGCGTCGTCGATCGTCGCCAGCCAGGCTTCCGCCGCCTCAGGGTCGCTCGCCGCCCAGGCACCGCACACTTCCGCCACCGCGTTCCTTCGCAACGATCCGCCCGCGGGAAGTTTCAGCGCTTCCGCGGACGCGCGCACAGGATCGCGCTCGGCCCATTTTTGGAACACCACGCGCACTGCTCCGAAGGGCGCGTCCTGGCCGGCTTGCACCAGCAGCGCGAACATTTCCTCCGGCGCAACGGCGGCAAAGCGGGCGAGATTGCCCGCGGCTTCTGAGCTGGCGCGCCACAGCGCGACGTCCACTTCCGCCGCGGGCCGCTGCCGCAGCCAGCGCAGAGCCGCCGGGGTGTCCAGCGTGGACCAGGTGTCCACAAATGCCGCGACCAAATGGAGCTTTTCTCCTCCACCGCTCTCCAGCCAGGCGCGCGCGGCCGCACCCTGGC
>CAXSDZ010000324.1:0-4624 GCA_964235505.1 uncultured Chthoniobacteraceae bacterium
TCACGGGGAACCGGCAGCGGCGCTCCTACGGCTTCGCGACAGACGACTATGAGCTCACGTTTTTGAAGCTCTTTCTCACCGCGCAGGTCGTGCTCCTGCTGGTGCTCGTGGCGAATCAATATCGCGGCCTGCCGCTCCCGGTGCTGCTGCTGGGCGTGGTGACGCTCGGCGTCCATGTGCTCACGCGGCACACCCCGTTTGGCCGCTATCTCTACGCGATCGGCGGCAACGAAGAAGCGGCGGTGATTTCCGGCATTCCCGTGGAGCGAATCTCCGTGGGCGCCTTCACAGCAATGGGCGCGATCGTGGCACTGACGGGGTTCATGCAGACGGCTTACGGCGGCAATTCCACGACCACCCTCGGCGAGCTGATGGAGCTCGATGCGGTGGCCGCGTGCGTCATCGGCGGCGTCAGTTTGAAAGGCGGACGCGGCACTGTGCTCGGCGTGCTTTTCGGCGCGCTCATCATGGCCTGCTTGATCAATGGGATGACGCTGCTCGCGGTCGAGCCAGAGAAGAAGTTCATCGCCCGCGGCGCCGTGCTGATCCTCGCCGTGTGGATGGATGTGCGGCTGGCGCGAGGGAGGTTCGTAGAGCGCTGAGCGTGGAGCGTTCGCGCAGCCGGACGCTCCGCTCCTCCCGCTCCACGTACCACGATCAACGCAGTGTCCCGCGCAGGATCGCCGTCGCGGCGCCGAAGTAAATCAGCAGACCGGTGACATCGACGAGCGTCGCCACGAAAGGCGCGGAGGACGTGGCGGGATCCAGCCCGCAGCGGCGCAGGATCAATGGGAGCATCGAGCCGCAAAGCGAACCCCAGAGCACCACCGCGACGATCGTCGCCGCGAGCGTGCAGCCGATCAGGACAAGGTGCGGGCCATACACCTCCGGCGCGAGGTGGCCCGAGATCAGCACCCGCATCAGCCCGAGCGCTCCGAGCATTCCGCCGAGCGCCAGGCCGGAGGCGATTTCCTTGCGCATCACGCGCCACCAATCTCCCAGCGCCACCTCGCCGAGCGCCATCGCTCGGATGATCAGCGTCGAAGCCTGCGAGCCGGAGTTGCCCCCGCTGGAGGTGATGAGCGGGATGAAAAGCGCGAGCACCACCACGCGCTGCAGCGCTTCCTCAAAGTGCCCGATCACATTCGCCGTGATCAGCTCGCCGAGGAAAAGCACCACCAGCCAGGGTGCCCGCTTTTTGATGAGCTCCGAAATAGGCGCCTCCATGTAAGGCTCCTCCAGCGCCGCGACACCGCCGATCTTTTGGATGTCCTCGGTGGTTTCCTCTTCCTGCACGTCGAGCATGTCATCGACGGTCACGATGCCGAGCAGCTTCTCCTCGGAATCAACCACGGGGAGCGTGTTGCGATCGTATTTGCGGAAAAGCGCGAGCGCCCGCTCGCGGTCGTCGGTCGCTCGCAGGGCGACGAAATGGCTGTCGTGAATCTCGGAAACCCGGGTGCCGACCGGCGCGAGCAGGAACTCGCGGATGCGCACGTCGTCGATCAAACGCCCGTGCTCATCGGTCACGTAAATCACGTTCAGCGTCTCGGTGTCGCTGCCGTGGTCCCGGATGTGGTCGAGGACCTGCCCGATCGTCCAAGCTGCGCGCACGCTCATAAAATCAGGCGTCATGAGGCGGCCGACGCTGTCTTCGGGATAGTTCAGCAGCGACTGTGCGACTGCGCGTTCTTCGGGCGAAAGCAGCGTGAGGATCTGCGTGACCGCCGCAGCCGGCAGCTCTTCCAGCAGCGCCGTGCGGTCGTCCGGCGACATGTCGTTGAGGATGCGCGCGGCATCCTCGTTCGCCATGGTTTTCAGCACACGCTGCTGCTCGTCCGGCTCGAGATATTCCAGCACGTCCGCCGCCAGCCCGTGCGGCAGCAGCCGGAAGACGATGGCCTGATCTTCGTCCGGCAGATCGTTGATCACTTCCGCAATATCAGCTGGCGAGAAGTCCGCGAAGACTTCGCGCAGGGCGGTGAAATTCCGCGCCGCGATCAGCTCCTTTATTTCCGGTCCGATGAGATTGCCGATCATTGGGAGCGGAAACAACTCAGCGGTTGGGAGGCAGGAGTCAAGGAGCGGGGCGGAAGCGGCGGACTGCCGAAGCCTGAGTCCTCACACCTTTCCCATTTTCCGCTCGCACGCCCCTCCACTCCCGGCGAGCTTTCCCGGCTGTGAGCTACACGGTTTTCGCCCGCAAATATCGCCCGCAAACCTTCGATGACGTCGTAGGCCAGGAGCACATCACCCGCACGCTGCGCAATGCGATCGAGCAGAACCGCCTGGCGCACGCCTACATCTTTGTCGGCCCACGCGGCACGGGAAAGACGAGCACGGCACGCATTCTCGCGAAAGGCCTGAACTGCCTCCAATCGCCCGGTCCGACGACAGCACCATGCGGCGAATGCGACTCCTGCCGCGAGATCGCGGCAGGCACTTCCATGGACGTGCTGGAGTTTGACGCGGCCTCGAACACCCAAGTGGACAAGGTGCGGGAACTCATCATCGACAACGTGCGCTACGCACCGACCGGGCGGTTCAAAGTGTATATCGTGGACGAGATTCACATGCTCTCCACCTCGAGTTTCAACGCGCTGCTGAAGACGCTCGAAGAGCCGCCCGCGCATGTGAAATTCCTCTTCGCGACCACCGACGTGCAGAAGGTGCCGATGACGATCCTGAGCCGTTGCCAGCGGTTCGATCTGAAGCGCATCCCGACCGCGCTCATCGCCGGGCATCTCCAGCAGATTGCGGGAAAGGAAACCATCCAGCTTGCCAGCGCAGCGGCGGAGGCAATCGCCCGCGGCGCGGAAGGCGGCATGCGCGACGCGGAGTCGATGCTCGATCAGCTCGTCGCATTCTGCGGGAACAAGATCGAGGAGGCGGACGTGCTTACGGTCTTCGGCATCACCGGGCAGGAGACTGTCGCCGGGCTCTGCCATGAGCTCCTCGAAGGCAGCGCTCCCGGTGCGCTCGCACTAGTGCACGAGCAGGCGGAAGCCGGGCGCGATCTTTCGCGGCTCATGGGCGACCTGATCACGCACTTGCGCAATTTGCTGGTGACCCAAGCCGACCCGGAAAGCCTCGCGGACGAGCACGGCGCGGAAACCCTCGCTACGCTGCAGGAGCAGGCGTCGCAGGTCCGGCCCGACAAGCTGCTGGAGCTGATCGAGCAACTCGGTGCGGCCGACGGCCGGATGCGCTGGGCTCCGAACAAGAAGATGCACTTTGAAATTGCGGTTATCCGCGCAATCCAAACGCTCGGGCAGGCGACGCTAAGTGAGGTGTTGGAAACGCTCAGCGCGATGCGCGGCGGTGCGAGCATCGAGCCGCGATCACCGGGCCCGGATCGCGGCGGGCCAGCGGCGGAGCGAAAGGCGCGCACGCCCATAGCGAAAAAACCCGTCCTCGCGACACCGCCTGCCGCGCGAGTGGCGGAGCCGGAGCAACCATTGCCACCGCCAATCCGAGCTGCTAGGGAGGCAGCGGCAGTCCATTCTCCCGTCGCTACGACTCCGGCAAAGATCGACTCTGCACCAGTTCCCGCGCCCGTGGTGCCCGAAGCTCCTCGGCCTCCCGCAACGGAGTCTTCCCCGGTCCCGGAGGACGCTCCAGTTCCCGAGGCAGCACAAAGACTAGCGCCTGACATGCAGCAGCCCGCATCTGAGCCCGCGACGGGCGACCTCTGGCACAGCGTGATCGCTGAAGTGCGCCGCAAACGTCCGTTGATCTCGGCATGGGTGGAAGCCGGTGCGCTGCTCGGCGTCGAGCACGGCACGGCGCTTGTCGGCTTTCCGCCGGATCAATCGCTCGCCGCTGAATACTGCAATCAGGCGAACAACCGCAAATTTCTGGAGGGACTGCTTGCCGATTTTGCCGGTCGATCGCTCACACTGAAGTGCCAGGTGCGGGAAGGGCTCGTAGTGGCACCGACTCCTGCCGCCACACGCGTGGAGCCGGAAGCCGCCCGTGATCCGATGTCGGATTTCAAAGATGACCCGCTTATCCGCAAAGCACTGGAAATTTTCCGTGCGGAAATTCAGCTGGCTTAGAAAGTCCGGGGGAGATGGAAGGTCGAATTTGGAACGCGCGATTTGGAAGCTTTGGATTGCGTCATACCTCTCTCGAAATTACCTCGGAAGAACACCGCACTTAAGGTGACATGTCCGCTCACACAACGCTTGGGCATTACTCAAACTTACAAACTTAACCTCTCGCCTTACCTATGAATCTCCAGAAAATGATGAAGCAAGCGCAGAAGATGCAGGAGCAGATGCTGCAGGCGCAAAACGAGTTGGCCGAGAAAACGGTGACTGCGACCGCGGGCGGCGGGAAGGTGACCGTGGTTGCCAACGGCGGGGGCGATGTCCTTTCCATCAAGATCGATAAAACGGTCGTGGACCCCGAAGATGTTGAGATGCTGGAAGACCTGATTCTTACCGGAGTCAAAAAGGCGATTGAGGAAGGGCGTGCGGTTCAGCAGGCTGAGATGAGCAAGGTTACCGGCGGCATGGGGCTGCCGCCGGGGCTTGGCTTTTAGAGCCTGTCCGAAAAACCCTCTTTGTCTTCTTCCTCATCTTCATCTTCATCTCGGCGACACAGGGAAGAAGATGAAGAT
>CAXSDZ010000325.1:0-4601 GCA_964235505.1 uncultured Chthoniobacteraceae bacterium
CACCGGCGAAGCTCGCGGAACTTTGCCAGCCACTGTCACCGATCGCCTTCAATGATCTTTTCTGCCTCGCGCGGCCCGAGGTGCATGTGCTCAGCGTCGGCGCGGCGCGGCCAGAGGATTTCGAGGAGCACGTGCGCGCGCTGGAGCACTATGAGCAGGCGGGCGAACTGATCGCGCCGATCGAGGCACGGCTGCGCGCGGAAATGGCGAGCGCGCTCGGCGAGGATTGGTGCGCCGGGTGGTCAGCGGGATTGCCGAATTACCAGACGCTGCCGGGCGAGATCAACGTGCAGGAGATCCTGCGGCTCTGGACCTTTGCGAAAGGACTCGACCTCATGGAATGGGGCAAGATGCGCTACAACCTCATGGGCAACGCCGGCCATTGGTTCCCGGGCAGCAATGCGGCCCAGTTCGATGACCGCGCCTTGCGTGCCGCGCTGAACGGCTACCGCTTCGCGGACCGTGTCCCCGCCATCCTGCGAGAAGCCCACGCGTTCCTCGTCGATGCGCCCAAGAAGCGCCTGAGCGAAGGTGGTTAGGGGCGCAATGGGCAAGGAGCCGGCACCGCTCCCGAGCACTGATTACTTCTCAATCCCCCGCACCACTCGCACGCGGTGCGCCTCGCTGTCGCCGATGAACACGGCGCCATCGGCATCCACAAACACTCCGTGCGGGCGGGTCATGCGGCAGGCGAGGGGATCGCCCGCGGGGCCATTGCCTTTCTCCCCCGTGCCGGCGACCAGCTCCAGCGTGCCGCGCGCAGCGTCGATCCTGCGGATGGTGTCGCTTTCAGTATCTGCCAGATACACGTCGCCATCCGGCGCGACGCTGAGCCCTTTTGGGCCATCCAGCGCCATCTCCTTCGCGGGCCCGGACACTGCGGAAAAGCCGCGCTTCCCGGTGCCGGCCACGTGGCGGATAGTCCCGCGCGCGAGTTCGAGTTGGAAGACCGCATTGCCCTCGCGCAGGGCCAGCCAGAGGTTTCCCGCCCGATCGAAGTCGAGCGCGCGCGGGCCATGCAGCGGCGCTCCGGCGATGGCCGCGCCGTCGGGGGTTGGCTGCTTCACGCCCGTGCCGGCGAAGGTTGAAATGATCCCGCTCGCCATCGCCACTTTGCGGATGCGGTGGTTCAGCGTGTCGCAAATGTAGAGGTCGCCCGCGCGATCGAATCCGATCGAGTGCGGCTGGCGCAATTGCGCGCGCGCCGCCGGCCCTCCATCGCCGGAGAATCCTTCCGTGCCGTTCCCGGTCACGGTGGAAATAACGCCGGTTTTCGCATCGACGCGCCGCACCGTGTGGTTCAGCCGCTCGACGAAAAACAGATTGCCCGCGCCGTCGAACCGCACCTCGTAAGGCTCATTGAGCTGCGCCTGTGCGGCGGGTCCGCCATCCCCCGCGTAGCCGCGCGTGCCGCTGCCGACCGCCGTCGAAATGATGCCCTCCGGTCCGACGCGGCGGATGCGCTGATTGTCGGTGTCGCAGATGTAGAGCGCTCCGTCGGGACCGCGCGCGATGCCGAAAGGATTGTTCAACTGCGCCGTGAGCGCCGGTCCGCCATCGCCGGAAAACCCCGCGATCCCAGTGCCGGCGAGGGTGCGGATTTCGGCGGCAGTGAGCGGCTGGGCTGCCGCGGCGATCCAAAGGCAAAAGAGGGCGAAGCGGCGCATGGGCAGACAGAAGACTCCGCGCAGCCGGCGGCTCAACCTCCAACAGCAAGGAGCGGAAAAAAGTTCCACCCGGAGAGGCCGTTTCTCCGCCCGGGATCGGACGTGCGGTGAGCGCTCCCACTCCGGGACGGCGCCCCGGTTTCCACCTGCGCAGGGCAAAACAACCCATTGGCATGCGAGCAGCTTAGTTCCTTCTCGATCTTTTCCGCCGCCCGCCTAAACAACCGCCACTCCGCCGCCCCCGATGTCCCGTGTTCCTCGTGCTCTCCCTTTGCTGCTCGCGCTTTTCGCGGCGCATCTGCTTGCCGCCGCAGCACTTGCGGCTGGGGCGCTTTCCCCGCAGGAGCAGGCGATTTTTGAAATGCTGAGCCGCGACGGGGGCCAGCATCGCCCTTCGCTTCGTGTGGACCCGATTCTCACTCAGGTCGCCCGCGCTCGCGCGGCGGACCTCGCTCGGCGCGATTACTTCGCGCATGTGAACCCCGACGGCCACGGACCGAACTGGCTGGTGTCGCACGCCGGCTATCCGCTGCCGGCCTGGTGGGGCGACAACGAGGAAGCGAACTACGTCGAGTCGATCGCGGCAGGGCATGCGAGCGCATCCGCGACTTACTCCGACTGGATGGACTCCTCGCCGCACCGCACGCATCTGCTGGCGACGGACGACTTTTATGCGGACCAGACGTCGGTCGGCGTCGGCTACGTTTATCTTCCCGGATCCGAGTATGGCTACTACTGGGTGGTGATCACGGCACCGCCCGCGCCGACGCCGCGCCTCGCCATCGCCGCGCCGGTTGCCGGTGCTCGCGTGTCGATTCCACGGGTGGCGCTCTCGGGAAATGTGGGCGGCGGCACGCCGGCGCAGGCGGTCCAGTTCCGCGTGGAAAACGCGGCGGGGATCGGCGCGTTTCAAGACGCCTCGGGAGTGGCGAAATGGTCGGGCACGGCGACGGGCCTCCTGCCCGGCGCAAACACGATCCGCGTGCGCAGCATCGACGCTGCCGGCAAGCCGCTCGCGGAAGCGACCCGCTCGGTGAACTACGTGGTGATGACCTCCCTTAGCGTCAGTGTCCAAGGCGACGGGCGCGTTTCAGACGATTTCGCTGGCACGAGCAACCGGGAAGCTGGGCGGCGCTACACGGTGACGGCGCGCGCTGCGGACGGAGCACTGTTTCAGGGCTGGAGCGGCAGCATCAGCAGCACGCGCGCGGTGCTTTCCTTCACCATGGCCGAGGGCATGAACCTGACGGCGAACTTCGTTCCGAATCCATTCCTCACCCCGCGCGGCGGATATCGCGGGCTCGTGCAAGGCGGCGGTGAGAATGGGTTGCTGACCGTCGCGGTGTCCGGCGACGGGGACTTCACGGGCCGGCTGCGGCTAGGCTGCGCGTCGTTGGCGCTCCGCGGGCGCTTCGAGATCGATGGCACCGCGACTCTCCAGATCCCGCGGCGTGGCGCGGCACCACTCAGCGTTTCCCTCCAGCTCGATCTCGCAGGCGGCGGCGTCAGCGGCAGTGTCACGGATGGAGCGTGGACGGCGCAGATTTCCACCAGCGCGAACTTCGCGGCGGCGGCAGGACGCTTTGCTAAAGTGGGCCGCTACACGGTATCGCTCCCGCCGCGTGCGGGCGGCAGTGGATCGCTGCCGCAGGGCGATGGTTTTGCCACGCTGACGATCAGCGCGACGGGGCACGCGACGCTGGTCGGCGCGCTCGCAGACGGCACGCCTTTCACAGTCGGCGGCGGAGTTTCCAAGGGCGACACCCTCGCCTTTCACGTGCCGCTCTACGCAGGCGCGGGCGCCATAACGGGCCAGCTCGTGCTGCGCGAATCCGCGGTGAGCGATCTCGACGGAAGCCTGCATTGGGTGCGGCCAGCGCAGCCGGGCCGGCGCTTCTACGCGGGCGGTTTTCAGGCCGACCAGCCGATCGTCGGCTCGCGCTACACGGCGCCGGCGGCGGGCACGCCAGTCGTTGAAGTGGAGGCCGCGGAAAATAACAGCCGTCTGCTGCTCGGCGGTGGCGATCTCGATCCGGCGGTCGTGCATGTGCAGCCCACGACCCTCGACACGGATAACCACATCTCCCTGGAAAGCCCAATCCTGCAAGGTTTGCGGGTCACGATCCAGCCGGCGACAGGCCGCTTTTCCGGCAGCTTCATCCACCCCGCGACGGGCGTGGCGACGAAGCTGCACGGCGTGATCTTTCAAAAGCAGAACGCGGGCTTCGGCTACTTCCTCGGTCTGGACGAGAGCGGCTACACGAGCTTCGCGGCAGCAGAGTAGCGAAGGTGGCGCAGCAGCGAAGCTACACCATCCCAACGCTCCACTCTCTCCGCTCCACGACCTACAGCATCTGCTCGACAAAAACGCGGCTCTCGAAGAACGCGAAATCCTCCGCCTTTTCGCCCGTGCCCATGAAGCGCGTCGGGATGCCGAGCTCCTTCTGGATCGCCACCACCACGCCGCCTTTTCCGCTGCCGTCGAGCTTCGTCACGATCAAGCCGCTGAGCTTCACCGCTTCATTAAACTCGCGCGTTTGCGAAAGCGCGTTGCTGCCGGTGGTTGCATCCACCACGAGCAGCACCTCGTGCGGCGCCGTCGGATCGAGCTTGCCGAGGCTGCGCTTTATCTTTTCCAGCTCGCCCATGAGGTTGATCTTCGTGTGCAGCCGCCCGGCGGTGTCGCAGATGAGGAATTCCACGTTGCGCTTGTCCGCGGCCTGATATGCATCGTGGCAGATCGCCGCCGGGTCGCCGTTGTATTCGCCCTTTACGATCTCGCACCCGATCCGCTCCGCCCACACGCTGAGCTGCTCGATCGCCGCCGCGCGAAAGGTATCCGCCGCGACCAGCATCACCCGGTGGCCTTTGCTCTGGAGGAAGTGCGCGAGCTTCGCGCAGGAAGTGGTTTTGCCGGTGCCATTCACGCCGACC
>CAXSDZ010000326.1:0-4586 GCA_964235505.1 uncultured Chthoniobacteraceae bacterium
CATCCATGCGGTCGTAGAATCCGTCCGCATGCCGCGTCGGATCGCCCTCCACGCGCAGCACCGGCGCGCGGTTCGGGACTACGCGGACCTGCCACGCGCCCCGCGCCTCCGCAGCGTGGAGTGCATGTGGCGCGAAGCGTTCGCGGCCCGCGAGAAAGGGATCCGCACTCGCGTGCTCGGCCGCTTCGACGCGCGCCGATCCGAAGACGGGACGCGCGGCGCGCGCTGCGGAAAAGATGGTCCAAGCCTCGGTGAGCGGATCGAGGCGCATTTCGGATTGGTCCATGGGCGGTGCGGGAAGCGCGCGGACGATACGGTCGCGATGCCGGAGAGCGGAAGTGTGGAGATGCGGGAGACCCGCTTTCACTGCCCAAACTGCGCGCGCAGCCGCTCCGCGGTCGCGGCATCGGGGGCGTCGATGCAGAGCACGCCTGCCCCAGTCTGGATCAGCCGCAGCGCGCGCGGCGCATCCGCCGAGAAGCTCTGCGCCTCGTGGCGCGGGGCGGCGAGCGCGTAGCGTTTTTCCAGTGATTGCCGCTCTGCGGCGAAAAACTCCGCGGCTTCCGTTTCGTCTGCCCACTGCGTTTTCCACACGAGCGCGTCGCCATTCCCAAAGCTCAGATACCGATCCCCGCGCCAGCCAGCCGCTGCCTTTTCCGCCGCTCGCGCATCGCCCGTCGCCTCGCTGAGCAGGATGCGGATGGCGAACTCGCCGACGACGTTGTCCACGTTCGGCGCGCGGCCATCGAGCTTCACCTCCGGCCACTTGATTTCCACCGGCTCCTCCCGCGGCTGCGCGAGGTATTTCTCCGGGTGAAGGATCTGCGCCGTCGAGCTCGGCGGATTTTTGAAAGCGCGCGACACAGCCGGGTAGTCGCCCTGCGCGCGCAGGGTGGCGCAAAATTCCTGACCGCGCAGATACGGGAAGATGAGCCCTTCGCGCAGGAATCGCGGCGCCTTTTGAAGCTGCTCCATGCTCTGGCCGAGCGCGCCGGTGAGGGTGTCTTTCAGCGTCGCGAGCGAAAGATCGCGCAGCATGAAATCGCTCATCACCAGCGTCGCCTCGCCTTCCACGAGCGCGCTGGCGGCCGCGGCGCGGTCGTCGTTGTTTTTGATCTCCAGCGGCAGCGTGCGCAGGTCGAACTGCTGGTCGGCAAGCGCGTGGGTGAGCTCGTGCGCCAGGACGATGCGATTCTGCGCATTGTCCAGCGTGGCGTCTTCAAACATGAAAAGCTGGCGCTGGTGCTGATCGTAAAACGCGGCGATCTGCTCGCCGAGCAGGTCGATGTAGCTTTGGCGTAGCGGGTAGCCTTCCGGAAGCAGCCCGAGCCGCGCAAAGGCCGCGCTGATCGCGGCGAATTCCTGCTCGGAGAACGCCTCCGCCAGCTTGCCAGAAACGACCGCCTTGATCTCCGCGCGGCCGAGCACTTTGTATTCGACCGGAGTTTTGAACTTCATCCCGCGGATCGCCTCCACCTGCCGTTCGATCGCCTCGCGCTGCGCTTTGCTTTTCTCCAGCGCCTTCGTGCGCTCGTGCTCAGCGACGAGCGTGCGGAGGCGGTCGTTTTCGTTCTCCAGCATTGCGATTTTTCGCAGTGCAGATTTGGGAACTTTCGGACGACCAGGGCCAACTGTTGAGGGTAAAAACGATGCGCCGACGACGACCCCGAGAAGAACCAAAAGGATAGCGCGCAGCATAAAGTTGATCTCACGCTAAAAACGCGTCGCTGCGCTGGCAATGCCGATCGCAAGGATGCGCGTCAGCCTTCCGCCCGCAATCCGCCCCGCTGCGCGAGCATCCCTTCCAGACGCTCAACGCCCAAAGTCCAACCTCCAACCCACACGCTCCACGCTCCACGAATCCCCCCACTCCCGCTGGACACCGCCCGCGCTGCTTTGCACGCTGCGCGGCGTGCCTCGTTCCCAGCCAAAACCCACCCTGGTCGGCATCGTCTTCGCACTCGGGCTCGCGGTCGGCACCTGGTTTTCTCCGCTGCTGCACCGCGACGCGCCGCAGTCCGTGCCGAAAGGAGTGCAGGCTTACTTTTCGCCGCACGGCGGCTGCACTGAGGCGATCGTGCGCCAGCTCGACGCGGCGCAAAGCACGGTGCTCGTGCAGGCGTATTCCTTCACCTCCGCGCCGATCGCGCAGGCGCTCGTGAAGGCGGAGAAACGCGGGGTCAAAGTGCAGGCGATCATCGATAAAAATCAGCGCAACGAGCAATACACCGAGGCCGATTTCCTCGCGCACGGGAACGTGCCGACCTTCATCGATGCGAAGCACGCCATCGCTCACAACAAGATCATGATCATCGACAGCGAGGTCGTGATCACAGGTTCCTTCAACTTCACGAAGGCTGCGGAAGGGAGCAACGCCGAGAACCTGCTGGTGATCCACGATCCCGAGCTGGCGGCGCGCTATGCGGAGAACTGGAAAAGGCATCTGGCGCATGCCGAAGCCTACGTCGGCAAGTGAAAGGAAACGGTGCGCGAGCGGATGCGGCGGCACGCGCGACAGCGGGGAAAGCCGAAGCTGCGAAAGACCTCATGCGCACTTTCCCCGACGCTGCTCAGCTTGAAAATTGCGGTGGGTGCAGCGATGTGGGCGAGCGCTGGATGGCGGCGATGCTCGACGGAGATTTCGAGGCCGCCTGGCGGCAGACGGATCGCATCGAGCTGCCTCGTCGCGTGGCGGCGGCGCGTGGCGGTTTCGCACGCGGCCCCGAGCATCTCGTTTGGGATGGAGCGGCTTTTGCGGGTGCTCGCGTGCTGGTGCGCTGCGAGCACGGGCTCGGCGATACGATCCAGTTTCTGCGCTACTGCCCGCGGCTGCGCGAGCAGGCGCGGCAGGTGATCGTGAAGGCGCAGCCGATGCTGCTGCCGCTGCTCGCGGGAATGGCGGGGATCGATGTGCTGCTCGATGCGTGGACGTGCGAGCCAGAGCCGGAGCACGAGGTGGCGATCGAATGCATGGAGCTGCCGTATGCCTTCCGCGACACGCCGGAAACGCTGCCCGCAGCGACGCCGTATCTGCCGATCGAGCGCATCCGCGCCGGAGCGCAGCCCGTCCCGATCGAGGCGGGGGAAGGCTGCGCGATCGGGCTGGTCTGGGCGTCCAGCGCGTGGGATCGCAGCCGCTCGGTGGCGCTCGCGCAGCTCGCACCACTGGGCGCTCTCGCAGGTGTGCGTTTCTTTTCGCTGCAACAAGGGCCGGAAGCGGAGGAAATCGCGGCCGCGCCATTCGCGATCACCCCGCTTTCGCGCTTCACCACCGGCACTCGCGAAGCCGCGGCGGCGATGCTGAAAATGGACCTGATCATTTCCGTGGACAGCATGACTGCGCACCTCGCTGGCGCGCTCGGCCGGCCCGCCTGGGTGCTGCTCCAGCACGCGGCGGATTGGCGCTGGCTGCGCGGGCGAGCGGACAGTCCGTGGTATCCCACGATGCGGCTATTTCGACAGCCCGCGCCTGGCGATTGGGGCGGCGCCATCGCGCAAATGGCGGCGGCGTTGGAGAGCTTCGCCGCCGCACGAAATGCTGCGCCTTGAAAGCACCCGCAGCACTTGCCCATCCCAGCCGCTGCGCGGAAAAACGAACCCCCTCCGCCCGGCGGCAAGCTGCGACGGACGCTACTTTCCGAGCGACTGCAATTCTTGCTGCGCTTCGTTCGCGAAGAGGCTCTCGGCGAATTGCGTCTTCACCGTTTCATACGCGCGCTTGGCTTCGTCCATCTTTCCTTGCGCCTTGAAGATGCGGCCCTGCCCGATCCAGGCGCCGGGCGCGCTGAAGCTGGTCGGATAGCTCGTGGCGACTTTTTGGAACGTCGCCAGCGCTTCATCGAGCTTGCCCGCCGCTTCCTGGCTCGCCGCCAGGCTCGCGTGCGCGCCGGAAATGAGCGGGTGGTCGGGATGCTGATCGATAAAGGTGCGCAGCGTGGCGATTGCCTCGTCCGGCTTGCCTTCCCCACGGAGCTTGTCCGCGAGCATCAGGTGCGCATTCGCCCCCGGCACGGTGCGCGGGTAATCGGTGAGCACACGGCGGAAATCTTCCGCGCTCTTTGCGGAGGCATAAGCCCGCTGGGCAGCCTGCGCGGTGCGTTGGCGGGCAAGCTCGTAGATGCCGTAGATCAGCAGCGCCGCAGCCAGCAGCCCGCCGTAGAGCAGGATCTTGCCGCGATGCCGGATCCAGAATTCCAGCGGATCAAATTCCGCTTCCGGCGGAAGCGTGGAAACCGTGGAAACGGCGGGAGGGTGAAGTGGGGCGTCGGTCGGGACGGGCTCGGCCATAGGGCGGGGAAGGTGGCAAAGGGGTGCGGGCTTGGCAAGGGGAAGGGCGGGGGAGTGGAGCAGTGCGGCAGGCAACTGCTTGCTGACTTCTGCTCACTGCCCCCCCGCCCCCGGCTCCCGCCGCGCGACGATTTCATACGTGCTCTTCGTCTTCACCACGCTGTCCGCCTGGGCCACGCCGCGCCAGTGCGTGCCGGGGTAGAGCACCGTGTTGCGGCCGATCAGCGCGCCGGGATTGATCACGGAGTTGCAGCCGATCTCCGCATTGTCGCCGATGACTGCGCCAAATTTCCGCAGCC
>CAXSDZ010000327.1:0-4522 GCA_964235505.1 uncultured Chthoniobacteraceae bacterium
GGCTGGAACGCGTCGCAGGTGAGCTTGCCGGGACGGGCCAGCACTTAGCTTCCTCGCGCGACCGTGAGGCGGCGTTGAGCGCGGCCGTGGACCGAGGGCTGACCCTTTCGCCCGAGCAGCGCACCGCGTTGGAGCACGTCACCGGAAAGGAAGGACTGGCGTCGGTTATGGGCTATGCCGGCTCGGGCAAGTCCGCCATGCTCGGGGTAGCCCGCGAGGCATGGGAGGCGGCGGGTTGGAGGGGGATTTCAGCGCAGCTTTCGGACGGTGATTTGCTTGATCTGCAAGGTCGCACAGCCCGCCGCGTGGATGGCGATCGGCTTGTTCAAATCCGTGAAGTCGCCGGCCCAGCGCGCTCGCTCCCGCCCGTCCACCGAAAGCACCATCTGCCCCGGCAGCACGACCTGCTTGATGGTGATCATCTGCTTCGTGGGAATGCCGCCGGCTCCTTTGCGATGCTGCCCGCCGACGGGGCCGCCATCGACCCGCAGCTCGTCGCGGTTCTTCTCCCAGTTGAGAATGATCTGGCCTGCGGCATAGCCGAGCCGCACCTGATTGTCCGTCCTCAGGGTGTATTCGATTTCGATCGGCGGCCGGAAGCTTGCCTCGGTTTTCAACACGCCGTCATCCTTGAGCACGACCAAGCCTTCCTTCGCTTCGCGCGGTCCAGTCATCGCCGGCAGCACATCGGCAGATCCACCGGGCACCATGAGACGCGCTTCGCGGGCGAGCTTCGCGGCTTCGAGATTTCCGCCGCGCGTGTAGCGCTGTTCCAGCTCAGTCATCGTGCGAGAATAGTCCGCCTCCAGCCGCGTTCGCTTTGGTTCCAGAAGCCGGAGCGCTTGCTGCAAATTGCGGTCATACGTGGCGCGCGCAACTTTCAGCGCTGGCGCGGCGACTTTGGCCGGCAGCGGCTCTGCATCGCGACCGGCTGCGGCGATGGCAGCTTCAAAATCGAGCACCGCATTCAGGTCGCCGCGCGTCTTCGCACTGTCGCGCAAACGTTCGAGTTCCCGGACGTATGTTGCCTTCACCGGTGCAGCCGTTGTTTCTTCAGAAATCGCGAGAGCGCCGAACTCCGCTTTGAAGCGGGCGACCACCGCGTTCACCTCGTCCGCAGGCTCAGCCGCCACGAGGCACGAGATCAGCAGACAAAGGCTGGCGACCACTGCCGCCGCTGCTTGGGGAACTCTCATATCCGGCAAATGCTAGCGGCGGCGCACGGCGGCGCGAGTCGAAAGCCGCCTGCCTCACTCACCGCGCTCCAGGGCGCGCTCGTAGGCGGCGTTCACCCGATACTTTGCGCCCAGCGCGGCGCGCAGAGGATCATCCAGCTCCGCACAGAAGCCAAGGTGCGAGTGGCGCCGCCACCCTTCCGCGTGGGTGAACTTTTGCGAAAGCCTGCCGAGCTCGCGCGAGAATTCATCCATCGCGGCGAGGTAGCTGTCCATGCCTTGCGTGGCATCGAGCCACTCCTTTTGCGAAGCATGACACGCAAGCGCGGCCCGCTTTCGTGCATGCACGCTCCCGGTATTCACAAATGCCCCGGGTGCCACGCGCCGCCGCAAACCATCGCGCAAACCGTGCGGCGTCGCATGATAAACGGCCGACGCCGACTCCACCGCTCTGCGCGCGGGCCTCGTGCGGTAGTTCGGCATGCCGCGCGCGAAGGTCGCATTCACCGCGAGGCGCGCGGTGTTCGTGTGGTCTTCCATGTAATCCTGCGGCGAATGCGTAAGCACGATCGCAGGCTCCACTTTGCGCACCACTGCGCAGAGCCGCCGCAGCGTGCGGTCGTCGTAAAAGATCTCCAGGTCATCGCACAGCGGCGGATGCCATCGCGCTCCCATCAAAGCCGCCGCTGCTTTCGCCTCCTGCCGCCGGAGCGTCGCGATCCGCTTTGGCGGCAGCGTCATGCTTCCGAGATTGCCGGAGGAAAGGTTCAGGCAGTGAGTCTCCCAGCCCGCCTCGCGCAGCAGCAGGAGCGTCCCCGCCATCGCGAACTCGATGTCGTCCGGGTGCGCGGCAATGGCGAGAGCGCGGGGCATCGCTGTGTCTCAAGCTTTTCTGCGCCGAATTGCTCTCTCTAGCGCAATCCGATCGACGCCAACAATCCGCAGCTCGTGGACTGGATCATCCGTCCAGAAAGTCAGGTGCCAGCGACCGAACGCCTTGATCTGCAACGTGCGTCCGAGGTGATCTTTTGCAGTGGACTCTCCGCGTTGATGCGGAGCGCTCGCGAGCTGAAGAAAGAGATCACGCAACCTCGCTCGGTCTCGCGCCGTTTGATCGCCGAAAGCGGCCACCGCATCCGCGTCGAGAACGATGCGATAAGGAGGCATTTAGCGCCCTTGTGCGATCAATTCACGATGCAGACGCTCAAGATCCTCCATCGTGTATTTCTCGCCTGCGTCCATTCGCGCCATGCGGCGGCTGAGTTCTTCTGCTCTTTCTCCAGTTTCTAAGCTCACAGCGTCTGCGATCAATGCCATCAACTCCTGCCTCTGCTCGGGTGAGAGCCTGGGCACCTGACGTTTGATTTCAGCGAAGGTCATGGCGGTGAACTTAGGAGACCTGATTGTGAAAATCACCCCGCAAAATCGCCCGCCCGCACCGGCCGCCCCTCCGCCGCCGAGCGGTCCGCCGCGGCGATGACGCGGTGGGTTTGAAAAGCGTCCGCGAAGCTCGTGAGCGGCATATCCATGCCTTGCGCCAGCGCGCCGAAGAACGCCTGAAACTGCGTCTGATACGGGTGATCGCTCACGTCGCCGCTATCGAGCATCTTCATGGAAAGCTGGCTCCAGACGCACTTGTCTAGCCCTCCGAGTTTTTGCGAATGGAACTTGTTGTCCAGGATCGAGCCTTCGCTGCCGACGAGGTGGGTGTGGAAGTAATACGGCTGGAAGCAATCCACCACCGCCGCGCACTTGCCCACCGCGCCGCCGCGGAATTTCAGGATCGTCGTGGAGCTCGTCTCGTATTCGTAGGCTTGGAAAATCGGGTGCGCGCTTTTTGTCGCGTAGCTCGTCACTTCCTCCACCTCCGCGCCCATGCACAGCAGCAGCGCATCCATCGCGTGGCACCCGGCGGTGAGCAGCGCGGAACCGCCGAGTTCGCGCCGCGTGTTCCAGCGATACTGTCCATACCACGGGCCGATGCCATGAAAGTAATCGACCTCGCCATAGTGCAGCTTGCCGACGAGCCCGCCGTCGAGGACCGCCTTGGTCGCGAGGAATTGCGAAGAAAAGCGGCACTCGAAACAGACGCATACCTTCACCCCCGATTCCTCCGCCGCGGCCCGCATCGCGAGGATGTCCGCCCACGCGATGGCGAGCGGCTTTTCCACGATGATGTGTTTGCCCGCTCGCGCCGCCGCGACGAACTGCGCCGCGTGCTGATTCGGGTAACTGGTGATATCGACGACGTGAATGTCCGGCAGCGCGAGCATCGCCGCGAGATCGGTGTAAGCCGCGATCGGCGAGCCGTGCTTCGCCGTGAGCGCTGCCGAATCAAGCGGGCGCGAACTCCAGACTGCGGTGACCTGCGCGTGTGCCGTCGCATTGATGGCGGCGATGTGGGCGGTGGCGGCCCAGCCGTAGCCGATGACCGCGACGTTGAATTGCTTGGGGGTGCTCATGGTGAAAACGGAATGGATTCGCGCGCGCGCGAACGCCCATGCGATTAGAGACTCATCCCGTCCCGTGCAACAGCGCGAAACGTTCGCGCCGCCGCGCCCGCGCCTGCCAGCCGCTACAACTCCGCCCGCCCGAGCACCGCGCAGGCGTTGATGCCGCCGAAGCCGAACGCGTTGTTCAGCACATATCGCAGCGTCTGCTCGCGGCCCGCGTTTGGCACCACATCCAGGCCGCACGCGGGGTCCGGCGTCGTATAATGCAGCGTCGGAGGGATGTAGCCGCGGTCGAGCGCGAGCGCGCAAAGGATCATCTCGATCGCACCGGTCGCGCCAAGGGGATGGCCGGTAAAGGCCTTCGTGCCGCTCACTGCCAGCCGCTTCGCATGGTCGCCGAAGACCGCATGGATACAGGCGCTCTCGTTCGAGTCGTTCGCTTGCGTGGAGCTGGCGTGGGCGTTGATGTAGTCGATCTGCTCCGGCTCCACGCCCGCGCTCGCGAGGGTGTCGCGCATGCAGGCGATCACGGCATCGCCGCCGGGCAGCGGCGTCGTCATGTGCCACGCTTCGTTGTTCAGGCTGTAGCCGAGCACCTCCGCGTAGATGTGCGCGCCGCGCCGCCGCGCATGCTCGCGCTCTTCCACCACGAGGCTCGCGCCGCCTTCGCCCATCACGAAGCCGTCGCGGTGGAGGTCGAAAGGGCGGCAGGCAAGCGGTGGGTCGCCTTCCCAGCGGCTCATGGTTTTGATGAAGTCGAAGGCGCCATACGTGAGCGGCGAAAGCGGCGCTTCCGACCCGCCGGCGACGATGACATCCGCCATCCCATCGCGGATGTAGCGCAGCGCCTCGCCCACGGAAATCACGCCGCTGGCGCACGAGTTCGAGTTTGTG
>CAXSDZ010000328.1:0-4461 GCA_964235505.1 uncultured Chthoniobacteraceae bacterium
TGATCGCGACGGGCGCGCCAAAGCCGGCGCAGCCTTCGATGAATGCGCCAAAGGAAAACGCGATCAGCAGCGCCTGGATGCGGCGGTCATCGGCGAGGCCAGCGATCCGCCCCCGCAGCACATCGAACTGCCCCGTGCGCACCGAGAGTTCGTAGAGGAAGATCGCGTTCAGCACGATCCAGCCGATGGGAAAAAAGCCGAACGCCGCGCCATACACCGCCGAGGCCGCGACCATCGAGGGCGGCATTTTGTAAATCACTAGCGCCAGCGCTGCGGCGCACGCGAGCCCCCAAAACGCCGCCCACTGCGCCCGCACGTGCCACGCCGCGAGCAGCGCCAGCAGCACCACGATCGGGATCGCGGCGACGGCGGCGGAAAGGAAGACGCCGGGGAGGGGCGTGTAGTTTTGGGACCACATGGGGAATGACGAATGACGAAGACGGAGTGCCAGCGTGGAGTGGACGGCGCCAGCGAAACAGCTCGATCGGGAGGTGGCGCTGCGCGCACTCACAGGCGGCTGCTACATCGTGTCCCGCGCATTCGCTGCTTGGCACTTCGTCATCTGTCATTCGTCATCCGTCATTCCCATGACCCGTGTCCAGCGCATCGAGCTTTTCCTCTTCATCGCGTGTTTCTTTGCCTTCGCCTATTTCAACCAGGGCGGCGGGTGGAACCAAAACGCGCGCTTCGCCGAAGTGCGCGCAATCGTGGAGCAGGGGCGCTTCGCGATCGATGATTTCCTCATCTACAAGAAGTCGGAGGACGGCGGCGATCTCGTGCGGCTGCCGCTGAAGGATGCCGAATACACGCACCGCGGCCAGCGCTTCCGGCTCTGTTGGGTGGACATGGAGTGGAGCCTTTTCCCAGTCGGTGAAAAGGAGCACCCGATGGAGCCGGGAGTGGAAAAGGCGGCGATGATCGAGATCACGTCATCCGGCGACATCGCGTATGTGCCAGCGACCGGGCACTTCCATCCGAACAAGCCGCCTGGCACTTCGTTTCTCGCGGTGCCGGGTTACTTCATCATCTATCACGTGGAGAGGATGCTCGGGATCAATCCCGACGGCTGGTGGGCGCTCGGGGTGAATGCGTGGCTCGTGAGCGTGTGCAGCGTCGCGCTGCTTTCGGCGCTCGGGTGCGTGCTATTCTTTCGGATCGCGCGAGAAATGGCGGGAGCGCTGCCGCGGTCGGCAGCGGCACGAGATGCGGAGCAGCCGTTGCATGGGAGTGGTGCGGAACTTCCGGCGTTGCTTGCCACCCTCACGCTTGCCTTCGGGACCACTTTCTTCCCCTTCGCCACGCTGCTCTTCGATCACAATCTCACGGCGGCACTGCTGATCGCTGGGTTCTACTTTCTGTGGCGGACGGGCCAGAAGACTCTCAACTCTCAACTCTCAACTCTCAACCCTCAGTCGGCTGCGAGCGCGGATCGATCGGACGTGGTGAGTTGGAAAGTGAGAGTTGGGAGTTCCCCACTTCTCCCGCTGCTGGCGGGATTCTGCGCCGGGTTTGCAGTGGTGACGAACTACGTCGCAATCGGCGGCGTCGCAGCGCTCGGGCTTTATGCGCTGCTCGGGACGCCGGGCTTACGGCGTAATTTTGCGTGGCGAAATGCGTTCGCCTTCTGCCTCGGCGGAGCGGGCCCTGCGCTGCTGCTGATGGCGTATGGCTGGATCTGTTTCGGCTCGCCGTTCCGCCTCAACAACGACTTTCAAAATCCGCTCTTCGCGGAAAAGGGCGCGGCGCTTTTCGGCATGATCGGGATGCCGAACGGCTACGTCGGGACGCTGCTCTTAGCGTCGCCGTTTCGCGGATTGTTCTTCTTTTCGCCTGTGCTGCTGCTCGGGTTTTACGGCCTGTTCGTGTGGCTGCGGGAAAAGCGCTTCGCAGCCGAGGCGCGGCTCTGCCTTGGGATTTTCGCGTGGTTTTTCTACATCAACATGAGCTTCAACGGCTACCACGCGGGCTTCTCCGCAGGGCCGCGGTATCTCGTGCCGGGCATCCCGTTTTTGGCGCTGCCGCTGGTGGTGGTGTTCCAACGATTGCGGAGCGCAGACTTCGGGTTGAAGCGTTGGATTCTCGTTCTAGCTCCTGCGGTGCTTCTGCTTCTCCTCTCTGAAATCGACCTGCTGGGAGTGCAATCAAAGCTGCTGTGGTGGGTGATTTTGCTGTCGTTCATCGGCGCTGCCGCGCTCGGTCCTCGTAGGCAAAACTGGCTCGCCTTGGCCTGTGCTCTCGCTGGGATTTCCGTTTTCAACCATCTCCTCCTCACCGCCACCGATGCCCAAAACCCCGTCGGCGTCGGTGGCCATGCGCGGGTGGAAGGGAAGCGCGAGGAGTGGAGCTACAATCTACTCGGCGATTACGCGTGGCCGCTCTTCACCTCCGGCCGCGCGTGGCCGCTGCTGCGCGAGCAGATCAGCGTGCAGATGGAAGCGGAGCAGGAGCGCATCGCGGCGGAAACCGATGATCCCGCCGAGCGCACGCGTCGGGCGGAAGAGCTGCGCGCCGCCTTCCACGAAGGCATCCTGCGCGGCGAGCCGAGCCCGTTTCTGCTCGGCTCGGTGGAAGGGCCAGTCTCGGTAAATCCGCTCGGCGTTTATGAAGGGCTTTTCACTTACAACTTCTTCCCGCCCGGCACGCCGCAATGCCGCTGGGCCTCCTTCAATCTCGGCGAGTTCGTGGCCCCGCAATCGCGTTGGAGCCTGCTCCCGCTGCTGCTCATCAGCGGTGGCCTCGCGGGACTGGCGCTGAGGGAAAGTCGGCGGCAAACCTTGTAAGCCCGTCATATCCGCAAGGTGCGGAACGCCGGGAATCGGTCGCTTCGCGACTTGCTGCCAGTGCTTCGGCGAGGCGCGCAGAGCGCGCGTCGCGGCACTTTCCACTTTCACTTTCACCCCTCGCTCCTATCCTCCGCCGCCCTATGAAAAGCTTCAAAGTCGCAGTGCTCCCCGGCGATGGGATCGGCCCGGAAGTGATGGCCGAAGCGCGGCGCGTGCTCGCTGCGGTGGAGACGAAGTTCGATCTCCGCTTTGACCTGACCGAAGCCCGCGTCGGCGGTGCCGCGATCGATGTGGATGGCGAGGCGCTGCCGGCCGAAACGCTGCGGGTTTGCGGCGAGTCGGATGCGATTCTCTTCGGCTCCGTGGGCGGTCCGAAGTGGGAATCGCTCCCACCAAAGGAGCAGCCCGAGCGCGCCGCACTGCTGCCTCTGCGCAAGCATTTCTCCCTTTTTGCCAACCTGCGCCCGGCGGTCTGCTTCCCGAAACTCACGCACGCCTCGCCCGTGAAAGAGTCCATCATCGCGGGCGGCTTCGACGTGCTCTGCGTGCGCGAACTCACGGGCGGACTTTATTTTGGCCAGCCGAAAGGGACGCACGAAGAGAACGGCGAAGCGGTGGCGATCGACACGATGATCTATCGCCGCAGCGAGATCGAACGTATCGCGCACGTCGCGTTCAAAGCCGCGCAGGGCCGCAGTAAAAAGCTGACCTCCATCGACAAAGCCAACGTGCTGGAAAATGGCGTGCTCTGGCGCAAAACCGTGACGGAGATCGCGGCGCAATATCCCGACGTGCTCCTCTCGCATCTTTACGTGGACAACGCCGCGATGCAGCTCATCAAGAACCCGCGCGGCTTTGACGTGGTGCTCGCGGAGAACCTTTTCGGCGACATCCTGAGCGACGAAATGGCGATGATCGCCGGCTCGCTCGGCATGCTCCCGAGCGCCTCGCTGGGCGTGAAGGAAACGGCGACCGGGCGGTTCGGACTTTTCGAGCCGAGCGGCGGCACCGCGCCCGACATCGCGGGGAAAGGGATCGCCAATCCCATCGCGCAGATCCTCTCCGCGGCGATGATGCTGCGCTATGCCTTGGGCCAGGGCGCGGCGGCGGATGCGATCGAGGCGGCGGTGCGCGGCGTGATCGATGATGGCCTGCGCACCGGCGACATCTGGAGCGAAGGGACGCGCCGCGTCGGCACGGCGGAGATGGGCCAGGCAGTCGCCGCGCGGCTCGGGTGACGCCCGGCGTTTCGCCTGAAAATGCAGCGTCCTGCGCCACGAGCGAGCCGCCCCGAGGACGGTGCTCAGCTGCCCACCGGCAGGATCGCCAGCGCGGAAAGCGCGGCGACGAGATAGGCGTATTCCGCCAGCGCGCGCCCATCCGGCGTGGGCGCGTTTTCCTTCTCGAAACAGCGCCAGACCGCGACCGCCAGCAGCAGCAGGAGCAGTCCTTCACGGGTGATGCCATACGCTGCGAGCAGCACCGCCGCGGCGATCCAGCGCTGTTGCCGGGTGAGGGCGCGGAAAGCGCGCGAGCCGTCGAGCTGCCAGACCGGCAGGAGATTGAAGAGATTGATCCACGCGCCGGTCCGCGCGATGGCGGCGAACATCGGCGAGCCGGTGCCGAGCGCGATGAGCCACGCGGCCACCGCCGCGCCGAGTCCCCAGATGGGGCCGGC
>CAXSDZ010000329.1:0-4454 GCA_964235505.1 uncultured Chthoniobacteraceae bacterium
ATCAAGCCCCGCCCACGTCACAGTTCCAGTCATGGCCGGACCTCCTCATATCTCTGGGGTCAGCCCGAGCCAATCTCCGGCCAGACAAGCCCCCGCGAGGAGCGTCCGGCCACCAGCTTCGGCAGTCAACCCGAAGCGCGGGCGACCGCTACATAGGGTCTAGACGACCTCGAGGCCGTCGCGCAGGCGGCCCGGGCGCTCGCGCGGCAGGGCGCGTGGAAAGCCGCGCTCAGCCGGGTGCTGGAGCGCGTGGATTTCATCGCGCTGCCGACACTGCAAAAGCTTCCGCCTGCCATGCCGTTCTTCGGCGGGTCGGCCGCGTTTGAAGCGCGCGTGCTCGCCTTGCAAAACACCGCTGCCGTGAACCTCGCGGGCAATCCCGCGCTGGCGCTGCCCGTGCCGGTGCGCGACCGAAACGTGCCGCTCACCAGCGTGCAACTGATCGGCCGTCCACGCGGCGAGGCGGCGCTCCTAAATGCAGGCCGGCTGCTGGAAGCGAAGCGCTGAGCCTGCGCGAACGCGAGAGGTGCGTGCAGCGCAGTCCGGCCTCCGCCACGATCCCTTTGTGCTGTCTGCCTCGCCAAGGGCGGACGATTTTTTCGACTCATGAATGCCTCCTTTCCTCAAGCTGTCGCCGCCCTTTTTGCGCTGATTCTTTCCTGTGCGGCGGCCCCCGCGCAAACCACGGATGACCTCGTCAAGCAGGGCGATGTCTTCGACCGGAAGCTCGAGCCCGGCGAAGCGCTCAAGTATTACCTGCCGGCGGAAAAGGCGCAGCCCGACGACGCGCGCCTGCTCCTGCGCATCGCGCGGCAATACCGCCACCTCATGGCGGATGCGTCCGCGCGCGAGGAAAAGCTCGGGCTCGGCAAGACGGCGCTGGGCTATGCGCAACGCGCCGCCGCGCTCGCGCCGAATGACTCGGAGGCGCAGCTTTCCGTAGCGATTTCGTATGGGAAAATGCTGCCGATCCTCGGCTCGAAAGAGCAGGTGGATACGTCGCCGCGCATCAAAAGCGCGGTGGATAAAGCGCTGGCTCTCGATCCGCGCAGCGACGTCGCGTGGCACATCCTCGGTCGCTGGCATCGCGTGCTCGCCGATATCGGCGGGATGAAACGCGCCCTCGCCGGCGCCATCTACGGGAAGCTCCCGGCCGGCTCGATCGAGGAAGCGGAGCGCTGCCTGCAAAAGGCGTGCGCCCTCAATCCGAGCCGCTTGATGCACCCGATCGAGCTCGGCCGCATCTACGCGCAGATGGGGCGGAAAGACGAAGCACGGCGCTTCATCAACAAGGGGCTGGCGATGCCAAATGTAGAAAAGGACGACGCGGAGATGAAGCGGCTCGGCCGCGAATCGCTGGAGAAGATTCGCTGAAAAGCCGTTTGATTATTCAGATCGGAGCCGCAAAAAGGCACAAAAGGCGCAAAACAATAAGGCTGGGAGGAAGCTAAAAATCTCCATTCCTCCTGCGTGCTCTGCGCTTTTTTGCGGCCAAAACCGAGTAACCAAACGGCGTTTGGGCGCAAACGCTGGCTAGCTTTTTACACAGCGGCGGTCTCATTTTCCGCGCCCTCGGCATCCGCCGGATTCACCCACTCGGGCAGATCGCACAGCCCGCCGCCCATGAACTGGTGATGCCAAAGTTGTGTCGCCACAACTGCCGCGAGTCCCAGCTCGACTGAAAGCCGCGGCAGCGAGCCGACGCGCATTTTGCGGAAAGCCGTGCGCCATTCCCGCACCGCCGCCGCGTCGAAATAGCCGGTGCGCCGCAGCGATTCCTCGCTGAGAAGCTGCGCCACATACGGCGGCTCCGGGTCCATGTGAAAGGAATCCAGCGGGGCGCGGAAGATCACCTTGTGCCGACGCGCGATCGACTTCGGCACCCAGCGCTCAGCGAGCAGCCGCAGGAGGTGCTTGTCGCGGAAACCACGCAGCTTCCAGCGCGGATGCAGCTTCGCGAGGAAATCGAAGACTTCCTCATCGAGAAATGGGTAGCGCACTTCCACCGACGAGTGCATCGCGACCCGGTCGCCCTTCGCCTGGAGCAGGTGCCCGGCGAGCGTCACGCGCCCTGCGATCCAGACGCCGCGATGCAGCGGGTGCCAGCGCCGGGCGCGCTCCAGCGGCATCGCCAGCTCGGTCCACGGGTTCGAGTTCGCGAGCACTTCGCGCATCGGGTCGGCGTAAAAGCGGAGCTTGGAAATCGCGAGCAGACCGTAGGAATCGATCCACGCGTTTGGCCCGCCGATGGCCGCTTCCACATCCCGACGCCATTCGGCGGAAAAGTGCGGCACCTTGTTCGCCCGCAGGAAGGCGCGGCGCGCGAGATCGCTGAGCTTCACGCCCGGCAGGATGTCCAGCGCACCGATGATCTTCGCAGCCTTATACCACGGGTATCCGAGGAGCCACTCATCCGCGCCCTCGCCCGTGAGCACCACTTTTTGCCCGCAGGCATGCACCTTCCGCGCGAGCTGCAGCAACGCCGCGCACGAGGTGTCGATCACCGGCGATTCCGCGGCCTGGATCAGCTCGGGATAGGTCGCCAGCGCATCCTCGGCGCGGAAATCCTGCACGATCGGCGGCTTTGTCCCGACGTGCCGGGCGGTGAGGCTGGCGGCGCTCAGCTCGTCCAGCTCCGGCGAGTCCACGCGCACGGTGTAGGTGTTGATCGCCGGGCCTTTCAGATGGCAGGAAAGCGCCACGATCATGCTGGAATCGACGCCACCGGAAAGGTAGGCGCCGACCGGCACATCGGCGCGCAGCCGCTCTTCCACGGCCTGCATCAGCACCGTTTCAAATTCGTCCACGAGCTTCTTCGGATCGTTGCCCGGGTCTTCGTCGCCGGCATCCGGGAAGTCCATTTCCCAATACGTGCGCTCTTGGATCGCCGCCGCGCCACCGCCCGGCGCGATCTCCAAAAAGTGACCCGCCCGGAGAAGCTGCACGCCTTCAAAGCACGTGACCGGGCCGGGCAGCGCGGAAAAGGTGAAGATGTGATCGATGCCGCGCCGGTCCGGCCGCGCAGGCACCATCCCGGACGCGAGCAGACCCTTGATCTCGGAGGCAAACAGCAGCCAATCGCCCTGCTGGCTCCAATACAGCGGCGCGATGCCGAAGCGGTCGCGCCCGAGCTGGAGCCGCCGCTTTTTCTCATCCCAAAGTGCGATGGCAAATTGCCCGCGCAGCCGCTCCCACATGCCGGTGCCGTGCTCTTCCCACATGTGCGGGATGATCTCAGTGTCGCAGTGCTTCACGAGCCGATGCCCGCGCGCTTCCAGCTCCGCGCGCCGCTCCACGTGATCGAAGAGCTCGCCGTTGAACACGACCTGAATGCTTCCGTCTTCATTGCACACCGGCTGCTGCCCGTCGGCGAGGCCGACGATGCTCAGCCGGCGCGAGCCGAGCGCAAGGCCGGGGCGCTGGAGGTAGCCCTCCTCATCCGGGCCGCGATGCCGCAGCGCACGCGTCATGCGTTCCACGAGGCCTTCAGGCACCGTGCGTTGTCCACCAAGATCGAGAATACCTGCGATGCCGCACATAGGGTTTGATTGTGCCTTTGGTTCGGCGCTCGCTCGCCCGCTGCCCGTTTCGCGCCCGCATCTCTTTGCGAAGGCGTGCGCCCGGTCTTCGCCCGCTGCTGCATTCACGCTGGCGCCTCATCCCGCGGAGCGGAAAAATGTGGACGCCGCGCCCGCGCCCGGGCTCAACTCCCGCCCGCATTTTTTCGGAGGCCACTTCCTCTGGCGGAGAGGCCCGCTCGCCGGGCGTCTTCTTCAGAGCAGGGCGCATCGGATTGAATGCAAATTGTCCGGCGCCCGTCTCGCGCGTCCCATCCCCTTTTTATGTCCAAAGACCGCATCGCAATCATCGGAATCGGCTGCCGCTTTCCCGGAGGAGTCACCGACGCAGAATCCTTCTGGAAGCTGCTCGTGGAAGGGCGCGAGGCGGTGAGCGAAGTGCCGGCGGACCGTTGGAACGTGGAGCGCTACTACGACCCGGAGCCCGGGATCGCGGGCAAGACCTTTGCGAAGCGCGGCGGCTTTCTGGATCAGATCGATCAGTTCGATCCGCAGTTCTTCGGCATTTCGCCGCGCGAAGCGCCCTACGTGGATCCGCAGCAGCGCCTGCTTTTGGAAACGGCGTGGGAGGCGATCGAGGACGCGGGACTCGTGCTCGATTTTGAGAAGGGGAGCGACATCGGTGTGTTCGTCGGCATTTCCCACAACGACTATCAGGGCATCCAAAGCAGCGCGCACGAGCACTCCGGCATCTCGCCGCATTCACCTACCGGCTCCGCGCATTCCATCGCCGCGAACCGCATTTCCTACTGCCTGAACCTGCGCGGCCCGAGCGTCGCGATGGACACCGCGTGCTCCTCCGCGCTCACGGCGGTGCATTCCGCCTGCGAGCACATCTGGACGGACCGCGGCGACACGGCGCTCGCCGGCGGCGTC
>CAXSDZ010000330.1:0-2313 GCA_964235505.1 uncultured Chthoniobacteraceae bacterium
AGGGAGGCGCGGCGGAGGCCGAATACGTCGAAGAACTCGTTCCAGAAGGTCTGCTTGTCCGCGCGCTCGGAGGTGGCCTCGCTCCAAGTGCGGGCGAAGCGTGTGGCGCGATCGCGGGTTTCGCTGGAGGAAAGGTGGGGCATGGGAACGTTCTGGGGTGATGTGATACGCGGGCGCGAGCGTTTACCAGATGCGCCGCCGGATTCCCATGCCGCCTAGAAAACCGGTCTGCGCAGCCGAGCGAGCTCACCGGGCTGGCGAGCATCGTCTTCGACACCGAAGTCCCGCTCGCCACGCCGACCTTGCTCAACCGACCCGATATCGTCGCACGCCCGGCCTATTGCCCCGCCATCACGATCGGTCCTTCCACCTGCGGCACGCCGCCTTTCCGCTCGCGGGAGATCGCGAATTTATCCGCCGTGCCGATCGGCACATCGACGGTAAAGACAAGCCGCGCCGCGCCCGCGTCGTCCACGCGCACCACGCCGCCGCTGATCGGCTGCTTGTATTGCGGATCGATGACCCAGAGCTGGTAATCCTGCGCGGGATCGAGCCGCGGCATTTTTTGGATCGTGAGCACGCCGCGCTGCTGGGTGGCGTCCCAAGCCACCGCGCCGACGCTTTCCGCGCCGTTTTCCACCTGCGAGACAAGCGTCGCGATGCGCAGTTTCGAGAGGTTGTCTTCGTGCTGGAGCGCCGAAAGTTCGCGCTTCATCTGCCCGCGCTCGAGCCCGAGAAAGCCCGCCACCGCAGCAAATCCTGCGGCGACCGCCCACGGCACCCAGGCGGGCACACCGCGCGCGGGGCGCTCCGTCTCCGAGTCCCCTCGGATCGTGGAAAGCAGGCGGTCAAACGCGGCGGGCGGCGGCTGATGCTGGGGCACGGAATGCGCAAGGCTGGCGGCGGTTTCCTCCAGATCGCGCACGAGCTCGCGCAGCTCCGCGTCTCCCGCGAGGCGATCCGCAAATTCCCGCGCTCCCGCCGTGCTCAGCAAGCCGAGCGCGTAGAGCGCGGCATCTTCCTCGGTGCGCTCGTCGTTCATAAGCGGCGGGCCAGGGTATCGCGCAGCCGGAGCATGCCGCGGCGGATGCGAGCTTTCACAGTGCCGAGCGGCTCCGCGAGATGCTCCGCGATTTCGGATTGCGACATGCCCTTGAAAAAGGCCAGCTCGATCGCCTGCCGCTGTTCGACCGGGATGTGCTCGAGCGCCGCGCGGATCGCACCCTGCCGATCGTGCTGGAGCACCTCCGGATTCCCTTCGTCGCGCGCGTCGGTTTCTGTGGCCGATCCTTCGCGCGTCATTTCCTCCACCACGCGCGTGTGCCGCTGGCGCTGGCGCATCCGATCGATCGCTTTGCTGCGCGCGATCAGCACCAGCCAGGTGAAAACACTGCACCGCTGCGGATCATAAGTGGCAGCCTTTTTCCAGACCTGCAAAAACGCGCCCTGGAGCACCTCCTCAGCGTCCTGCTGGTTTTGCAGCATCTTCAGCAGCAGCGAAAAGACCGGGCCCGAGAAGCGCTCGTAAAGCGAAAGAAATGCGCGCTCATCTCCCGCGGCCACGGTGGAAAGCAGCGCAGCATCTTCGGTGGCGGAGCTTTCGCGGGAATTCATGGTGCGGGTGGAAAGCGGCGCGAAGTGGGCGGGCAAACTCCCCACCTTTTGCAGTGCCGCTGGCAGGAGCCGCGGCCACGCGCAAGAGGAAGGAGGTCTCAGGGAAATCGACGCCAGCACGGGAAGGAGGACGCAACGCGAGCGCAAATAGACGCAGAAATCTTTGCCTCCGAGTGATTTGGCAGATTTCGCTTGATCTCCAGTTTCGCCGCGAAAACATCGCGGCATCCGTTTCGCGATCGGCGGCGGATAACTCGCCGCATGAGTATTTCCCGAGCCGCCCGCACGACTTTGTTTCTGGCGGCCGCTGGCGGGATCGGGATGGCAGCGTGGGTTCTCGCGACCGGCAGCCAATCGCGCACCTTGTCCGCGCCCGCGGTGCAAGGTCGCGCGGTGGAAGTGCCCGCACCGGCTGCTCCGAACCACGCCGTCGCGCGGGCGATCATCCTGAGCGCTCACGAAGGGAGCGAGCCGATCGACGAGCAAATCCGGCGGATGCAGGGGCGCATCACCGCCGCGCCTTCCGCGGAGCTACCGCTGGAGCGGCTTGGCCAGTTGTTCATCGCCAAGGCGCGGCTGAGCAACGATCCCGGCTATTACAAGCTCGCCGAACAATGCGGGCTGGCGATCGAAGCGACCGCGCCGAATCAGCCCGATGCCTTGCTGCTGCGCGGGCACGCCGTCGAGGCGATGCACCAT
>CAXSDZ010000330.1:2323-4452 GCA_964235505.1 uncultured Chthoniobacteraceae bacterium
GCCGAGCGATGCGCGCTTTGTCTGGAGGCCGCGCACCCGGGCAAGCCGGAGGCGCTGCTCCTGCGCGGGCACGCGCTCGCGGCGATGCACCGGTTTCGTGAGGCGGAGGCGATTGCACGGCGGCTCGTGGAAGTGCGGGATCACGTGCTCGATCACGCGCTGCTTGGCGATTCGCTCATGGAGCAGGGCCGGCTGGATGAAGCGGTCGAGGCTTACCAGCACATGGCCGATCTGAAGCCGGGCCTGCAAAGCTACACTCGCATCGCACACCTGCGCTGGCTCACCGGCGACTTGGAAGGAGCGGTCGAAATGATGCAGCTCGCGGTCGAATCCGGCACCGCGCGGGCGGCGGAACCACTGGCGTGGGCGGCGACGCGTCTCGCGGCCTACCAGTGGCAGGGCGGCGACGCGGCGGCGGCTCGGCAGCTCTCTGCCCGGGCGCTGGAACTCGTGCCGGAATACGCGCCGGCCTTGCTGCTGCGCGGGCGCATTTTGCTCGGCGAAGGCAAAGCCGCTGAGGCAATCGCGCCGCTCCAGCTCGCCGCCGACCGCAACCCGCTCCCGGAGGTGCAGTGGACGCTAGCCGATGCGCTGCGGGAAGCTGGCGAAAGCACGCGCGCAGAGGCCGTCGAGCGCCAGCTCGAAGCGCGAGGTGCGAGCAGCGATCCGCGCTCGTTTTCGCTGTATCTCGCCACCCGCCGCGAGCAGCCGGCAAAGGCGCTCCTCCTCGCGCAGCAGGAGCTGGAAGCGCGCCGGGATGTCTTCACCTTCGATGCGCTCGCCTGGGCCCAGTGGAGAGACGGGCAAGCACGTGAGGCGCTTGCCAATGCCGAACTGGCGCTAGGCGCAGGCACGCAGGACGCGCGTCTTTTCCTCCACGCGGGAGTGATCTCCGCCGCAGCCGGTCAGCGCGACGCAGCGCGCGGACACCTGGAAAAAGCGAACGACCTTCGCCCGATGCTCCTCCCTTCCGAGCGCACCCTGCTCGATGCGGAAATCGCCGCGCTCGGAAGCGACCCGGCGCAGCCGTTGCCACAATCACTCACCTCAAACCAAAACCGATAAACCGATGATGAAACTCCGAAATAAACCCGCCGCCTTTGCCGCCGCGCTGGCGCTGAGCGCCGTCGCGCTCGTGCCGCTTCCGTGCTTTGCCTCCTCCCACATGGATGCGCCGCTGATCACCCTCGATGACCCGGCCAATACGACCGATGTTTATTCGTTCGTGGCGACCTCGAACGGGATCAAATACCTCGTCACCGCGCTCGCGGTGTATCCCTTTGAGGAGCCCGGCATCGGGCCGAATACCTACCGCTTCGATGACAATGTGCTCTACACGATCCACGTCGCCACGGGCGCCGACGTGGCAGCGGGACGCGCCACCTACTCCTACGATTTCCGCTTCAACACGGCCTTCAAAAACCAAGGCACAATCCTGCAGGCGTTCGCCGGTGTGGTGAATGAGGTGGACGATCCGGCGCAAAACCTCGTGCAGCGCTACACGCTCGCGCGCACGCAGCGGGGCCAAAAAAAGGCGTTGTCGCTGGGTGGCGGTGTCGTGCCTCCGAACAATCAGGGCCTCCTCACGCCGAAATACAACCAGGGCAACAACGGCGAAAACCCGGCGAAGGAAGGTGTGGCTGATGCCACGCTGCTCGATGCCTACACCCAGGAGGGCATCACGAATCTCGGCGGCAACATCGTCTTCGCCGGCCAGCGCGACGACGCTTTCTATGCCGACATCCAGTCCATCTTCGACCTCGACTTCTCTTTCTCCGGTCCGAACAAACCGTTCGACAGCCAGGGCGGATTCAACGTCCACACCATCGTGCTTGCCATCCCGGTGAGCGCGATCGGCGGCGATCAGCAGATCGTCGGGGTGTATGCCTCCACCAGCCGGCAGCAGATCACCGTGCTGCGCGCCCCGCGCACCACTGGCAACCTCCGCAAAGGCGAGCCCGCCCGCAGCACGCCACGCCACGCCGGCAAGTTCATCCAAGTCGCACGCCAGGGAAATCCGCTCTTCAACGAGGCCATCGTGGCGCTCGCGGATAAGGACAACTACAACCGCACGTTGCCGACCGGCGATGCCGTGAGCTTCGCGAAGTACGCGTTGAACCCGGAACTTG
>CAXSDZ010000331.1:0-4301 GCA_964235505.1 uncultured Chthoniobacteraceae bacterium
CTTGGAAAAGCCGAGCCCGCGGCGAGGTCTGGCTCCGTGCCGGGGAGCAGGCGGAAGTCTGCATTCGCGCCGGGGATGCGGATCGCGCCAATGACCCGCTCACCGGTTTCTTCGACCTGGACGCGCGCGGTGTGGAAGCAGAAGTCGGTGAGCAGATTTCCCGCCGCTGAAACCACGCGCCGATCGCAGTCGCTCCGCACGAAATGCAGGCCCGCGAGCGTGCCGCCATTTGCCAGCCGCGCCTGCACGTGAAGCCGATAACCGACGTGCCAATACGCCAGTCCGGCGGCAGCGATAAGCCACAGCGCGGCGGGCGCGCTTTGCCAGCCGGGCAGCACGACGCTGCGCCAAAGATGCCCGAGCCGATGAACGCCAGCGCGACAGCCGCAGCGCGCAGCCGCGGCGGGAGCGCCATTTCCTCGGCACGAACGGCGACAGATGGACGGTCGAACATGGCCAAAGTGGAACGAAGAGTTGCAGGCATCGGCAGGATCAGCGGGGTTTGCAGTAGCCCTCGTAGCAGCTCGGCGCGTCGGGCAGGCACGCGAGCTTCACGCGGAGCGCAGCGGGAGTTTCGCGCCGCATCCAGCGCGAGATGAGATGGCGGCTGCGTGCCACGGATTCGCACACGCGCCGCGCAAATGGCCGCAGCGCAGGTTGCGCCAGCCGCAGCGCCCACGGGCGGTATTCGCGCAGTGCCCAGAGCACGGTGATCCACGCTGCCTCGCCGCTCCATACCTCGCCACGATCGCTGATCACCAGCAGTTGCTCGTGCGGGCGCAACCGCTCGATCCCTGGGAAGCGGCGCGGCACTTCCTCCGCCTGCAGCGGCAGCCAGGTGAGCGGCAGATACGAGGGCTGCCGCGACAGCCACGCGCGGATGCGGCAGCACAGCTCGCACTGTGCATCGTATAGAATGAAGAGGCATTTCATCGCGCGCGGAATGGCAGGCTATTGCGGCGCTCCGATGGGGAGCTGGGCATCCGGCGGGAGCGGCGGCGGCGCGCCGTGGAGCAGCGCGCGGCGGCGCAGGCGGGAAAAGACGTAGAGGTTGAAGAAATGCATCCCGCCGAGCACGAGCAGCACGACGCCGAGTTTGGTGCTGAGCGCCTCCAGCACTCCCTGCATGTCGGTCGGCTTGTCACCGGTTTTCAGCGCGAGGACGATGTAGCCGCAGTTGATGAGGTAGAAGCCGACCAGCAGCAGGTGGTTCACGGAATCAGCGAGCCGCTCGTCTTTGAGGAAGGCATCGACCAGGAAGATGCGTCCGTGTTTGTGCAGGGTGCCGCCGACCCACACGGTGAGGGCGATGGAGATGACGAGGTAAAGGAGGTAGGTCCAGACGATGGCATTCATGGCAGGTTTGTTTCTTGTTTCGTTCGTTCTTGTGATTTCAGGATAAATTGAAAATCTCGCGCAAATGAGGGTGCGTCACTTCAGGAACTTCAGCGCCCACGGCACGACGATGCTGCCCTGGGTGCGCGAGATTTTGCTCAGCACGCCATCCGCCATTTCCATGAACTCGGAAAGCGCCTTCATCTGCGCGTGAAACTCCTGCGCCTCCGGCAGCGTGAGGTCGTCGGTCCGCTCCGCGCAGTCTTTGAGCACGTTGATCGCAGGCCGGATTTCGCGCCGCTTGCGCTCGCGCACCACGGTGCAAAACATCTTCCAGACATTCTTTTCCGCCTCGAAGAATTCTTTGCGCTCTCCTTTGCGGATGACACTGCGCACGAGTCCCCACCCCACAAGATCGCGCAGATTCATGTGGGCGTTGCCACGGCTGATCTTCAGATCTTCCATGATCTCATCCGTGGAAAGCGGCCGCGGGCTGACGATGAGCAGCGCGTGGATTTGGGCCATCGTGCGGTTCACACCCCAGGCGCTGCCCATTGCGCCCCATTGGGTGACAAACTCATCCCGGGTGGCATCCAGCCGGACTTGCTCCGCAGTGAAATCGGCAGTTCGCTTTGCCATATTGTGTTTTCAGTATTTCCTGAAAGTTCGTGGCTGGCAAGTGGGAATGTATCGGAAAAGCCGGTGACTGGTGTTCTTGCAGGAAGAGATGCCGCATCTCGGCACCGTCCTCGGTTCGCGTATGTGATCGCAAGCGCCAGCTCAGGCGGGACCGCCACGAGCGCCTCCAGCCCTCCTGGAACCATCGCGGTTTGCAACTGCCTGCGGCGCATGGCTACGCTGCGCGTCCTGTGTCCAGCAAACTCCTCCCCTCCTATCTCGCGCGACATCGCTTCACGCTCACCTCCTTTATATCGCTGCCTGGATGCGCAGCCGTGCTTCTGCTTGCCGCGTGTGATCGGCCTTCCCGGCCCGCGGCGTCAGTTGCGCAGCCTGCGGAAACCAGCGCTCCCGCCCCGGCTGCGATGACGATCCGCACTCACCAGCCCGAGCATCTTTTCACCGAAGTGACCGGCGCGCTCGGCTTTCAGCAAGACCCACCCGTTTATCCCGACGGCACCTTCCTCGTGCCAGAGATCACACCCGGAGCGGTCGCGGTGCTCGACTTCGACAACGACGGGCGGCTCGACATCCTGGTCGTCCCCCACCCCGCGCCGGCTCCTTGGGAAGAGCAGAAAAATGCGACTGCGCCGAACCGGCTGTTTCATCAAAACGCCGACGGACGCTTCACCGAAGTGCCTGGCGCAGCGGGGCTCGCCGGCAAAGGCTTTCACCACGGCGTGGCAGTCGGCGATGTGAACGGCGACGGCCGGGCCGACGTTTATGTCTGCAATTTCAACGGTCCAGATGAGTTCTATCTCAACAGCGGCACCGGCACTTTTATTGACGCCTCTGCGACGGCGGGCTTCCGTGATGGCGGGCCCGGCGGTGAAAAAGATCCGCTGCTCACATCGCGCAGCAATTGGTCGAGCACAGCTTCGTTTTTCGACTTCGATGGCGACAGCGATCTCGATCTGTGGGTGGCGCATTTCGCCACGTTCGATCCGCAGAGGAAATGCAAAGGGAGCGCATCCTCGGACGAACTGGACTACTGCGGACCGCACACGTTTCCCGGCCAGCTCGCGACCTTGTGGCGGAACAATGGCGACGGCACCTTTTCAAACATCACGCGCCAGGCCGGCATCGATGCGCCGGGGCGTGGCTGGGGGATCATCGCGGCGGATGTGACGGGCGACGGTTTCGCCGATGTGCTCCAGGCGAATGATGAGGAGCCGAATCAGCTTTGGGTGAACCAGGGCGACGGCACTTTTGCGGATGAAGCGCTGTTGCGCGGCAGTGCGCTGAATGCTTTTGGCAGCGTGGAGGCAAACATGGGCGTGGCCGTGGGCGACGTGCGCAACCGCGGACGCGGGCACCAGGACATCCTCATGACGCACATCAGCGGCGAGACGAATACGCTCTGGCTCGCGGGCGGCGACGGCACGTATCAGGATGCGTCCGCGGCGGCTGGCATGGGGCTCATCGATCGGCCGTTCACCGGCTGGGGCGCGGGATTTTTCGATGCGGACAACGACGGTTTCCTCGACCTCGCGATCGTGAATGGCCGGGTCGCGCGTGGTCCCGTGCGGCCGGAGGCAAACGTCGGTCCATTCTGGAATCGCTTCGCTGAGCCGAGCCTGTTTTTCCGCGGCGATGGCAGCGGACGCTTCGCCGACGCGAGCGCGGCAGCGGGCGATTTCCCGAAGAAGCTGGAGGTCCATCGCGCGCTCGCTTTTGCCGACCTGCACAATCGCGGCGTGGTCGATCTGATCACGATGAACCTCGACAATACGCTGCGCATTTCCGCAACGATGCCGCGCCGCCGGAGCACCACTGGCTGCAAGTGCTGCCGCAGATCGGCAAGCGCGACGCGCTCGGCGCACAGATGGAAGTGACGAGCGGTGGGCGCAAGCGCGCGGCGTTTTGCCTGCGCAACTACTCCTACCTCGCGTGCAGCGATCCGCGCGTGCATTTCGGCCTCGGCAAAGCGGACAAAGTGGAGGCCGTGGAAGTCACCTGGCCCAGCGGCACGCCGAAGCGCGAGGGATTCGAGGCGGGCGGCGTGGACCGGGTGCTGACGGTTCGGCAGGGAGAAGGAAGGGCGCTGTGAAGCAGTGACAAGCGGGGATCACTGCGGCGTGGCCGGCACAGGCGCAGGGGCCGCGACCTCCGGCTTTTCCTCTCGATATGGCTGCTTGCCCGCATACGGGGCGAGGCGCTTTTCAAACTCGGTTACGAGCCGGGCATCGCCCATCGCTTTTGCCTGCTCCACGGCTTTCTTCTGTGTCGCGAGCGCGGTCTCGAATTGACCGCTCTCCGCCTGCGCCGCAGCGAGCGTATCCAGGAAA
>CAXSDZ010000332.1:0-4259 GCA_964235505.1 uncultured Chthoniobacteraceae bacterium
CATCTTCGCGGTCATCTGGGTGATCCGCCATCTTGGCGGTCGCGGCACGCCATCGGTGTAGTGCGGCGAAAGTCGCCCCGCCTTCCTTTTGTGCAACTGCGGGACGCCTCCGAGAGGCGTCCCGCTTCATTTTCCAGATCATGATCCGAGCAGTCATTTTCGATGTGGACGGCACGCTGATCGACAGCGTGGACCTGCACACGCGCGCCTGGCAGGCGACCTTCCGCCACTTCGGCAAGGAGATCGCCTTTGATGAAGTGCGGATGCAAATCGGCAAGGGCGGCGACGAGCTCATGCCAGTGTTCCTTTCCGAAAACGAGATCGCTGAGCAGGGCAAGCAGATGGAGGAATTTCGCAAGCAGCTTTTCCAAAAGGAGTTCCTGCCGCAGGTGAAAGGCTTTCCAAAAGTGCGCGAGCTTTTCCTCCAACTGCAAAGCGAAGGCAGGCAGGTCGCGCTCGCCTCATCTGCGAACGGCGAAGAACTTGAAGCCTACAAGGAGGCGGCGGGCATCGCGGACCTTTCGCTCGGTGCGGAGACGAGCAAGGACGACGCGGAAAAGAGCAAGCCACACCCGGACATCTTCGAGGCAGCTCTGAAGAAACTCGGCGGTCCGCGGCTGGAGGAGACCATCGTCATCGGCGATACGCCTTACGATATCGAGGCCGCGCAGAAGGCCGGGCTGCGCACGATCGCGGTTCGGTGCGGTGGCTTTCCCGAGGAGACGTTGCGTGGCGCAGTTGCCATCTTCCAAGACCCGGCCGACCTGCTCGCGCGCTACGCAGAGTCGCCGCTCGCGGAGCGCTGAAGCGGGGGTGCGCTGTTCCGCTGGCGGCGCGGCAGTGGTTCATCGGACATACTCCGTGTTTTGCCGCGAAGACGCTTTGCTTTGAGGGATTCGCCGCAGGCTGCTGAGGAGTCGCGAGACGCTGCGCCGTTGAATATCTGAGTCACATTGGACAGGCGGCACATTCTGTCCACTTGGGGCAGAACAGAGCCGCCTCTACAACTGCAGCTCGGTCAAGCGAGCAATCGCTAAACGGGAAACGCTTTGCTTCTCCCTCGGGGTTCGGGGCACGCTCCGCGCGCGGTCGAATCCCTCTTTCCATGATGCAACCAGCACTCCGCCTTCTCGAAGACCTCAATGATTCCGATGCAGGCTGGCTCTTCTCCATCGGCGTCGAGCAGCAGGTGATCTCGGGCACCGCCATCATCCGCGAAGGCGAACCGCTGGACTCGCTGTTCCTCGTTTTGGAAGGACTCTTCGGGGTGCGGATCGCAGCCTTGGGCGACCGCGAAATCGCGACGCTCGGCGCGGGCGAAATCGTCGGCGACATCTCGCTGCTGGAAAGGCGCAGTCCCGCCGCGTCCGTCGTGGCGATCGAAAGCTCCCTGCTGCTGGTGCTGCCCCGCAGCGCATTGGACGAGAAGCTTGAGACCGACGGCGCTTTCGCCGCGCGCTTTTATCGCTCACTCGCCGTGCTGAACTCGCGCCGCCTCCGCCGCCAGGTGGGAGACATCGGCCGCGTGCTCGCCTCGGCGATGGAAGGCGGCGGTGCGGGTGAAGGGATCGAGGCAGTCTTGTTGACTGCGGTGGATAGCTTCAAACAGCTCCTTTTGGAAGCAGACGGCGAAGCTTTGAAACATGACGGCGTCTTGCCGGAGGCAAGTGCAGTGGCGATAGACTCCGCCTTTCAGCAGCTCTGCGTGCTGGCGCACACTCACATCGGCGATGCGGCGCAGCAAAATGAGCTAGTCAAGGCTGCGCTCGGTCGGCGGCTGCAGCGGGAATTTCTTCCCTATCTCTTGCTTACTCGCACGGCGGAACGCTTCTACTCGAAGCCGCGCGGCTATGCGGGCGACTTCCTGACCATCGACATCATCTATGCCAATGAGCCGACCGGGACCGGGCGCGTCGGCGCTGCGCTGGATGGCGCTTTCCTGCACACGCGCGCTTCCAAAGCCGTGCGGAACCGCCGCGCCCTTCTCGCAGAAGAGATCGCAGCGGTGATGAAAGGCTCGGAAGAAGCTATCCACATCACCAGCCTCGCGTGCGGCCCGGCTGCAGAGTTGTTCGACGTCTTCGGGAAGTTGGAGAATCTGCGCCAGCTCAAGGCGTCGCTCATCGATATCGACTTACAAGCGCTGGCCTTTGTCGCAGACAAGCGGGACAAGGCGAAGCTTCAGAATCAGATGACTCTCGTGCCGGGTAACTTGGTCTATCTCGCGATGGGCCGGCAGAAGCTCGAGCTGCCTCCGCAAGATCTAATCTATAGCATCGGCTTGATCGACTACTTCAACGACAAGTTCGTCCTGAAGCTAATCAATTGGATTCACGCGCGCCTGCGCACCGGCGGCAAGGTCATCTTGGGTAACTTTCACCCGTGCAACTCCGACAAGGTGCTCATGGATTACCTTTTGGATTGGAAGCTCATCCATCGCAGCGAAGCAGACATGAACCGCTTGTTCGCGGAGTCCGCGTTTGGCCAGCCCTGCACTGCCATCCGTTTCGAGCCGGAAGGCATCAACATGTTTGCAAGCTGCGTGAAGAGTTAGCTCCCGCAGCTTCAAAGCTTGGCTACTTGAGCTTCCGCTTCCTTCCCGGCCCGGCTTTCTTGCCTATCTTCGCGGCGGAAATCTCCGAGTCGGAAAGCTGGCCGTCGTTGTCCTTGTCGAGCGCTTTCAAGGTTTCAAATGCGTTGCGCACCCGCTCGGCTTCCGTCGCGTCCAGAGTCTGATCGTCGTTGCGATCGAAGCGCGCCAGCATCCGTGCGGCGACGCGCTGTTCGCCCTTTCCAGCCTTGCCGGGCTTGGCAGCGTGGGCAGGCGTGGGAGCGGCGAGGGTGATGCCAACGGCAAACGCGGTGGCGAGAAGAAGTCGGTGAGGTTGCATAAGGTTCGAGCAGACGTGGTGAAGGGCCGGAAGATTCAGCGCAGGGATGAGCAGCGCATTTCCGAAGCAAGGTTCGGGCAACGAGCGTCATCCGGCGGTCTGGGGCACAGGGACCATCGCGGCGTCCCGGTGGCGGACGATCACGAGCGTGATGCCTGCCGCAATCGCGCAGATGACCGCCCCGATCGCGAGCGTCGCAGCGGAGCCGAGCCAGCCCGCGAGCGCGCCCGCCTGGAGGCTGCCGAGCGGGATCATCGCGCCAAAGACGAGCGACCAGACGCCCATCACCCGCCCGCGCATTTCATCTGGCACGATCGTCTGGAGCGTCGTGTTCGAGGTGGAAAAGAAGAGCATCATTCCCAAGCCGACAAAGACCAGAAACACGAGCGAGAGGTGGAAGGTGCGCGTCTGCGAAAAGCAAAAAAGCGCGAGCGAAAAGAGCCACACTCCGGCGAGCGCGATCACGCGCGGCGGGTAGCGGTGGCCGACCGTCGCCACACCGAGGGCACCCGCCAGCGCCCCGACGCTGCTGGCGGAAAGCAGGATGCCGTAGCCGCGCTCGGAAAGGTGGAGCACGTCGCGCGCGATTGCCGGCATGAGCACGGCGTAGGACCAGCCGAAGATGCCGACCACGCCAAAAAGCACGAGGATCGTGAGCACGCGCGGATGGCTCCAGACGTAGCGCAAACCGCCGAGCGCATGCTGGCGCGCGGAGCCGCTGCGCACCGGCGGCACGTGCCGCGGCAGCCGCATCAGCAGCAGGCCGACGATCACCGCGAGAAAGGAAACGCCATTCAGCGCAAAGCAGACCGCAGCGCCCGCCTGCGCCATGAGCAGACCGGCCAGCGACGGCCCTATGATGCGCGCGCCATTCACCACCGAGGAGTTCAGCGAGACGGCGTTGATGAGGTCTTCGCGGCTCGTCATTTCCACGGTGAAGGACTGGCGCGCAGGCATGTCGAAGGCGGCGACAATCCCATTCAGCACCGAGACAAACACGAGCTGCCACGGCTGGACGTGGCCGAACCAGACCAGCCCCGCGAGGAGAAAGGCGAGCACCATGTCCGCGCATTGCGTCGCCACAAGGATGCTGCGCTTTGGATAGCGGTCGGCCAGCGAACCGCCCCAGACCGAGAGGAAAAGCATCGGCGCGGTGCCCGCGGCGGCGACGAGGCCGAGGAGCATCTTCGAGCCGGTCATCTGGTAGGCAAGCCAGCCCGTAGCGGTTTGCTCCATCCAGGTGCCGATGAGCGACACGAGTTGCCCGAAAAAGAAGAGCTTGTAGTTGCGATGGCGCAGCGCGCGGAAAGTATCCGAAAAGCGCACGCGGCCGACCACGACGCGGCGCGGCTGGCCGGTCGATTCTTC
>CAXSDZ010000333.1:0-4245 GCA_964235505.1 uncultured Chthoniobacteraceae bacterium
AAACTTCTGGTCGTAAAGCCACGCACTGGAGGAGCCGATCGTTTCCGCATCGTCCTCCGCCTGCTCCCACTGCGCACGAAAGGCATCGTCCAGCGCGACTACTCGGAAGCCCGCCGCCGCCAGCGCCGCATCCACCGCTTCATCCACCTTCCGGCTCGTCCCTTTCAGCCGGAGCCGCCCGACCGTGATGCCGCCCGCCGCGGGTCGCGCCGCCACCGCCGCCCGGTAGCGCTCCGCAAAGCCGCGCTGCAACAGGTCCATCCCCTGCACCAGACCCGCCACGTCCTTTGCCATGGGCCCGACGGTGTCGAGGTGATTGGGCGCGATCGGATAAACGCCGTCGAGCGGCACGAGGCCAAAGGTCGTCTTCAATCCCGCGATGCCGCAGCACGCTGCCGGCACGCGGATCGAGCCCGCCGTGTCCGTTCCAAACGCCACATCCGCGAGCCCGTTTGCCACCGCCACGGCCGAGCCGCTGGAAGAGCCGCCGGCGATGAGCTTGCGCTTCGGACTCAGGCGGTTTTCCGGCGTCCCGAAGTATTCGTTGATCCCGGAAACGCCCACCGCCAGTTCCGTGGTGTTGGCTTTGCCGACGATCGTGACGCCGCGCTCACGCGCGATGGCGAGGCACTTCGCATCGCGCACGGCGGGCGGGCTGTTTTTCGCGAGAAACTCGGAGCCCGCGCTCGTCACGACGCCTTTCATGTCGATGAGATCCTTCACCGCCAGCCGCAGTCCCCCGCTCTTCCCCGCGCGCGGCGAGTAGGTAATCATCGAGTGATCCGGCGTGGCGCTCGCGGGCTTGCGCGCTTGCCCGGCGCAACCGCTGAAGCCACACATGCCAACCAGCCCGGCGAGAACGCCGCGGATGGCGCAGCAATGCTTGTTTAGGAACGGACGCGTGGGGCTTTTCATGCTGCCCGAAGCCTCTACGCGACGCGGGGCGACACGGGAACCCAAAAACTCCGCGCGCCAGTCGCGGACAACACGGTGCCGCCAGGGCAAGTGCTACCCGCTCGAATAACGAGACACCGTCGCGACCGGCCTGCCGCGGGCGCTTCAGATCAGCGCCGCAAGTCTTCCGCGATCGTCGCGAACTGCGCCAGCGCGGCCTCCAAGTCCTCCGTGATCTCCAGCGCCAGCACCCCGGGATCAGGAAGGTTCGCGCTGTCTTCGAGGCTGTCGTCCTTGAGCCAGAAAACGTCGAGGTTCACCTTGTCGCGCTTGAGCAGCTCTTCGTAGGTGAAGCTCTTCCAGCGTTCGCTCTCCGCGCGCCGGGTGCGGTCCGGCGGAGGACCGGCTCCTGCCGGTCCGCGGACGCGCGGGAGCGCGTCCCTCCGAAGCAGGCCACGAAGTCGTCCAGATCAGCGCGCTTGAGCGGGTTTTCCTTCAGCGTGAAATGGAGATTTGTCCGCAGATCGTAGATCCAGAGCTTGGTCGTCCACGCCTGTTTGTCGGCGGCGGGTTTGCGGTCGAAGAAGAGGACGTTCGCCTTCACGCCTTGCGCGTAGAAGATGCCGGTCGGCAGGCGCAGCAGCGTGTGCACATCGGCCTGCTTGAGCAGTTCGCGGCGGATGGTTTCGCCGGCGCCGCCTTCGAAGAGCACGTTGTCCGGCACCACCACCGCGGCGCGACCGTGCTGCTTGAGGATGGTGAAGACGTGCTGGAGGAAGTTGAGCTGCTTGTTCGAGGTCGTGGCCCAAAAGTCGTCGCGGTTGATCGTCAGCGACTCCTTCGAAGATTCGCCCGCGTCGTTCACGATCGTTACGCTGCTCTTCTTGCCGAAGGGCGGATTGGTCAGCACCAGCTCGTATTCGCCGTGCTTGGCGGCGAGCCCGTCCTTCACCTGCACGGGGATAGGTGCCTTCCTCCCGTCCTCCGGGGTCGCGCCGGTGCCGTGGAGCAGGAGATTCATCGAGCAAAGCCGCGCGACGCTGTCCACCAGCTCTACGCCGCGGAGTTGTTCGGTGTTGAGGAAACGCAGCCCCGCCTTGTCCAGCTTGTGGTGCTTGCGGATGAAGTCGTGCGCCGCGAGCAGGAAGCCGCCGGTGCCGCACGCCGGATCGCAGATCACCTACGCGGTCTGCAGAGCGGTGTCGAAACCACGCCTTCCACGAACTCTGCGTGTGACCTTTGATCGAGCATCCTAAACGTGTTCTGCCCGTCAAATACGATCTCAACCGAACCGCCGCAGCATTTGTTTCCACCACTGCCTAACGCAGGCAGGGCGCTCAAACCCGGCGCGGAGCGATCCTGACCCTTAGGCTGACAGTGCTCCGACAGTTGTGTGCATCGGATGTAACAACCAACATCGCTGGAGCGGACTTCCTCAATTATCTCTGGACGCGGGGTCGAGAATAGGCCGCGCCCGATCGAAAAAAAGACTACCCGCGGCTTCACTTGCTCGATGATCGTTCTGGCAAACTGAGCGTTATTCCGCACCCGAGCGGAGAGAGTGCCACCGTGACCTATATGGCCGCCGTGATGCGGAAATAACAGAATGTCTGAGCGAAGATCCTTTCTCCGCTCGATCAGATCGATAAGTCCCACGTGATCAAGGTCGCCTGGTATTAGCATTACCGGATGATTGCCATGATGCAGTCGCAACACAACGGACATGGCATTGCTCGTAGCACGGGCCTCTTGCGGGGTGCGTCCACCTGCGCCGGACATGCGTGATGCTATCCCCGGTGCCACGGCTTCGATCTGCACCATTTCATACTGCAGCTGCGAGGCCATGCCGTCGCCGATCTCCGTGCAAACTTTCAGTTTGCCACGTGTGGAGGCGTCTTGGAGAGCCATACGCAGGTCCGTCCAAGTTTCGGACTCTTTGCTTGCGTCAGGGTTAACAAACACCGTCCCGAGTCGGACGTAATCGCTTTGGATGAGCGCCAAGATGCCGTCGATATGATCAGCGTCTGCGTGGGAGATAACAACTTGGCTGATCTCTTGTATGTTTCGGCTCAGCAAAAACTCAATCAACAGCGTCGATTCTTTGCAGTCGATGACCGTAGTGACGGCTCCGTCGTGGAGGAACACTGAACTGCCGTGTCCCACATCAAAAACAATGAGCTTAGGTGCCGTGTTCATCCAGCGTGCGGGGAGCCTCGAAGTCTTTTAGGAAGAGATCCTCTGGCCGGGTGGCGGCGAGGTTCACATACGCGATGAGATAGGCACCCTTTTCCAGACGGTCATGGAGGTCCGGAGGAATGAGTGTGACGGGAAACCGGACTGCCTGCAGTCGGTTCCACGCTGGCAGGATCGCATCGATAACCTCTTCGCCCCCTTCGTTCTGTTTGTCCGCTATACGCAAGAGCGTCCGGTGCTTGCGGCGGCCTGCACGGACCTCGCCACTCATCTCCCGGCGGCACAACTCCAGTGCATCTCTAATCGTTTCCGGTCGGCACTCGTCGCGGCTGAGGAGGCTCGGAACCAGGGCGCGCCAGCGACGGATCGAAACATCGTAGTCCTGACTGACGAACTGAGAGATCAAAACCGCCGGAATATCATCCCTGATCAATCGAGCGGCCAATTCTGCGCCGTCGAAGTTAGCAAACCCGAGCGGACTCAATCGGTGATCACAGATTGCTGCCTGGGCATTGTCTTTGATTTTTCGCGCGACCCATTCCACCGTCTGACCCTTGTCAGGAAAGATCCATGGATTAAAACCGGCGTCCTCAACCGCGTAGCGGACTACCTCCGCCGCCTGCGCGTTATCGTCAACAATTGCAATCGTAGTCATATCAATGGGTCACAGGAATCGTGACCGTGAACTGAGCCCCCCCAAGTTCACCTTTGGCTAGCACCGCACGAGTCCCTCTGAGGTCGGCCACTGAATCTCGCACAATGGTGAGTCCGAACCCCGTTCCGTCCAAGGAGGTCGTGCGGCCCGGCAGCCAAATCTCATCGAGCCCTATTCCGTGAATGCCGGGCCCATTGTCCGAGACTACGATCACTGCATTACCGTCCGACGCTTCAATACGGATTTCGACAAGCCGTCCCTCAACCCGGCCTCGGTTATCAAAGGCTTTGAGGGCGTTCAGTGCAAGGTTCGCCAAAATTGATTCTACCAAGGCTCGTGAGCCGGCAATTTGGACCGGCTTATTTGGCTTCTTAAGGACAAGTTCGATTCTAGCGTCGGCAAAAAAAGCTCCGAGATATCCCACTAGCTCATCCGCGGTGTCGCCGAGATCCACGACCAACGGCGCCTCGCGCCCGAAGCGGGCGGCGAGCCGGAAGGCGGGG
>CAXSDZ010000334.1:0-887 GCA_964235505.1 uncultured Chthoniobacteraceae bacterium
CCCGATCGCACCACGCTGCTGCGCGGGGAAGTGACGGCCGCCATCGCGGTTGAGCCAGCGGCTGTCGAGCTACGCCAGGAGCCGGGCCGTGCGGTGAGAAGCGCAATCTTCCACCTTTCTAATCACACCACAGACGAGCAGATCGTGATGCTTTCCCGCTCTTCCCGGCTGCCGGGACCCGAGCGCATCACCGTGCCGGCTGGCGCGCGGGTGCCTATCTCCCTGCAAACGGACTCGGCGGACGTCACGCCGCTGCGGGAAGATCTGCGGCTCACCGGCGCGGGCATGGAGGTGCGGGTGCCGGTGCGGGCCGCTGCGGTTGGGCCGATGGTTCGGAGCGCGGCCGCGCAGATCGACTTTGGCCAAAGCGCCGTGGGTCAGCCTGCCCGTGCGCTGCTCGACCTCGAGAACGCCGGGGGTAGCGAAGGCTTTTGGCGCTGGGACGCGGTGCCCCAGGTTTCAGCCGAACCGGCGGAAGCGCGGCTCCTTCCAGGCGAAAAGAAGAGGATCGGCCTCGCGTTCGAGTCGCCGGAGCCGGGGTCGGTCCGCGGGGTTCTAACCATCAAGGGCGAGGGGCAGGAGATCACCATTCCTTTTCAGGCGCTTGTCTCCGCGCCCACATCCGCCTCGGCACCACCTGCCCGGGCGCGCAGCCCGATGATCCGCCCGGCGCGGCTGGCTCGCGGAGAGGAGGACGCCCGCCGCGAGTCTGCTGAGGAGGTGTCGCCGCCCGCTGCGGGCCGTCCGGCAGCCGCAGTTTTGCTGCCTCCGAAAGGCGTCGCAGTTTCCAGCACCCGGCCGACGGGCGCAGTGATCGAGTGGCCCACGGCTTTGTCCACGGCGAGGGACTTCCGCGTGGAAATGCGCCGCCTTTCCATCGATGCGGC
>CAXSDZ010000334.1:897-4235 GCA_964235505.1 uncultured Chthoniobacteraceae bacterium
CGCGCAAGCTAAAGCTGGATTGGGTGGAAACCCGCTCGGTGCGCATTCGGGTCGAGGGTGCCCGCACCGTTGCTGAAAGCAACAGCCTTGCGCCCAACAACAGCCACACCGTGCGAGTGCTACCCGCCGGGACAAACGAGACCCCGCCCGCGCCGCTTTTCACGCTCCATTTCACCACCCCGCCAAAGCTGCGCCTGCGCGATGTCGTCACCCTTCCACGCGCACTCGGCGTTGCGTTTGCGCTGTGCGTTGCCTTGGTCGGCTGGCAAAAATTCCGGCCAGGGCGGTGATCCGAAGCGCCACCAAGCGTCCGGCGCTTTTCACGACGCACTGCTGCGGTTCAGCAGCCGATTTCGCCCTCTGTTTCCGCTCCGGACAGGCGCTTGTGAAATATTTCACAAATTCCCCTTGCGCGGTTTCCCAGCCCAAACCTAACGTGCCGGACCGCTCCTTTTCCGCCTGCCCATGGCTCTGACCACGCACGAATTCGAATCCCCGGACGCGCTCGCAAAAACGCACGTCGGGCTCGAAAAGCTCGGCGCCGCGGCGGGCGACGCGACGCCGGATCTGCTCGGCGAAAAGCTGATCCTGAACATGGGTCCTTCGCATCCCGCGACGCACGGTGTGCTGCGGCTGGTGCTGGAGATGGATGGCGAGTTGGTGACGAAAGCAACGCCCGATGTCGGCTATCTGCATCGTGGCGACGAGAAGATTGCCGAGAACATGACCTACAACCAGTTCGTCCCTTACACGGACCGGCTGGACTACCTCGCACCGCTGGCTAACAACGTGGCCTATGCGATGGCCGTGGAGAAGCTCATGGGCTGGACCTTGCCGCCGCGGGGTCAGGCTATCCGCGTCATCTGCTGCGAACTCTCGCGCATTTCCTCGCACCTGCTCGGGCTCGGTGCCTTCGCGATGGATGTCGGTGCCTTGACGGTGTTCATGTATACCTTCAACGAGCGCGAGAAGATATATAACATGCAGGAGCAGATCTCCGGCGCGCGCTTCACCACAAGCTATACGCGCATAGGCGGCATGACGCGCGACCTGCCCCCGGCGTTCTTCCCCATGGTGCGGAAGTTCCTCACCGAGATCGTGCCAGTGATCGACGAAGTCGATAGCTTGCTATCCCGCAACAAAATCTTTGTCGATCGCACCCGGGATGTCGGAGTGATCACGCGTGCGCAGGCCATCGACTACGGCCTCACCGGGCCTAATCTGCGCGGCAGCGGCGTCGATCTCGACCTCCGCAAACGCCATCCTTATCTTGGCTACGAACAGTATGACTTCGATGTGCCGGTTGGCAGCATCGGCGATTGCTATGATCGCTACCTCGTGCGGATGGAGGAGATGCGCCAGTCGGTGCGCATCCTGACCCAGGCGCTGGATCGCTTGCCGGACGGCCCGATCAATGTCGATGATCCGAAGAATTTTCCACCGCCGAAGACGACAGTGCTGACCAAGATGGAGGAGCTGATCCACCATTTCATCCTGCACACGGAAGGGCTCAAAGTGCCGCCGGGCGAAGTCTATTTCGGCGCGGAAAATCCAAAGGGTGAATTGGGCTTTTACATCCAGTCGCGCGGCGGTGGCACTCCGCACCGGCTCAAGATCCGCGCGCCTTCCTTTGTCAATCTATCCATTTTGCCAGAGATCCTGCCCGGGCATCTGATGAGCGACGTGGTAGCTATCTTGGGTTCCCTCGATTTCGTGATGGGCGAATGCGACCGATGAGCGCGATGCGAGACGCGATCATGGCCAGGCACGGCTCGGGTCCAGCAAACAGCCGGGTCCGATCCACTCAATTCGCGTTCCTAGCATGCACCATTACCTTGCTGGCCGGCTGTGGCCCGCGGATTACCAACGCCAATCTGGAGGTCGTCAATTCCGAGTTTGAAAAGTCGGAGCACATGACAGAGCGGGGCCTCCGTGACACCGGAGTCAGCCCGAAGGAGGCGGAAGCTATTCTAGGTCAACCTCAGCGCATCGAAACCTACCGCCTGCCCTTGGAAACACAAAAGAAGGAACTCGATGGCGTCCGTTACTATTACCAGCAGGATGGCAATGAGATCGTGCTTCATTTCCTCGACAATAAACTGATTTCCCGCGCTCCGCTGCTGAGCGAAAAGCTGGCGCCCGCGCTGGACAAGTCCAAGCCATGACCATCCCGTCCGAGCTTCTCGCAAAAATCGATGAGGCAATTTCGCACTATCCGGTGTCGAAGCGGAGCGCCTCGCTTCCGCTGCTGCATCTGTGGCAGGAACACTTCGGGTTTATCTCGGATGCGGCGGTCGCATGGATAGCGAAGAAGCTGGAGTTGCAGCCGATCAACATTCTCGAGTTGGTGACCTTCTATCCGATGTTTCGCCGGGAGCCCGCGGGGCGTCGGCACATCCGCATCTGCCGCACTTTATCGTGCGCGATGGCGGGAAGCTACGCCCTGCGCGACGGAGTCGCTGCCGCGGCTGGTATCGACCTGGCGAAATGGCAGGCAGAATACTACGGCAAAGCCCTGGACGACGGCCATGCTCACGGCGATCAAGAGCACGACGATGGCTCGGTCGAGAAAGTGGCGGGGCGTCCTTCCGATTCCCACGTCCACAATCCCGGACACGGCAACCCAGTGGCAGTGAGCGCGGACGGACAGTATTCCGTGGAGTTTGTCGAGTGCCTCGCAAGCTGCGGGTCTGCGCCGGTTGCGATGGTGGATGACCTCTTCAAAGAGAACGTCTCGCTCGCAAAAGCGGCCGATCTATTGAAGCTGGATCGCTCGGATGCCACTACCCCGCGCGTGCAACCTCCGCATCCGCGCGAAAAGCGGTTGGTCTTCAAGAACATCGACCGCGAAGGCTGGACCAGCGACATCGAGTGTTACCTGCGCGACGGTGGCTACGAGGATCTGAAAAAGGCGCTCACGATGCAGCCCGATGCAATCGTGAATGAGGTGAAGGCGAGCGGACTCCGCGGGCGCGGCGGCGCGGGCTTTCCATGCGGAGTGAAGTGGAGCTTCATCAAACGCGGCGGACCGAAGCCTACTTATCTCATTTGCAACGCGGACGAGTCAGAGCCGGGGACATTCAAAGATCGCTACATCATCCATCAGGATCCTCATCAACTCATTGAGGGAATGGTCATCTCGTGCTTCGCAGTGGATGCGCGGCTGGCATATCTCTATGTGCGCGGAGAGTTCCCGGAAGGCGCTCAGATCTTGGAGAAGGCATTGGCCGAAGCACGGGCCAAAGGCTTCCTCGGCAAGAACATTCAAGGTTCCGGCTTTGACTGCGAAATCTATGTCCACCGCGGCGCAGGCGCTTATATCTGCGGCGAAGAAACCG
>CAXSDZ010000335.1:0-4182 GCA_964235505.1 uncultured Chthoniobacteraceae bacterium
GATCCAAGGGCAAATGGTCGGCGGCACGCAGGTGAACTCCGGCAGCATCCTCGCCGGCACGCTGGTCCGGGCGGAGTTCGGCCAGCGGTTGCCGCAGGTCAGCGCCATCGAGCCAAGCGACGTTTTCACGATTGTCGGCGGCGTGGGGAATGGATCAGGCGCGGTTTCCGCCTCGCGGATTGGGAAAGTCCTGGTGCATGGCAGCGTCGTCGGCGGGCAGGGGACCGGCAGCGGAGGCTTCGGATCGAGCGGCGCGCTCGGTTCGCTCGGAATCGATGGCAATCTCACCGGCGGGTTCGTGGCGGTGGTGGACGATCAAAGCCAGGGCATTCGGACCGGCTTCGTCGATGCGGCGAGCATCGGCAAAATCACCATCGGTGGCAGCATCCTTGGCGGCAACGTGCTCAACAGCGGCAGCATCAACGCCACCGGCAAGATCGGGTCGGTTTCCGTCGGCAAAGACCTCTTGAACGTGGGCGGCGCGGACGCGCTGATCCTCGCCGGAGGGACGACCGCGGGTGTGGCGATCGAGCGGGTGGAAGTGGGCGGGCGAGTGGCCGGAGCCCAGATCATCGCCGGGCAGTCCTTTCTCGGCAGTGCGCTGAAATCCAGCGCCGCTGCGCAGATTGGCAGCGTGCTGATCCGCGGGAGCGTCGCCAGTTTGAGCGTGATCGCAGGTGGTGGCCGTGGAGCCGATGGGATCTTCGGAACAACCGACGACGTGGTGCTCGCTGGGGCTGGCGTGCTCGACAACGCGAACATTTTCTCGCGCATCGCGAGCGTCATCATCCGGGGCGCGGTGCTCGCGCAAAATGGCGACGGCAATCCTTTCCCGTCGTCCGGGATCGTGGCGCAGCAACTGGTCTCGATCCGGGTCGGCGCAGCGCAGGCCGCACTGCCGCTTACGCCGGGAGCCGGCAACGATCTCGCTCCGCGGCCGGTCGCCGGGGTGAGCGCGTTCCAGGCGCGGGAGCTGCCGGTGCCGGCGGCGAGCTAAGCGTGCGCCCTGGAAAATACGCTTGGAAAATACGGTCGCCGCGTGCAACTTCGCCGTTCCTGTTTTGCACCATCGCGGGTGTAGCTTAGTGGTAAAGCTCCAGCCTTCCAAGCTGGCCATGAGGGTTCGATTCCCTTCACCCGCTCCCTTCCAGTTTCTCATGTGGTGCGCAGCGCGAGAGGTGATTTCGGATGTTTTTCTGCCGGGCGATTGGGGCCGCGGATTTCACGCGTGCTCGCGCCAGTTGGCGAACGTTTCCCCGCGCCAACGCCGGCCTGCCGCAGCCACGCTAATCTGTTGCGCGAGAAGGGGTCATCGGCTAATGCGATGGCCCTCTTTTGCCGGGCGATCCGGTGCGCTTCCTCCTTTTCAACATTCTTCCAGTCCCTTGCGCCTCCCATGATCCTTCGCCGGCATTGGATGGCTCTTGTTTTCGTCGGCTGGCTTTGGGGCGGGGGAAGTGCGCGCGCTCAGGAGACGGAAGCGGGTGCAACGAGCGCGGCTCCGGCTGAAAACAGCCCTGGGGCGAGCTCATCTTTTGGCTCCGGCGCGACGTCGCCTTTCGCCGTGCCGGGCAGTTCGACTTTCGGCTCATTCGGCACCACGCCGACGACGGGAAGCAGCAGCTTCTCCGCTCCTGCGACACCGGCAGGTGCCGGCATCTTTGGGACGAATCCCACGGGCACGGCACCGCCCGCGACCGGCACGCCGGGCGCATCTGCCTTTGGCTCTGGCGGAGCGCTGGCGCCAGCGGAAGCACCCGCAAGTTTTACTCTCCCGGGTGCTTACGGGCAGGCCGCGCAAAGCTTCACGGCGGGCCAGGGCGTGCTGGCCCGGCCGCGCTTCCGTTACAGCGCCTCGGAGCAAATTGGCTTCGACGACAACATCCTGCAAACGCCAACCGCAGGCTTTGAAATCCCGGAGCAAAGCGTCGAGGTGCTCGTCTCCCCGGAAATTCCTGAGCAAACCGTGCTGGTGCCGGTGCCTCGCACGGGAAAAACGCCGATCCAGGTGGGTGGCCGTCCCACGCAGCGGTTCCGCACGGTGACGATCCCGGGGCAGCGCGCTGTCACGGAAAATATCGTGGTGCAGGAGCGGATCCCAGAGGCGGAGCGGATCGGCAGCTTCGTGGCGCGGACCAGCGCCACTTGGCAGGTGCAGTTTGCCTCCCGGCGCACGGTCTTCACGTTCGATGTGCGCGGGAACGCGGATTACTACTTTTCCCGCCCGCAAGACTCTACCGATCTCAATGGCAGCATCTCGCTAACGTATGGATACCGGATCACGCCACGGATGCAGTTCTCGGCTTCCGCCAATCTGGCTTACCTTTCGCAGCCCGACATCCGGCGGATCAATACGCCGACGCGCAATGTCGGCGACTTCTTCAATGGCACGGGCAAGTTCGACCTGTCTTACCGCTGGACGCGCCGCTTTACGACCGTGAGCAGCATTTCGCTGAACACACTCCGCTACACCGAGCCGCTGCAGCAAACTGGTAACTTCTACGACACCACTTTCGGCACGGAAGCGCGCTATCTCTGGTCGCCGCGGCTCACCGTTTTGGGCGAAGTGCGCTACGGATTGACGCGCTATCCCACCAATATGCTCCTCGATTCCAACACGGCATTTCTGCTGGCCGGGGCGGAGTTTATCTATTCCTCGCGCCTGAGTGGGACGGTGCGCCTCGGCGAATCGGTGCGTAGCTACGCGGCAGGCGGCGACCAGGCATCCACACCTTACGCGGAGATGAGCGTCGCGTGGCGTTACAATCCGGCCGGATTTCTGAGTGGAAATCTGCGCTATGGCTTTGAGGAATCGCAGAGCGCGCAAACCCAGGTGCAGGTGCTTCGCGTCGGGGTGTCGGCGGTGCAGGCATTCAGTTCCAGACTGCGCGGCAATCTGGGGCTGACCTTTGTGCATCGCACTTCCACGGACGATGCATCCGACTTCAGCACGACCGAGGACACTTTTGACGTCGGCTTGGGATTTGAATACACCATCAGCCGCCGCTGGAGCTTGAATGCCTCTTACAGCTTCACGGATGTCCTTTCATCGTCGCCCTTCTCGGACTATTACCGCAATCGGACCTTCTTCGGGGCGGAATACTCATTTTAGTTGAACACGTCCATACCCGGCGTGTCCCATTTTCCCCAAATCCCGTCATTGCAGATGGCGATTTGATGACTATTTTATCGCCCTCTTCGACCGAAACTTGTTTCCCTTCCTATGATCGATTCCTCTGAAGTCAAACTGCATTTCCTTGATTACTGGCGCATCATCAAGCTGCGCTTGGGATTGATTACACTAGTCTTTCTTTTGGTGATGCTCACGGCTGGAGTGACCGTCTATTTCCTGCCGCGGGAATATCTCTCGCGAGTCAGCATGGAGGTGCGGCCGGACAACTATAAGCCGGTGGATATCTTCAGCGGTGGCGGTGGCCGCGCTTACGATCCGCAGTTTGTCGCCACTCAGTTCCAGATTTTGCGGAAGCCGGAGATTCTCTATCCAGTGATCGAGCAGCTCGACCTCATTAAAGAGTATTCGAAGGGTGGGCCGAAGCTCCCGATGCAACATGCCATTCGGATTCTCAATGGCAGCTTGGTCCTGCAGGAAATCCGCAATACGGGTTTGATCGAGATCGGCGTTTATGACGTGGATCCGCAGTTGGCCGCAAATATCGCGAACACGATTTACACCGTTTATCGCGACCGCCGTCTGGACGGGTTGCAGCAGGCGCTGGAGCAGAGTTTGAAGCAGTTCAAAGACGAGGTGGAAAAGCAGCGCAAGGTGGTGGTGGATTACGCTGTATCGCGGGCGGAGATTGCTGTGCGCGATGGAGTAGTCGATCCCGATCCGGACAGCCAAAACTCGACGCTCAGCAAAGAGGACCGCACGACGCTTTTTTCGGAGCAGGCGGTCAACGAGCAGCGCGCCAAAGTTTCGGAACTGAAGATTCAACTGGCCAAGATCGAAAAGCTGCAGCCTGAGGCGCTAATGGAGGTGCTGCGGACGATGAAGATCGACGATCAAACGGTGTCGCAGAACCTGCCGGAGTTCCAAAAGGCCGGCGTGGAGGAAGCGAACCTGCTGAGTTCAGGTTTGGGAGAAAATCATCCGCGGGTGAAGTCCATCCGTGCGAGGCGCGAGGTGCATGCAAAAATCCTCGCCGACGCCTTGGAAGGCAT
>CAXSDZ010000336.1:0-1163 GCA_964235505.1 uncultured Chthoniobacteraceae bacterium
GGAACGGGCCGCCTCGTCATTCGTCATTTCACCATCTCGCGGCCGATGGCTTGGAGGATCGTTCGCTTGAGTTCCAGCGGATCGATTGCTCCTTCGCGACGGTAGAGCACTTCGTCTTTCGGTCCAACGAGCACGGTGTAAGGCAGCGCGCCGCTCCACTCTTTGTCAAAGGCTGCCATCAGCGCGTATTTGTCGGTCGTGCCGAAGATCAGGTTTTTGCCCGAAGACTGCTGCTTGGTGAGGAATTTCAGCACTTCCGCTTTCTCGTCAGGATAGTTTGCGGCCACGGTGACGAACTCGAACGGCCGGTTGCGATACATGCGATTGATCTCCACCAGATCCGGGAACTCCGTGATGCACGGGCCGCACCACGTCGCCCAGAAGTTCACGAGCCGCACCTTGCCGCTCGCGGCGTCGCCTTTGCGCAGCTCGGCGAGGCCGGCGGCATCCACCGGCTCGAGTGCCACGGGCTCTTTGGCGAGCTTGTCCAGAAAGGCTTTCGCCTGGTCCTGCTTGCCGGCCCATTTCACCGAGCATCCGAATGCCTTGGTCTGCGCCGGGTCTGGCGTGCGGCCGGCGAGCACCGCGTCGATCGCGTTGCGCAGGTCTCGCGATTGGAGGAGCGATTCGCGCTCTGCATCGTCGATGCGGCCGGCGTAGCGCAGCCGCCGCTCGCGGTCGAAAAGGAAGGCGTGCGGCGTGGTGGTCGGGCCGTAGGCGCGGGAGACTTCCTCCGTTTCACCGTCGAAAAGATACAGAAAGTTGAACGCCTTCTCCGCCGCGCGGATCTTCATTTCTTCAAACGTGTCGCCGAGATCGGTGTAGCCGAGCTCATCGAGGCGCACGGATTTGGGATCGTTCGGCGAGATCGCGACGACGGCGACGCCTTTCGCTTCGTAGTCGGCGGTGATCTTTTTCAGCCGCTCTTCGTAGGCCTGCGCGGTCGGGCAGTGGTTGCACATGAAGACAACGAGCAGCGCAGAGGCGGCTTTGAAGTCGGCGAGGGAATGCTCGCGATCGTCGGTGCCCATGAGCTTGAAATCGGGCGCGGCAGCACCGAGTGCGAGCGGCTCGATCTTCGGACCATCGGCGGCGGTGGCGGCGACCGTGAGCGTGGCGAGCACGAGACAGAGGAGGGAGAACGGCTTCATGGGGAAAGGCAG
>CAXSDZ010000336.1:1173-4119 GCA_964235505.1 uncultured Chthoniobacteraceae bacterium
ACTGCGGATCGGCGCGGGTGTCAAGGCAGGCGGCGCTTGCGGCGGACGCGTGTCTCGGGGAAAGTCCCGCGCACGTGGTGACCATCGCGACATATTTCCACGCAGACGACGCGCACTTGCTGCGGATGCGGCTCGGCGCCGGCGGGGTGCAGGCTTGGGTGCAGGATGAAACCCTCAGCAACCTCAACTGGCTCTACACCCTCGCGATCGGCGGCGTCCGCGTGCAGGTGGCGGAGGAAGATCTCGCCGACGCCCGCGCGCTGCTGACGCTCGATGGCGGCGCGGAGGATTACGCGCCGGAGCGGTGCTGCCCGCGCTGCGGATCGGCACACGTGGAGCGCGAGCGATTCTCCCGCCGTCTCGCCTGCGCCACGCTGGTTTTCCCCGGCATCCCGCTGATCTGGCCGCATCGCCGGCTCCGCTGCGACCGCTGCCTGCTCACGTGGAAGCCGCCGGCAGAGCCCGTGCCTTGATCTCCCTGCTCCGATGAAATTCCTCCTTCTTCTCGTCCTCATCACGTTCCTCGCGGTGTCCGTGGCGAAGTCGCTCCGCGCGCACCGCACCCGCAGCGCAGAGGAACGCGCGGTGGCGTGGCGCATGTCGGCTTTCGCCTGGATGATGGGCCTTTTCTTCATCACAGCGCTGGTGTTTCTGCCGAATAAACTCCGCGTGCTGATGCTCGCGCCGATGCTGCTGGCGGCGGTCGGGATCGGCAAAGTGTGGCAACAGGCGCGGGTGCGCGCGCGGCGCGCGGCGGCGCTGGATTTTGAACGTATGAAGCGAGTCCACTGACAAACAAAACCCGGCGCTCAGCGTCCCGCGCGCGCTTGCTCGCCCATCTGCACAGCCGGCTCCCACCTCATGAAATCCGCCTCGCTTCGCCCCACGGTCTCCCTCGTTTTCGCCGCGCTTTCCGCCGCTGCCATCTGGGCGTGGGCCGGCGAACCCAAACCGCAAAATCAACCCGCCACACCAAGAACCATGAAAGACATCTCCTCGCTGCCGGACGCCGAAAAGCGCAAACAGCTCACGCCCGAGCAATACAACGTCTGCTTTCAGAACGGCACCGAGCCGCCGTTTCGCAATGCCTACTGGAACAACCACGAGCAGGGCATCTACGTCGATGTGGTGAGCGGCGAGCCGCTTTTCGCTTCCACCCACAAGTTCGAGTCGGGCACCGGCTGGCCGAGCTTTTTCCAGCCGCTGGACAAGGACGCTGTCGTGGAGCACCGCGACACCGCGCATGGGATAGTGCGGGTCGAAGTGCGGGGAAAGAAGAGCAACGTGCATCTCGGCCACGTCTTCGATGACGGCCCGAAGCCGAGCGGCCAGCGCTACTGCATGAACTCCGCGTCGCTGCGCTTCGTGCCCGTGTCGAAGCTGAAGGAGGAAGGGATGGAGAAGTTTGCCGGGCTCTTCGAGGCGGCGGAGAAGAAGTAGGCGCCGCACGCCCCACAACCTATTTTTGCAAAGGCAGCGACGGGATTTCCGTTCGCTGCCTTTCCGTGTCCACCGAGCAGACTGTGCGATTGCCACACGCCACCTTCGCCTCCAACTTCACGACCCATGGTAGCTTCCCTTCTGGCCGATTCTGAAGATGCGCAGGCCACTGCCGAGCTGCTGCTGAGGGAGCCGCTGCCGGATGGCACCGAGCCCGAAGATCGTTGGGTCATGTGCGGGATTTCGTGGGAGCGCTACCTCGCGCTGGACAAGGCTTTGGGCGACGATCGTCCCGGCCCAAGATTCTACTTCCTCGATCGAGACCTCGAAATTGTGAGCACTTCCGACGGACACGAGCGCATCAAGACCCGAGTGGGTGAACTGCTGGCGATCTACTTTGACGAAGCAGAGATCGAAGCAAGCCCCCGGGGGCAGGCGACGATGCGGCGTCCCGACGACGAAGTTGGCGCAGAGCCCGATCTGTCCTGGTGTTTGCAGACCGAAAAGCAGTTTCCCGATCTCGCGATCGAGATTGCGCTGACCAGCGGCGGAGTGCGAAAGCTGGAGCTGTATCGCCGCTTCGAGGTGCCGGAGGTTTGGATCTGGTGTCGCGACAAGCTGGAGATTCACTCGTTGCGCCCGGACGGTTCCGGCTACGACCGCGTGAACCGCAGCGCTCTGCTGCCGACGCTGCCCATCGAGCTGCTGGAGATCTGCGTAAAAATCCCTTCCGGCTTGCAGTCCCGCGGCAAATTTCGCGCTGCGCTCGCCGAGCAGGTATAAGTCGGAGCTTGCTGCGGAACGCCGCCTTTCCGGCGCGTTCGCCCGCTCCACCCAAATGCGCCCAGCCTTGCGCCCGCCTGAGCGGCGGGCGATCCTTCCTGCCCCGAATCCGACCTGAATGTTTGAAACCAAAGAGCAAGCCCAGACCGTCCAGCGCGCACTTCTCGTCGGCGTTTATACGGAAAAAGCCGCGCGCGACCACGCGGAAAGCCTCGTCGAAGAACTCGAAGAACTCGTCCACACGCTCGGCATCCCGATCTTCGATCGCATGCTGATCTTCATCCGCGAAATCCATCCGCGACACTTCATCGGCTCCGGCAAGGCCGAGGAAATCGCCGCGCGCGTGAAGGAAAACGCGATCGATGTGGTCATCTTCGACAACGAGCTGAGCCCATCGCAGCAGCGCAACTGGGAAGAGCTCACTAAGATCAGCGTGATCGATCGGACCGAGGTGATTCTCGACATCTTTGCCCGCCGTGCGCAGAGCCGCGAAGCGCGCCTGCAAATCGAGCTGGCACGCATGGAGCACGCGCTGCCGCGGCTCAGCGGCGCCTGGGGCCACCTCGTCCGGCAGGGCGGCGGCATCGGCGCCAAGGGCGAGGGCGAGTCGCAGCTCGAGCAGGACAAGCGGCGCATCCGCGGCAACCTCGACCGGCTCCGGCGCGAGCTCGTGGAAGTGCGCTCCGCCCGCGCCACCCAGCGCAAAGATCGCAAGCGCGCCCC
>CAXSDZ010000337.1:0-4070 GCA_964235505.1 uncultured Chthoniobacteraceae bacterium
CTGATGCCATTTTGCTGGTTCACGCTGCAGCGGCTCGGCGTGCTGGGGGAGATGGAGCGCATTGCTTACACAAAGAAATACAGCGTCCAGTTCGTCACGCAGGATGGGAAGCAATCCGCGCCATTTTACTTCTTCCAGCACAAGGATCACCCGAGCTCCACAACATGGCAGGTAGAGCGCGCAGACTTCGATCTCATGCTGCTGAACAAGGCGCGCAGCAACGGCGCAGAAGTGCGCGAGCAGACGCGCGTGAGCCGCACGATCAAGGACGACAGCGGGCGCGTCATCGGTGTCGAAGCTATCGGACAAGATGGGCAGAAATTTGCAGCGTTTGCGCCGATCACGATCGATGCTTCCGGCCGCGAGCAAGTCGCCACCGCGCGAGAAGGCTGGCGCGTCAAAGACCCGGAACTGAATAAGATTGCAGTCTGGACTTACTACCGCCGCGCCAAGCGTGATCCGGGTATCGATGAAGGCAACACTACGGTCGCCTATGTCGCGGACCGTGGATGGTTTTGGTATATCCCGCTGCGAGGCGACGTGGTTAGCGTCGGCGTCGTGGCGGAGAAAGACTATCTATTCTCCGATAGCAAAGACCCGGCCCAAATCATGGCGCGCGAGATCGAGCGGAACGTCTGGATCAAGGATCATCTGAGCGTCGGCGAGCAGTTCGGAGAGTATTGGGTCACGAGCGAGTTTTCCTATCGCTCGAAGTATTGCGCGGCGGATGGGCTCGTGCTCGCGGGCGATGCGTTTGCGTTTCTCGATCCCGTCTTTTCCAGCGGCGTCTTCCTCGCGATCAAAAGCGGCGAACTGGTCGCCGATACGGTCGATGCGGCGCTAAGTGAGGACGACACGAGCGGCGAGCGCTTCGCTGGCTACGGCGAGCAAATGTGCGCGGCGATCGAGAATATGCGCCGGCTCGTGTATGCCTTTTACGACAAGAACTTCTCGTTTGGCCGGATGCTAAAAAACTACCCGCAGCATCGCGAGCAGCTCACCGACTGCCTTATCGGAGACCTGTTCGAGGAGAAATACGGCGGGCTGTTCAGCGCGATCGAGGAGTTCGTCGAGCTCCCCGCACCGATCCCGCACGGGCGGGCCGCTGCGAGTGCCATGGCAGCGGTGGCGGCTTAGAACCTATCCGAATTACCTGACGCCTTGCTCTTCGTCTGTTTCGTCATCCTCATCTTCTTCTCTGTGTCACCGAGATGAAGATGAAGACGAAGAGGGTTACTTGGGTAGGCTCTTAGTATCTCCAGCTTGGCCGAGCCACGATTGCGCCGCGTCGCGTGGATGAGGTATAAGCGTGGGCATGCGTTCCCGCACTTGGTCTTCCACCGTTTCTCTGCTGTCTGGGGTCCTGGCGCTCGCTCTCTGCGGCGGGTGCAGTCGTGCCGTTGAGAGCGCTTTTTCTGACTCTGCGCCGCCTGCTGTGCGCACGCCGGACCTCAATTCGGCGCGGGAGCCGGAGGCTTTCGATCGGCTCACCTTTCACGCTGCACCGCAGCCAGCCCGCGGCGCAGCTTTTTCAGACTGGCCGCGCTTTCTCGGGCCGACTGACAACGCGGCTTCGCCGGAAACGGGGCTGCTGAAAACGTGGCCTGCGGCTGGCCCGGCGAAGGTGTGGGAGGTGGAAAAAGGCAGCTCCTTCGCCGCGCCAATCGTGGTCTGGCCGCACGTGCTGCTTTTCCACCGCTGGCAGGACAAGGAAACGCTGGAATGCCTCGAAGCGGAGACGGGAAAGCGGCGCTGGATTTTCCAACGCGCCGCTCCGTATCGCGACCGCTACGGCTCCGGCGAAGGGCCGCGCACCAGCCCGGTCGTGTCGCCGGACGGGCGCGTCTTTCTCTTCGGCATCACCGGCCTGCTCGACTGCCTCGACCTCGCCACGGGGCAGGCGCTTTGGAGCCGCGACCTCGCGAAGGAGTTTGCGATGGGGCCAAACTTCTTCGGCCACGGCTCCAATCCGTTGGTCATGGATGGCCGCGTCATCATCAATCTCGGCGGCAAGGGCAACCTCAGCGTCGCGGCCTTTGACACTGCGAATGGCAAGCTCATCTGGGGCGCAAAGCATCCCTGGGGCGCGAGCTACGCGTCGCCGGTTCCGGCCACGATTCATGGCCGGAAATGCGTGCTCGTCTTTGCCGGTGGCGAAAGCCGCCCGCCCACCGGCGGCCTGCTTTGCATCGATCAGGCAACGGGCGAAGTGCTCTCTGCCACACCACATCGCGCGGACATTGCGGAGTCGGTAAATGCTTCCTCGCCCGTGTTCTGTCCGCCGAACCGCGTCTTCGTGACCGAGTCGTATGGCTCCGGCGGCGCGATGATCGAGATCGCGCCGGACTTCTCCGCGACGCGCGCGTGGGAAGCGCCAAAGTTCGGAGCGTATTTCATGACGCCGGTGGCAAAGGATGGCTGCCTCTACGGCTTCGACGGCCAGAGCCCGCGCCTCGCGGAGCTCGTGGGCTACGATATTGCGAGCGGCAAGGAACTCTGGCGCGACGATCTCGGCAGCAAATATGGCCGCGGCAGCCTGCTCGCGGCGGACGGCGCATTTCTCTGCCTCGGTGAATTCGGCGACCTCGCCTCCCTCGACCTTTCAGCGAAAGGCGCTGCGGTGATGCAGCACGCAAAGCTCTTCAACGCTCCCGACACCTGGACCCTGCCCGCGCTGAGCCACGGTCTGCTCTTCGTCTGCCAAAACGAGCGCAGCTCGGACGGCAAACCCCCACACTTCATCTGCTACGACCTGCGTGGGCAGTGAAGTGCGCGGCTCAGTTGGCTGTCTTAGTCTAAATATACGGCGATAAACCCTCCAGACAGCACGGCTCCATGCGCCGAAAATCATAGCTGCACCGCAACCAACAGAGCCGTGAAAGCTTTGGAAACTTCATGGCCCAGATCCCACCCTGCTGTTACACGGCTTCCATCCCGGTCGAATGCTTCCAGTCGTATATCAACAAGTTAGGCGTTGCTAAGCGCTTCCCATGAGCGATACCCGAGCATTCTTTCCGCTTGTCCGCACCGTTGCCGTGCTTCTTGGCGTCTTCGTCCTGACCTTTATGTTGCCGATAGGTCTTATGCGCCCAACGGCGGTATTTTGGCTCGTCACCGTTACGGCATTCCTTTGTCTAACGGGTGCATTCGGTCTTCTCTTTGCACACGCGGCCACGACTTGGTGGCGCTGGCTACTGTCGCTCGCAGCAGTCGCGATCATCGCTTGGTTCGCCGGTTATGGATCAGCTTGCATCACTGCATCCGAGGAGGAGCGCGGTCGATACAATTCACCATTGGTTCACGAGGTTCTTGCAGCACCCGGACTTCCAGGTGTTTTACTCGGTCAGCCGAGCCGCGACCCCGGGGTAGGCGAGATTCGGAGCTTTCGCTTCAGCACTGGCACTGCCAACGCCGTTTTTTGGCTTATCGTAATTCCGGTCGCGGCTTGTATCATTCGAGCGATTATTCCTCTTCACCGTGAGTCTTTCCCAATCAACCGCAACGCCTAACCGGGCGCTGCAGCGAACGCTCCATGCGTGTCACTCGTCCTGCTTACGCAGTCCTCGCGCCACGCATTCCGCGTCGCTGAGCTTGAGGTCGTTAGGCGACTCCACACATCTCCTGTGAAATGCTCTTCATCAATCCAATGTGGGACAACGAAGCCGAACGTATCGGTAAGCAGAAATGCACGCCGATGGGTTATGCGTTGCACGTCGTCTCTGATTTGCTTGGCTTCGTCGGTTTGCTCCTCTTGTGTGGCACGGCTGTTTACCTCAGCTATCGGGGCATCACGGGCACTTTCTCCGCACGCCTGCTCTGGCTCCTTGTCATCCCCTTCGGTCTCGCGATTGTTGGTTCCCTTTTATTCGGGTATTCATGGCGCTTGGCTCATCGGAGAGGATTCCGCTACGACGCCGAGAACCGCGAAGCGAGCTGGTTAGAGAACGGCCACCGATGCACCTACAAATACAAATGACGACGTTGCGCGAGACTGGGCGTTACTCCCGGACCTCTTTTCACACATCTGTCCCAAATCGAACGTCGCCTAACCATGCGCTGCGGCGAACTGC
>CAXSDZ010000338.1:0-3345 GCA_964235505.1 uncultured Chthoniobacteraceae bacterium
CCCGGATGACAGCGGCGCTCGCGGAATCGCAGTCGGAACTGAGCCGGCTGGAACTGCGCGAGCGCGAGCGGTGCGCGGAGGTGCAACGGTTGCGCCGTGCTCAGATGGAGGCAGAGCGGCGCGCGGGGAATGCCTCCGAAGCGGAGGGCCGCATCCACGGCGCGAATGAAATCCTGCGGGGCATCATCGCCCGGCAAACGATCGAGCTTGAGGCTCGTTACCGCGACTTGATGTGCTTTCGCCGCTCGCGGCTAGGAGTGAGAATGCTGCGCGTCGTTTTCGCCATCTCCGTCGCCGGTGTGGTCGGCCTCGCGCTGAAGGTGCTCCCGATGGTGATGCTGGAGTTCTGACGCACGTGCCGGGGAAGGAAGGCGATCGGGCGCGGTTTGGCGGCGGACTGTTTTCCACGGAGCTGAGCTTCGTAGTTGCCGCCGCGCGGCACGCTCCGTTAGCGTGCGCGCCGATGAAACGTCTCCTCCTCGCTTCCCTCCTCGCCACCCTTGTCCTTCCTGCCTTTGCGGCGGACCCAGCCCGAGATAAGGACGGCTGGATCTCATTGTTTGATGGCAAATCGCTCGACGGCTGGAAAGCCAACGAAAGCCCGGAAACCTTCCGAATCGAGGATGGCCAGCTCGTCGTGAACGGCCAGCGCGCGCACCTCTTTTACGTTGGCCCGGTGCAAAACCATGAGTTCAAGAACTTCGAGTTCAAAGCCGACGTGAAGACGATGCCAAACGCCAACTCCGGCGTTTATTTCCACACGGAATTCCAACCCGACGGCTGGCCGGCGAAAGGCTACGAAATCCAGGTGAACAACAGCCATTCCGACCCGAAACGGACCGCTGGAGTGTATGGCATCAAGGACAACTACGAGGCACCGGCGAAGGATGGCGAATGGTTCACGCTGCAAATCAAAGTGGAGGGCAAGCACATCGTCACGATGGTGAACGACAAGGTCATCGAAGACTACACGGAGGAGGAAAATGCGGTGCGGCCAAAGAGCTTCGCGGGCCGGCTCGTCTCGAAGGGCACCTTCGCGCTGCAAGGGCACGACCCGGGCAGCAAAGTGCTCTACAAGAACATCATGGTGAAGCCGATGCCGTAAGGCAGTCGCAAAGCTGACAAAAGGGCGCTGGATTTCCAGCGCCCTTTTTCTTTGCCGGGCGATGCTGCGGGCGGCGATTTTCGCGCTCAAATCGCGGCGTCGCCCATTGACTCCGATCCGTCTCGAAGCACACTCCCGCGCCACCTTAAAACACGACTGCCGCAAGCCACGCATGATTCATGTCACCCTCCTCGGCAGCGGCAGTGCGGGAAATTGCGCGCTGGTCGAGACGCCGAAGTGCCGACTGCTGATCGATGGCGGCTTGAGTTCGCGCCAGACGGTGCTGCGGCTGCGTGACTGCGGAGTCGAGCCCGCGCAGATCGATGCGATCCTGCTCACGCACGAACACAGCGACCACGCGCGCGGGCTCGATGTCTGGTGCAAGCAGTTCGGCACGCCGATTTATTGCAACCGGCTCACGGCGGAAATCCTCCAGCGTGATGCGGCGGAGGGTGCGGCGAAATGCTTGAAGAAGGACTGGCGCATCTTCGCGACGGGGCACGACTTCCAAATCGGCGACCTCACGATCCAGAACTTCCCGATCCCGCACGATGCCGTGGAGCCCGTCGGCTTTGTGCTGCACTGCGATGGCGCGGCGCTTGGCTTTCTGACCGATCTCGGCTTTGCCACGAAGCTCGTCTATGAGCGCGTGCGGCAGGTGCATACGCTGATCATCGAGACGAATCACGACGAGCGCCTGCTGCAAAACGACACAAAGCGGCCGTGGTCGGTGAAGCAGCGGATCATGTCGCGCCACGGCCACCTGTCCAACGCGGCGGCGGCCGGGGTGCTCACAGAACTGCTCGGCAGCAATCTGCGCCGCGCGGTGCTCGGTCATCTGTCGCGGGACTGCAACTCGCCCGAACTCGCAACCGGCACAGTGCGGACGGAGCTTGAAAAGGCCGGCGGGGGAAGAGACGTGGAGGTGATCTGCGCGGAGCAGGCGACCGCGACTCCGCGGATGGAAGTGGGGAAGATTCCGCCCACGCCAGCGATGCAGCCGGAGCTTTTTTTCCCAGCGGTGTGCAGTTGAAAACGCCGCTGCGAACGCGTGGCTGCTGCAGCGGGCGCAGATCTCGCAGGGAGCACGGGGATCAAAGGTGCTCGGTCGCTGCGGCCAGTGCGGGCAGGAAGAGATAGCCCTCGGCCCAGCGCTCGTAAAAGCGCTCGGGCTGCGCGGTGCGAACTGCGCGCAGCAGCGCCGCGCTAGCGAGTGCGCCAGCCGCGGCGACGAAGGCCCAAGTGCGCCGGTGCTCAGGCGATCCGCCTGCCGCCAGCAGCAGTGCGGGCAGCGCCGTGCATCCGCCGAGCGCGATGAGCAGGCCGCGCGTCCGCTTTTCCCCCAGCAGCACCGGCACGCTGCGGACCCCGGTGCGGCGGTCGCCTTCGCAATCGCGCAGGTCGCAGAGCAGCATGTTCCACTGCAAAAAGCCGCAGGCCCATGCCGCCGCCAGCGCGACCTCGAGCGGCGGCGCGCGCCATCCTTCGTGCAGCGCAGGGAGCCCGAACACCGCGGCTGCGACGATGGCTGGCGCGAAGATCGACTTCAGCACCGGCACCGCTTTGAGCCTGCGGCCAAAGAGTGGAATCGAGTAGCCGAGACACACGGTGCCGCCCGCCAGCACCAGCGAAAGCGTGAGCCAGTCGCGCTTCAGCACCGGCCACGCGACGAGCATCCCGGCGGAAAGCGCAGCGATCAGCCCAGCTGGAAATCGCAGGCGCAGGCTGGCGCGCTCGCGCTGCGGAGTATTGATGCCATCGGCCGGATCACGTCGCAGGCGGTCGATATTATAGACGAGCAGCGCGCCCGCGCTCCACAGCCCGAGCCACGGCGCCGCCTGCCAGCCGAGCAGATCGCACACGGCCCACCCGAAGGATGCTATCGCCGCCGCGCCGGGAAGATGCAGCGTGTGCAGCGCCGTCTCCAAGGAGCGCAGGGAAAGATGCTCGCGAGCAGGCGCACTCATCGGAACGCAGCGGCCGGGTCGCTTTGCAGCGTCACCTCGCCCGCTGCGAGGATCTGGAGCGCGCCATCCGCAGTGCGCAGCAGCAGATGCCCGTCGGCATCGAGCGACTCCGCCACTCCTTCTTGCGCGCCACTTCCCGTCTGCACCTGGATCCAGCGGCCGAGCAGCGCACTCCGCTCCGCCGCTTCCGACAGCAGGCGATCGAACCCGTGCTCCAGCAGCGGCAGGCGGGTGGCCAGCTCGCGCAGCACCGCCGCGGCGAGCGCTGCACGG
>CAXSDZ010000338.1:3355-4053 GCA_964235505.1 uncultured Chthoniobacteraceae bacterium
CTCCCGCCCCGTCGCCAGGCGGAGAGAGGTCGCCTTTTCCGCCAGCTCCGGGGGAAAATCCTCCGGTGTGTGGTTTGCATTGATGCCGATGCCGAGCACCGCAAAGGGTTGCCCCGCCGTATCGGTGCCGGCTTCGATCAAAATGCCAGCGACCTTTTTGCCAGCGACGAGCACGTCATTTGGCCACTTGATGGCGGTGCGGCAGGAGGCGGTTTCTTCAAGCGCGGCGGCGACTGCGACACCCGCGCAGGTGGTGAGCCGCGCCCAGTGCGCGAGCGGCAGCGCCGGCCGCAGCAGCAGGGAAAACCAAAGTCCGCGGTGCGCCGCCGATTCCCAGCGCCGGCCAAAGCGCCCGCGCCCGGCGGTCTGCCGCTCCGCGAAAATCGCGACCCCGCCCGCGACGCCTTGCCTGCCGAGCTGTTCCGCTAGATCGTTGGTGGAAGCCGTCTCTTCAAACACGAGGATCTCGCGCACGCACTCCGCGACCTGCGGATCGGCGTGGGCAGCGGGCAGTCGCGACCACAGAGCATCCGCGATCAGACGGTCCGGCGCGCCGAGCAACCGGTAACCAAAGCCGGGCCGCCGCTCGATATCGAATCCTGCCGCCCGCAGACCCGCCACGCGCTCCTCAACCCGCGCTGGGGAAAGCCCAGCCAGCGCCGCGAGCCCGCCCGCATCCAGATGAACGCGCGCAGCAC
>CAXSDZ010000339.1:0-2270 GCA_964235505.1 uncultured Chthoniobacteraceae bacterium
AGCTTCATCGTGTAGGAGCCGGAGCGGGCGTAGGCCTGCCAGTTGATGTAGCGCGGATCGTCGCCGGGCGAATACGGACGGTGATCTTGAAAGTCGAGCGATGCGCCGGTGCCGGTGCCCTGCCAGTTTCCCTGCACACCCTGCCACGCGCGGCGGCGGAATGGCAGCCGCAGCAGCCCCGCGACATGGCGGGCGCGGCCGTGCAGCTCTTCCAGATCGAGAGCGGGCGCAGTCATGTCGCGCTCGCGGGCTGCGCGATGCGCTCAGGCCTGGCGCGGCGGATTTCGCGGTGAATTTCCGCGAGCCGTTTCCAATAAGGAATTGCGAGAAGCAGCAGTGCCACTGAGCACACGGCAAGTGCGCAAGCGCCCACCGTCGTCCACATTTGCGCCCAGCCTTCGCCCTGGTAATCGCCAAGCACCCACAAACCCAGCGGCGGCAGCAGCCCGAAGAGCGGGTTGTGGCCGAGGCCGGGCGAGCCGTTCGGTTTCAGCCCTTCGAGAAATGCCGCGGCCGCGCCGCACAGCGCGAGGAAGATCGTCTGGCCGATGAGTGGCCAGCGCGCGCCGCGACGCCGCGCGATGGCCCAGAGCAGCGGCGGGGTCAGCAGCGAGGCGCCGATCATCAGCATGACCATGAGAACCTCCGCATGCTTCGGCACGCCGGGCCGCGCCCACGTGACCACCCCCACGATCAATCCCTCCACCAGCGCGAGAAAGAGAGTGGCGCTGGGCCAGCCCGGCTGAAGAAACGCACCCACCAGAAATCCCGCCGCGCCGCGCTGGGCGAAAGGTTCAACATGGGGCCGGAGCGGCTCGGGCGAGACCGAGAGATTGTGCCACGCGGTGAGGAAGGCGAGCACGACGAAGACGGTTCCCTGCGCGAGGATGAAGCCCTCGTCCACCTTCAGAAACATCAACACAGGAATCGGCAGGGAGGCTGCCAGCGCGATGAGACGCTGGCGCGCGGCATGATTTTCCGCCGGGGGGGCGATCGACATTGCGGCCACTTCCAGCGCGGCGAGGCAGAGCAGCGCGCAATTGAAAAAAGCGGCCAGCCACGGCGTGCCCGCCGCTCCCGAAAAGCTGACGGAACTGACAACGCCGGATCCACCCATTCTCCCCATCACCAGAAACATCGCCCCGATGGACACCATCCAGAAAGACGCCAGCCCGGCCACGCACATCACAATGATGCGGAGAAAAGCGGGAGTGCCAGAAACCGCGACGGCGATGGCCGTGAGCACCGCGCAACCCATCACCAGCAGCGCCAAGGTGGCGAAGTCATCGGTGAGATTCACCCCGCCGAAAAAGTAGCGCAGGATGGCATAAGGCAGCACGGCGAGCAGGAAGAGCAGGCCCTGCGAGAACATCGAGAGCCACTTGCCGAAGGCGATCCGCCACGAGCTGATCCCGGTCATGAAGATCAGCTCGAGCGTGTTTGCCTTGCGCTCATTTGCGAGCGCGCCGAGCGCGCGCAGCGGCGTGACGGCGAGCAGTTGCGCGTAGAGCATGACCCAGAAGATCGCGTTCAAGCCGCTCGCGTCGAAGTCCTGCCGATGCCGTGCGTAGAGCACCGCGTGGTAGGCCATCACGATGAGCAGCACGACCTGCAGCACGATGAAGCTCCACTCAAAACCTCGACCTTTCAGCCCCTGGCGCAGCTCTTTGACGAGCATGGGTCCGATCCAGTCCGGGAAGTCGCGAGTCATTGTCATGGGGAGGAAATCCGAAATCCGAATGTCGAAATCCGAAACAAATCCGAAAGGTCAGAAATTTTGGAAAGGGAGAAACAAGGCGGCCCGCATCACTCACTCTTCCGGTAAATGGAGCCGAAGATATTCATCAGTTCCTGAGCTTCTCCGAGGAGTCGCGCCTGCTCAATCCTCGCCTGCTCACGCCCCTCAGCGTCGAGCAAGCGCAGCCAATACTGGCTCTCCTTCGCCTCCTTGCGGCTGATCTTGATGCGCATCAGAAAGTCCTTCTTTCCGAGCGACTCGTTCGCCTCGATGTAGTTCGCTCCGACGGACCCGGAGGACCGAATCAGTTGCCGCGCATCTTCGACATTTGCGAGCGTCCGCTCCAGCAGCTTGATGAACCGCCGGACATCTCGCGCGAACTCAAACGTGCGCTCTTCCAGGTCGTAATGTGGCCTCCCCGTTTCCTCCACTTTCCAGGTTTCTGTCATTTCGGATTTGTCTCGGATTTCGGGATTCGACATTCGGATTTCTTCACTGCGGCAGCGGCGGTGGCTGCAGGCGCGCACCGGAG
>CAXSDZ010000339.1:2280-4033 GCA_964235505.1 uncultured Chthoniobacteraceae bacterium
GGGCCGGGCGTCGCGGAGGGCGTCGACGAAGACCTCCTCCAGCCGGCGCTCCTGCCGGTGGAAGTCGAGCACCGCAATGCCGTCCAGCACCATGCGGCGGAGCTGCGCGGCGAGCAGGTCGCGCTCACCCACCTCGAACTCCGCGCGGACGCCGCCTTTGCTCTGCGACACGAGCCGCCAGCCGGGGTTCATCGCCAGCCATTGCACGAGCGGCTCCAGCGCGCCATCCACTTCGATATCGACCATGCTCGCAGCGCTGCCGTCGCGCTGCTTGAGCGATTCCGCCGTGCCGTGATGCACGATGCGCCCGGCATCGATGAAGAGCAGCACGTCGCACATTTCGCCGAGCTCGGACAAGATGTGCGAGGAGATGAAGATCGTCGTCCCGCGCCCGGCGAGGATGTGGACGAGGTTTTTGAACTCTATCCGCGCCTTCGGATCGAGGCCGGCGGCGGGCTCGTCGAGAATGAGAATCTGCGGCTCCTGCAGCAGGGCGCGGCCGAAGCAAAGCCGCTGCGCCATCCCTTTGGAAAGGCCGTTCATCGGGCGCTCGGCGAGCGGCGTGAGGTCGGCGAACTCCATCACTTCCTGCAGGCGGCGCTCGCGCTCGGCGCTGCGAAAGCCGCAGGCGCGCGCGTAGAAATCCAGGTAGTCGGAAACGGAAACATGCGCGTAGGCGCCGTAGCTGTCGGGCATCCAGCCGATGAGCCGCCGCACCGCGCGCGGGTCCTCCACCACATCGTGGCCACCGACGCGGATGGTGCCGGAGTCCGGCAGCTCCAGCGTGGCCATCATGCGCATCGTAGTCGTCTTGCCCGCGCCATTTGCGCCGATGAAGCCGACGACCTGGCCCGGCGCAACGTCGAACGACACGCCGCGCACAGCCTGCATGCCCTCGAAGGACTTCGCGAGGTCGCAGACTTGGATGATGGGGTGGTGCATCGGTGTTAGCAGAAGTTCAGGAAAGCTCGACAGGCTTGCTCTACCGCAGAGGGCGCGGAGGACGCAGAGGAGCGCAGAGAAGAGACGGTAAGAGGATGGGGCAGTTGCGTTGCACTCGCTGGGAAGAAGCGCTCGGCAATAAAACACCTACGCATGGAAGTCTGGGGGCGGCTCAGGATCGGGTGAATCTGCAAAGCGGTTGACGACCCGAACTACGCCGTCGATAAGGCGCTCTACGTGGAAGTTGATGAGCAAGCCGAGCCGAAGATCACTCAGGCGGAGGTAGGTGCGGAGCTGGGCTTTATCGAAAGTGGTCACATCGACCTTTGCCTTGAGATCCACGATGACCCGATCCTCCACAACGAGATCCAGCCAGAGCGGCACGGAGAGTTTTACTCCTTTGTAAGTGATCGGCACCGCCTGCTGCCGTTTGAACTGCAGGCGTCGCAGATGCAGTTCGTGGCAGAGAGACTCTTCGTAGATCTTCTCCACCAAACCTGGCCCGTGCTCGCGATGCACCTCGATCGCCGCACCGATGATTTGTTGCGTGATCTCGTTGTCGTTCATGTCAGGGAACTCCGGCCACCATGTTCCATGAGGGCCTGCTCTCCATTAATTCCTCCTCTGCGCCCTCCGCGCCCTCTGCGGTGAAGCCAAACTTTCCGGTCTTCATTTCACCTCCACCGCATTGGTGCAGGGCCCGAGGCAGAGCACAGTTTGCTTTTCCCAGCGCACCGACGGGAGCGTGCCGAGCGGAGCCTCGGGCAGCGCATCGGCGAGCGCGTAGAAGTAGCCCGGGCGGTGCGACGCT
>CAXSDZ010000340.1:0-4028 GCA_964235505.1 uncultured Chthoniobacteraceae bacterium
CCATCATTTCGCTCGCGGTGGCAGTTTTGCGTTCCGCTGGCAGCGTTCCCCGCTTGGCGCGCCCGGCTGTTGCACTGCTTGCACTGGTCGCATTCCAGCTTACCTTGGGCGTTCTTGTGATCTGGCACACTAAACCTCCGCTGCTAACTACCATGCACGTGGTCAATGGAGCGGCGGTGCTTGCCACCGCAGTGCTGTTAGCGCTTCGGTTATCTGCTTCCACATCTTTCAACATGAAGAATGCGGCTGAGTGTGACGCTTCCACTTTTACTCGTCTGCCCGCGTGAACCGCCCCACTTCTTCAGAGCTTCTCCTCCCTGTCGAACTGCCACGCGAGGAGCCGGAGCAGGGGATCATGAGCGATCTCCTTGTGCTCACGAAGGCGCGCCTGAGCTTCCTCGTGGTTATCACCACCTTAGTCGGGTTTTGCATGGCAGCTGGGGCGGTGCTGGACTGGGTGAAACTATTGAACACCGTGTTTGGCACCGCACTCTCCGCGGCGGGGGCGGCGGTGCTGAACCAATGGGTCGAGTCGAACGTGGACCGGCTGATGGAGCGGACGCGGTATCGTCCATTGCCTTCCGGTCGGATGAAGCCCAGCACGGCTCTTGCGATCGGTGTTGCACTTGCGGCGAGCGGGGTTGGCTTTCTCGCACTTACCACCAATGCGCTGAGCGCCGCCCTGGCCGCGGCAACTGTCGGTATTTACCTGTTCGTTTATACACCGCTCAAGCGGAAAACCTCGCTTTGCACCATTGCAGGCGCGGTAGCCGGAGCAATCCCGCCAGTGATTGGCTGGACGGCTGTGCGGCCTGAGCTTGGAGTCGGCGCGTGGGTCCTGTTTGGGGTTCTCTTTACTTGGCAGATGCCGCACTTCCTCGCGATCGCATGGATGTATCGCGACGAGTATGCTCAGGCGGGATTTGTAATGCTCAAGCGCGACGATCGCAGCGGTGAAGCGACTGCAATAGAGAGCATGCTGTTCACACTTGGACTCGGCGCGACCACGCTTGTGCCATTCACCGCTGGCCTGAATAGCGGCATCTATCTCGCCGGAGCACTTGTGCTGGATGTAGCGCTGCTCGGCTGCGCGGGCGCCTTCCTCCTGCAACGCGATCGGCCTACGGCTCGCCGCTTGTTTTTCGCGTCGATCCTATATCTCCCGCTGCTGCTCGGGTTGATGGTTTTCACCCGCGCGTGAGCATGCGGATCGCATTTGTCGTCCTCGGCCTTGCCGTGCTGATTGTCAGCGCTGCGGCATTCCTGCGGCGAGCGGCGGACAGCCCGATTGTGATGCTTTCGCACCCCCGCGAAGTAGCGTCTGAGCGGTTGCAGCCGCTCTGGGTGCTGCCTGAGTTCTCACTCACCGAACGGAGTGGAGAAGCGATTACACTTGCTGATCTCAAAGGCAAAGTGTGGGTCGCCGATTTCTTCTATACAACTTGTCCAGGTCCGTGCCCGATGCTTACTAGCCGACTTAGCACGCTGCAGCAGCGCCTGGGCGGCGAGACAGACGTTCGACTTGTCTCCATCTCGACCGACCCGGAAAAGGACACGCCCGAAGTATTGAAGCTATACGCGCAGAAGTTCGGCGCTTCGGAGCGCTGGCTGTTTCTCACCGGTGAAAAGGCGAAGATTTTCGACCTCGCAAACAAAGGCTTTAAACTAACGGTCGTCGCCGACCCTGTGGACGCTGGCAGCCCCGAACCGATTACGCACAGCACGAAGCTCGCGTTGGTGGATCGTGAGGGCATCATGCGCGGCTTTTATGAAGGGACGAACGAAAGCAGCGTTGAGCAGCTCCTGCGCGATATCCGCACTCTCCTCGCGAAGTAGATGCTGATGCCGCGAGTAATGCTCACGCGGTTACGCGTAGCTTTTTCGCTCTCCTCCTCCAAATGACTGTTCAGGATTTGCCGCCGATCAATGCCAGTCTCAATGCGCTGAGCACGCTGTTCATCGTCATTGGTCTCGCGTCGATCAAGGCCGACCGCAAGCGATTGCATATCGTTGCGATGGCAACCGCGCTGGTTACTTCCACGCTATTCCTGGCGTGCTATCTCACCTATCACTTCACCGTCACTGGCATTACGCGCTTCACGCACCCAGGCTGGCCGCGTGCGGTATATCTCGCGATCCTGATCACCCATAGCATCCTTGCAGTTGCGACGGTGCCGCTCGTGTGTTTGACCGTGATCCCGGCTCTACGCGCCCGCTGGGATCGCCACCGCCGTCTTGCCCGCTGGACGTGGCCGATCTGGCTCTACGTTTCTTTTACCGGAGTCATCGTTTATCTTATGCTTTACGTCTGGTTCCCCGGGACTCGGGCAGCGGCATAGGGACGGGCGCTCCGGGAAAGCACAATCCAGACGGACCTGAAGGTCGCGGCAGGCAAGTAAGATTGGGCTGCGGCAATGTAGCGCCTAAGCATTCAGAGAGTGTCCTCAGGTGCAGCCGGTTCTTTTCTCCCTCGAACACGAGCGGCGCAGGGAAGCGGAACGTTCTTCTTTCAGACAACTTATGAGCGACGATCTAAAAGCGGTTCACGTCAGCGCCACCGGCGAGAACTGGGAAGTAGAAAGCAATGCCGGCACGCTGGCGCAAGCTGAGACAAAGCAGGAGGCGATCGAAGCCGCGCGGGACCTGGCAGCAGATGTGCAAGCAGAGGAGATTGTAGTGCATACCTCCGATGGAATGGTGGAAGCGCGCTTGCCGGTGCAAGCATCGCCGCCGCTCCCGCATGACCCGATACCGTTCGGAGATCGCGAGCCTTGAATAAGACGACTGAGGGCGACTCGGGTGCGCAGCGGAGTGGCGAAGTGCCGATCGGCGAGCACGCCATCATCGGCGATCTAAACACCGTTGCCTTGGTAGCCCTAGATGGGACGATCGATTTCCTGTGCTTTCCGCGGTTCGACTCCCCGACGATCTTTGCGTCGTTGCTGGATGCGGAAAACGGCGGCCACTTCAGCATCGCGCCCGTGCTTGCCGAGGCGGCGCTGAAGCAGCTTTACCTGCCCGACTCGAACATCTTGCTGACGCGTTTCCTGAAAGCAGACGGGGTTGCGGAAATCTCCGACTTCATGCCGGTGGAAGCGATGGGAGCGGCGCACAATCTCGTGCGCCGAGTGAAAACGGTGCGCGGCGAGCTGAGCTTTCGGATGGAGTGCAAGCCGCGCTTCGACTACGCGCGCGCCACGCATTCGTGCGAGCGCAATGGCAACGACGTGCTGTTTATTTCCCATGGTCCCGACCAACTCGCGCTGCGTCTGCGCTCCTCCGTGCCGCTCGAGATCGAAAACGGCGCGGCAATTGCGAGCTTCACCTTGCGCGCGGACGAGAGCGCTTCCTTTGTTCTGGAGGATGCGCGCGCAAACTTGCACTGCAACACCGAGGAATATGTCCGCGATTCTTTCAAACAGACTCTCAACTTCTGGCGTGACTGGCTGAGCCGCTGCACCTATGGCGGCAGGTGGCGCGAGATGGTCCACCGGTCGGCTCTGACGCTGAAGCTTCTCGTCTGCGCGCCGTGCGGTTCGCTGGTCGCATCGCCTACTTTCGGCCTGCCAGAAGTGATCGGCGGCGCACGCAATTGGGACTATCGCTACACATGGATTCGCGATGCGTCCTTCACGATCTATGCGCTGATGCGGCTCGGCTACACGGAAGAAGCCGCGGCGTTCAATGGCTGGATCGAAGCGCGGTGCGAGGAGCTGAATCCTGACGGCTCGCTGCAGATCATGTATGGGATCGATGGGCGGCACGAGCTGCCCGAGGAAGTGCTCGAGCATTTCCGCGGCTACCGCGGTTCGCGGCCGGTGCGGATCGGCAACGCGGCGTATTCGCAACTGCAACTCGACATCCACGGCGAGCTGATGGATTCCGTCTATCTTTATGATAAGTGGGGCAAGCCAATCTCCCATGACTTGTGGCACAATCTTGTCCGGCTGATCAACTGGGTCTGCAAAAACTGGCAGCGCCCGGATGAGGGGATCTGGGAAGTGCGCGGCGGGCAGCAGGAGTTTTTG
>CAXSDZ010000341.1:0-4004 GCA_964235505.1 uncultured Chthoniobacteraceae bacterium
TTCCTCGGGTGGGCTGGGGAAGCGCGGTGTCCGCCGCGCGCTTGGCAGGGTCTGGCGAACAACGATCAAGTTCCGCTCGACTGGCGCCCTTCGCGCAGGGAGGAATGCACCGCGCCCCTCCCACCCCATGAAATTCCTCGTCGCTGATGATGACCCGCTCGTGTGCGAAACGGTGGACCAGTTTCTGTCGCAGATCGAAGGGGTGGAGTCCTGCCTCCAGGCCGGCGACGGCCTCACCGCGCTGAACCTGCTATCCTCCACCGAGATCGACGTCGCCTTTCTCGATCTTCAGATGCCCGGGCTGGATGGCGAGTCACTGCTGCGCGCCCTTTCCCGCGATCTGCCCGTCATCGTCATCAGCGCGAGCACGGAGTTCGCCGCGCGCTCCTACGAGTTCAATGTGACGGACTACCTGGTGAAGCCGCTCACCTTTCCGCGCTTCTACCAGGCGGTGCAAAAAGCGCGTGAGCGGCTCGCAGTGCGCGACTCGGAAGCGGCGCAGGCAGCGTCGGAGAAAACGCCGCACGAGATTTTCGTGAAGGACGGGGGCCGCCTGCTGCGCGTCGATTTGCGCCGGCTCTTGTTCTTGAAAGCCGAGGCCAACTACGTGGACTTCGTGACCGAGGAAAAGAACCTGCTCGCCCTCGTCAGCATGAAAAAGATTGAGGGCTTGTTGCCGCCGGACTTCGTGCGAATCCACCGTTCATACATCGTGAACAAGAACCGCATCACCCGGATCGAGGAAGGATTCGTCTATGCGGGAACGCACAAACTGCCGATCAGCCAGACGTATCGCGAAGAGCTGTTGAAGCAGTTGAAGGTGATCAAGTAAGCGCCTCCGCCCGGGTGTCCAGCGAGCCCGCGGCGGCTTCGAGAAGGGCGAGGCACAGGCCGTTCGCATCGGTGTTCCCGGTGATGGCAGAGTCCAGCGCCGCGCGCAGTTCGCCCAGTCCGAGCTGCTCGATCGCGCTGTGGAGCTTGTGGCGCGTGGCGCGCATCGCTTCGACATCGCCTGTGGAAAACGCGCTGCGCAGCGTGTCGCGCGCCTCTCGCATTTCTTGCGCGATGGCCAGCAGCACGCGCCGGTGCCGCACCGGATCGCTGCGGAAGATATCGTCAAGCGCGGTCGCCGAGCTATCCGGTGATCTGGCAGGCGCACCAGCGCGGAGCATGGCTTGCAGGAGCTTCGCCGGGTCCACGGGCTTCGTCACGACCGCCGCGATTCCTACCGCGCGACATTCCTCCGCTGCCTTCACTGAGCATTGCGCAGTGACCGCCAGAATCGGGAGCTCCGGGTGCTGCTCCCGGAGACGTCTCGCCAGCTCGATCCCAGTCATATCCTGCAGTTGCAGATCGACGAGTGCGATCGTGAAAGCCTGCGCAGCAGCCGCGCCCAGCGCATCCGCACCAGTCTCCGCCGACACGAGCGCCGCGCCGGTCTCCTCCAGAATCGCGGCCATCACTTCGCGGTTGGACGCGATGTCCTCCGCATACAGCACGCGCCAGCCGCGCAGCGCTGGCGCAGGTGCCCCACCGGCGTCCACCGCTGCCGCGGCGGCGGTCCGAAACGGCAACAGCACCGCGAAACGCGAGCCTTCGCCCAGGGTGCTGGTGAGCGAAACTTCGCCGCCCTGCATTTGCGCCAGCGTCCGCACGATATGGAGCCCGAGGCCCGTGCCCTCAATCCGGCGGACCTGCGCGCCGCGCGCGCGCATGAAGGGTGCGAAAACGCGTTCGCAATCCTCGGGCGCGATGCCGCTGCCGGTGTCCTCGACCTCAAAGCGGATGCGCACCTGCCCGCTCCCCGGGCTTTCCTCCGGTCGCACGCGCACTCGCACATAGCCCGCCTCCGTGAACTTCAACGCGTTGCTCACGAGGTTGTTCAGGATCTGCGCTAGCCGGACAGAGTCGCCATTCACCACCGCGGGCAGGGCGGGTGCGAGGTCGAGTTCAAAGGCGATCCCCTTCTGCATGGCGAGCGGCCGGTGCGTGATCGCGAGCTCCCCGAGCAGCTCGCCGAGCGCGAAATCCGCCTGCTCGAAGTCGAGCTTCCCAGCGCTGAACTTCGCGAAGTCCAGCGCGTCGTTCAGCAGCGAGAGCAGGTGTTTCGCCGCCGCGCGGAGCGACGCCAGCACGGGTGCCTGGTGCGGCGCCGGGCGGCTGCGCTCCAGCACGCGGAGCAGTCCGAACACAGAGTTCAGCGGCGTGCGGATTTCGTGGGAGATGATCGCGAGAAACTCCTCCTTTTCGCGCGTCGCCGCCTCTGCCGCCTCGCGCGCGGTTTCCAAAGCAGCGACCTGCGAGCGGACCTTGTCGGCCATCTGGCGGAAGCTTTGCACGAGCACTCCGACCTCATCGCGCCCTGCTCGCGGGAGCGCCTGCAGCGGCTCCCCGGCTTCGTAACGCGACACCGCCTCCGCCACCCGCCGCAGCCGGCGGGCCGGCACGCTCGCCACCAGCACAACGAGTGCGAATGCGAGCGCAACGGCCAGCGCGGTGCCGCTGAGGACGCGCGCACGGATCGCTTCAAGGCCAGCGAAGGCATCCGTCGCCGGGAGCGTAGCGCGGAGCAGCAGTTCCTGCCCGGCGCCCGGCAGGAGCTCAAAGCGAAGCTCGGATTGCAGATCGCTACTCGCGCCGCTGGCAGCCAGTCCGCCTCCCGGTGGGCGCGCGGAGCGGAGATCATCGGTCGCGGAGCCTGCCGCCTCGGAGGCGAAAAGCAGACCGCCGCTTTCCGCATAGGTAATCTCAAACCGCGCGCCGGGACTGGCCTCCATCGCGACTTCCACAAAGTGCTGCGAGAGATCGAGGTCGAGGGCGAGCAGCGCGGAGACGCTCTCGTGATCGGCGGTGATCCGGGTCGCCGTGCGGAAAATCACCGCGGTCGGTGCAGCGCTGCCTTCCATCTGGTCCGCATGCAGTGGTGCGAAATACGGTTCATCTGGCGGCAGCGCACTCGCCGCGCGCGCGTCTTCGATTTCCGCGGGCAGTGGGATTCGCTCTCGTGCTGCTTTCAGCAGGAAGCCGCCGCGATTGAACCAGCAAATCAGCTCGCTCTCTCCCGCCGTCCCCCCGGCCAGCCGCACCTGCGCGTAGGACGGGCGTCCTTCCAGCAGCGCCCGCAGTTCGCCCTCGGCGAGCGTGCGCCAGCGCTCTTCCTCCGGCTTCCGCTGCTGCCGCACGGTTTCGCGGATGGTCGGCGCGCGGGAAAGAAAACGCAGATCATGCACCGCCGCCGCCGCCGCAGCCCGGAGCGTTTGCGCCGCGCGCTCGGCATCGTGGCGCAGCGCTTCACGGCGGATCTGGATGAGATGCTCGCGGCTGCCGCGATAGATGAGAAAGCCTGACAGCCCCACCACTGCGGCGAGCAGCACCGCGCACAGCAGCGCGAGCCGCGTGACCAGCGATGAGCGCCAGCTCGGGGCGGCGGCGGAGCGTGGCATCGCTTCGTTTGGTCGCTCAAGGCGCTTCCGAGAACCACTCTTTGTCCATTTCTGCATCTTCATCCTCATCCTTCTGCAACGTGAGAAAGAGATGAAGATGAGGAAGCAGACGAAGAGGAGAAGACGCTGAGCCCTTCCGACAGGTGCTCAGAGCGACCAGCCTGCGCGTGGTTCGCGGCGCAGAAAGCGCGCGGCGTCCGGCGCATTCGTGATCCGCAGATTCGCCGCGTCCCACTCGATGCGCTGCCCCGCGCGGTAGGCGACATTTCCCAGCAGCACCGTCTCGGTGAGCGCGCTCGCGTAGTCGAAGTTGCACGTCGTCGGAGAGCCAGTCTTGCAAGCCGTGATCCACTCCGCGTGGTGGCCGATCGAGTCCGGGATCGTCTTGGGAGGGGCCTCGAAGCTGGCGAACTTCTCCGCCGGCAGCAGGTCGCGCCGCGTGTAATCCGCGAAGAGCGAGGAAATCTGGTCCTGGTACTCGAGGAACTGCGGCGTGTCGCGGTGCAGCAACTCGTCGAGCGGGAGCTCGGTGTTCACGTGACACGAGTAGAGCCAGTGCAG
>CAXSDZ010000342.1:0-3961 GCA_964235505.1 uncultured Chthoniobacteraceae bacterium
CAAACCCGCCGAGACGCGGGGCCAGTGTATTTCCGACCAACATTGCGGCATCTATCTGTCCAGCAGAAGTCAGGTGGTAGCCGTCGCGATAGGTTTCACCATGCAGCGGAGCATCGCTCAGCTTTACCACTTTGAGGTCAAGTCGCTGCGCTAGCTCGCCGACTTCGTCGATGAAGCCAAAAATGGGATGGTCTTCGCGTGGCGACGGGAGGTGCGTTCCGATATCGAAATTCGCCAGTGAAGCAGCGGCACCACCGGAAGGCGGCACAACGAGCAACACTCGTCGCTTCCCACCCCGTCTCAGCCGCCCGATGAGCTTCTCATAAGCCGCGGTGAACTCCGACAACTTTTCTTCCTCAGCGAGACTTTCCATTTGCCCGAACTGCGCAAGGACCACGGTTGCGCCGCTCTGGTCGAGCTGCTGCTCCAGCGTGGGATAGTTCAGGTCGCGCCGCTGCTCGAAAACGGTGTCGCCCTCCCACGCTAGGGAGCGGAACTTCAGCCCATAGTCCGGCAGTGCGCGGGTGAGCAGCAGCTCCAGATAGCCGTATTCGCTCGCCGCCACCATGTCCTCGCCACCGACGAGGGCAATGACGTCGTGTGGTTGGAGGAAAGGTTCGGCCGCAGGAGCCGCAAGCGGAAAGACGGTGAGAAAAAGGCAGAAGAGTTTAGCCGCGGATGAACGCGGCAGAAACGCGGATGGAAGCAGGGAAAAAAGCCGAGGAAATTCCATGTCGTTCCCTCCGAGGCTCGTTTCCTAAGCCTCCGCCTTTTTCCACTGCTCGATGCTGACGATCTCCACGATCTGATCGCCTTGCTCGGCTGGCAGGTGGATTTTGTCGCCTACTTTGTGGTTCAGCAGCGCCTGCGCGATGGCGGCTTTATAGGAGATGATGTTGTGCTCTGGATCCGTGTCCCACGCTCCGAGAATGTGGAAGTGATCGGTCTGGCCACCCGTGATTTCGCGCACGGTGACGGTCGTCCCCATTGAAACCTGTGAAGTCTCGACGTTCATGAAATCCGTGCCGCGCGCGAGGCCGAGCTCCTGCTCCATCTTGGCCTTGCGGCTTTGCAGCACGCTCTGCATTTCCTTGGCGGCCTTGAACTCGAAGTTCTCGCGCAGGTCGCCGTGTTCGCGAGCGGTGGAAATCTCACGCACGTTTTGCGGGATTTCCTTGTTCACGAGATCGTCGTATTCGGTCTTGCGCCGCTCCAGGCTTTCCCAGGAAACCACGAGCGCTTCCTGTTTATCGTCGGATCCGCCGCCGGTGATCATCCCTTCCAGCTCGGGATGCAGTCGCACGATGCGGCCGAGCAGCGAACGTTTGTTCAGCTCTTCAAAGATCGTCGTCACCAACAGGCGGCGGATCGCTTCGCGCAGCTCCTCGGGCTCGGCTTCCGCGACGAGATCGGGCAGCAGCTCTTTGTCGTTCAGCAGGAGGTCGTGCAGCTTGCGGTCGCGCGACTCCATGAACTGATCACGCTCGAGCGCGCCGATGATCGCGGAAAGCACGCGCGGATGGATGAGCGCGCGGAACTCGCCCTTGCGCTCTTTCCTTTCGCAAAGCCAGGTGAGCGCCGGCGCGGAGATGGAGTGATCGCGAATGGCGCGATCGATCGCGGCGCGCAGCGCTTCCGTTTTGCCGTGTTCCTGGAGGAGCCGCGCCGCTTCGCCGACCACGCGGGCGCTGCCGCGGGTGACCACGGAAAGCGCCTTGGCTTCCCAGCCTTCGGGGAACGCTTCGGGTAGCGCGGCAAGCACGCGCTTGATCTTGGCGGCGGGCACTTCATCGAGCAGCGAAGTGAGGTCGCGCTCACGGTCGCGCATGATCGTGGCGACGGTCGCCGCATTTTGCCCGCGCGCCGCACCCGGCGTCCGCTCCACGATCTCGTCGCAGGCGAGGATAAGCTGCAGCGCCTGGTTGGTGTTGAGGCGCGCGTTCTTCCGGGCCGCTTCCTCGGCTGCGTAGATGACTGGGCCGAGTTGGGTGGCTGCGTCGGTGAACTCTTCAAGATCTTTCACGATCCGCTCCAAGGCGCTGATCTGGTCTTTGAGCTGCCGCGCTTCGGCGAAGGCGACAAGGTGCTCGTCCGACCGCTCGACGCGCACTTCGCGCAGGGTCACGGGCTCGCTTTTCTTCGTGGGAAGCGCGAAGTGCCCATCTTTTTTCATCAGCTTTTTGGCGCTTTCCCACCACTTCTTGAACTCCGGCTCGGAAAAGACATCCGGCACGAGCACGTTTTGAATCTGGTCCTGTGTGGCGCGCCCGCCATACGAGCTGAGCACGTTCTGCATGATGGCGAGCGGGTTTTCCCGGGCGCGGCTGCGGGTGCCGGCGAGATCGGCGGCTTTCTGCGCGAGGATATGCTCCGGCGCGATCGGCTGGAGCGAGTCGGCGGCATACTGGAGCTGCATCACGTGGCCACGCTTCGCCTTGAAGTGGATGGTGATCTGGTTGACTAGGAAATCGACTGCGTCCACCTGTCCGAAGCCCCAGCTTTTGTGGAGCACGTAGGTGCCAGGCGTGAGGCCGGTGAGCGCTTTGCCTTGTGCGGGTGTGAGTTTGCCGGTTTCGACCGTCTTCTGAATGTCGGAGGTCATAGGAAAGAAAAGGGGAGTAAGGCTAGGGACCGCGTGGGGGAGGGGAAAGGGAAATCGTGGATGGGGTGGTCGGGGGTGAGATTTGGGGTGAGGACGAATGGGAGATGGGAGATGGGAGATGGGAGATGGGAGATGGGAGATGCGGGTGTGCCGGGTTCCTCAAGCCGGAGGCTTGCCGGACATTAGCCGGTGGTGAAACCACCGGACCCCGGCACCCACATGCCTTGCGTCCCGGAGGGACGCCGGAGCTATTCCGCCATCACGCCTCGTCCATACAGGTCCGCAAATGCGTTCTGCCTTGGCCCAGGACAAGACGGTCGCAGGCGCGATCCCCCGTCGCAGTGAGTGAAGACTCCGGCGTCCCTGCCGGGACGCAGGCGACCTCCTTGACCAAATCCGGTGGTTTCACCACCGGCTAATTTCCGGCGAGCCTCCGGCTCGGAGAGCCGCTCCACGCTTCACGCTCCGCGCTCCACGCCATTCGTCATTCGTCATTCGTCATTCGTCATCCCCGGCCCACGATCTGCTTTTCGCAATGTCGCAAATGCCCACGACTCTCGCGCTGCCGGACCAAACGGCGAATTTCGAGCTCCTGTTCGACCGTCATCCGCTGCCGATGTGGGTGTTCGACGAGGATTCTTCCGAGTTTCTCGCGGTCAACGACGCCGCGATCAGTGCGTATGGCTACTCGCGCGAAGAATTCTTCGCGATGACCATCGAGCAGATTCGCCCAGCCGACGATCTGTCCGCTTTCGAGACGCTGCGCAGGGAGGTGAGCGATTTTGGCGAGGCGCCTTCGCAGCGTGGGGTGGCTTCGCGTCACGTGCGAAAGGACGGATGCGTGATCGATGTGGAGAGCTCGTGGAGCGCGCTTCCTTTTGAAGGGCGAAGCGGTGTGCTCGTGGTGATTCACGATTGCTCGGAACACAAACGAGTGGAGGCGCATTCCCGCGAGCTCGCCAGTCTCCTGGACCTCGCTTCCGACGCGATCATCGTCTGCGATCTGGAAGGCAACGTGACATTTTGGAATCAAGGCGCCACGCAGCTCTACGGCTGGCCGGAAGAGGAGGCGCTTGGCGCGCAAATGGTCGAGATGATCGTGCGCGACCTCGGCCCGCTGGAGGCGACGGAGCTCGGCGTCCGCGAAACGGGCGAATGGAGCGGCGAGATGCAGCAGGTGACGAAAGACGGGCGCGATCTCGTGGTGAACAGCCGCTGGACGCTCGGCCGCGATGATCTCGGCCGGCCGCAGTGCGTGCTCGTGATCAATACGGATCTCACGGAAACCAAGAAGCTTGAAACGCAGTTCCTGCGGGCGCAGCGGCTGGAAAGCGGCGCTTCAGCTTCCGCAGGTAAAGC
>CAXSDZ010000343.1:0-1518 GCA_964235505.1 uncultured Chthoniobacteraceae bacterium
GCGGAAGCGCCGCACACCTCCCCCACCCCGCCCGCACAACCGACGCTCATTCGCGAGCGCGAGCAGGTCGCGCTCCGACACGACTGGGCGGCATTGCCCGCGCTGGCGGCGAACGCCGTTCCCGCTGCGGCCGCACAGCCTTCACCGGCACACGAGACGCTCCCACTTCCCACCGGCACGCTACTTTTGCAATCGCGCGACGCCAGCCCCGAGCTGCGCGACGTTCCCCGCCCCAAGCCCCACGCCCCGCCCGCTCCAGCCCCGCGCGAATTCAAAATCCTCGGCGTGCTGGGCAAGCTCTACGTGCTGATGGAAAACGCGAGTGGCCTGGTGCTGGTCGATCAGCACGCCGCGCACGAGCGGATCCTTTTCGAGGAAATGCTCCGGCGCATGGAGCAGCAGGGCGTGCCCACGCAGCGCCTGCTCCTGCCGCTCACGCTGGAAGTCACGCCGAAGGATGCCGACTGGCTGGCGCAGCATCTCGCCGTCTTGCAGCGCGGTGGCATCGCGCTGGAGCCTTTCGGACCGGGCACTTTCAAGATCGATGCGCTGCCGACTTTCCTGCGCGACAGCGATCCCGCGCAGCTCCTGCGCGACATCATCGACGACCTGCGCGAGACCAGCGCGCAGAGCTCCAAACTGCGCCTTGGTGAAGACATGATCGCCAAAACCGTCTGCCGCCATGCGGTGAAGGCGAACGACTACCTCCGAGAGCCCGAGCTGGTGCGGCTCATCCAGGACCTGCTCGCCTGCGATCTGCCCTACTGCTGCCCGCACGGCCGCCCCACGATGATCCAGATGTCGTATGGGGAGCTGGAAAAGAAATTCGGGCGGAAAGCTTAGCTCGGAACTTTCGCGATCCACAGTGGCGAAAGGCGCACTGGCGAGATGAGCAGTTTCCGTGGCCTCCCTTGGCTCAACCACGGCTACTCAAGTCATCGCCGGTCCGCGGCTGGAGGGGCCGCTCGGATCGAGCTATCTCCCTGAGTTCTTGCAGTGGTTGAGCACGGGACAGAGGTGCGACAGGGGCAACCAACTCACCCCAGTTCCGCACGCCGGAGATTCTCGGTGCGCGGGCAAGCTTCAGGCAGAGGATGCGCAATTGCGCCACCTGCCGCAGGCTGCGCGCGAACTCCGCCGCATCGATGGAACGCTCGGCCACGAATTTCATGCGCGGGTGAGATTCGCGATGTCCACCCGGTCCTGATCGCTGTTCCGCATCTGCTTGAGATACACCAAAGATTCCCGGGTGACGACTGGCACCGGCACCCCGGCAAGGTCCACCAGTTCCACGCTGAGTCGCGCATCCAGCGCTTCGACGAACGTGAGGAAATCGACGCTGAGATAATCGGCGTCCTCCGCTTTGGTCAGCCGCGTGATCAACAGATCGCCACCGTCGAACCGCATGGGCGCGGCGGGGATGTTGAAGCCACTCTCAACCGCAGCGCATTTCGCAGCGTCAAGGCTTCCGGCAGGCACTACGAAATCGATGTCGATCGTCGCGCGCGGAAAACCATG
>CAXSDZ010000343.1:1528-3950 GCA_964235505.1 uncultured Chthoniobacteraceae bacterium
CCGCCGCAGAGCGCAAAGCGAATCTGCGCTTCCGTGAAAGCGACCACCAGTTTCCGAAACTCCTCATCGAGCTGAAGCATCGCGCTTTCCCCTAAACCGCCTGCCAGCGCAGCGCGCCGATGCGCCGGACCACTTCCTCCGCATTCGCCCGGGAATTGAACGCGCTGATGCGGAAATATCCTTCGCCCGCCGAGCCGAAGCCGCTGCCTGGCGTGATGACCACATTTGCCTCATGGAGCATGCGATCGAACATCTCCCAGCTCGTCGTTCCCGCCGGCGCCTTCACCCAGATGTAAGGCGCGTTTTCGCCGCCCCACACGCGGAGCCCCGCGGCTTCCACCGCGCCGCGCAGGATGCGGGCGTTGCCCATGTAGTGGTCGAGCAGCGCGCGGACCTGCGCCTTGCCTTCGGCCGTGTAGAGCGCCTCTGCGGCGCGCTGCACGAGGTAGGAAACGCCGTTGAATTTCGTGCTCATCCGTCGGTTCCAGAGCGGGTGCAGCGGCTTCTGCTCGCCGCTGCGGGTGCGCGCCAGAAGTGTCTTTGGCACTACGGTAAAGGCACAGCGCACGCCGGTGAAACCGCCGTTCTTCGAGAACGAGCGGAATTCGATCGCGCACTCGCGCGCGCCGGGGATTTCATAGATCGACCGTGGCAATGCCGGGTCGCTGATGTAGGCCTCATACGCCGCGTCGAAAAGCAGGATGGCTTCGTTTGCGCGCGCATATTCCACCCAGCGCGTGAGCTGCTCGCGCGTGGCGACCGCGCCGGTCGGATTGTTCGGAAAGCAGAGATACACCACGTCGGCCTTTTCCGCCGGCACGTCGGGCACGAAGCCATTTTGTTCGTTGCCTTCGAGATAGAGCAGCCCTTCAAAAGCGCCTTTCTCATCCGCCTCGCCGGTGTGGCCGGCCATCACGTTTGTATCCACATAGACGGGATAAACCGGGTCGGTCACCGCAATCCGGTTGTCCGCGCCGAGCACGTCGAGGATGTTGCCCGTGTCGCACTTCGAGCCGTCGGAGACGAAGATTTCGTCGTCCGCCACGTCCAGTCCGCGGTCGCGAAAATCGTGCTGCGCGATGGCCTTGCGCAGGAATTCGTAACCCTGCTCGGGGCCATAACCGTGGAAAGTCGCGCGCTCGCCCATCTCATCCACCGCGCGGTGCAGCGCGGCGCGCGCGGCATCTGGCAGCGGCTCGGTCACGTCGCCGATGCCACACCGGATCAGGCGGGTGGCGGCCTCCGGGTTTGCGGCGCAAAAGGCTTGGACGCGCCGTGCGATCTCGGGGAAAAGGTAGCCGGCGCGGAGCTTCAGGTAGTGGTCGTTGAGCAGGGCCATGAGGTGATTGGGTGCGGTGAAAACGTGTGCGGATTTTCGCGGGCCGCGAGAGTAGCCATACGGGCGGCGACTTTGCCAACGGGCAAATCGTTCCCTCGTTCTCCAGGCGAAATGCGGCCCGCCATCCGGGAGCTTGAACGGTGCGCGCCTTCTTTCCACCTTCCCACCATGCGCCTCGCTTCCGCTCTCTTCTTTCTCTTTCTCGCAAGCCTCAGCTCGGTTGCGCGCGCGGAAATGATCGCGGCAGACATCTGCGTTTTCGGTGGCACGGCGGGCGGCGTGGCGGCGGCTTGCACGTCGGCAAGGATGGGCAAAACCGTGGTGCTCACGGAGTTTGGCAAGCACATCGGCGGGCTCACTTCGGGCGGACTCGGCTGGACCGACATCGGCAATAAAGCGGCGATCGGCGGCTTCTCCCGCGACTTCTACAAGCGGCTCGGCCAGCACTACGGCAAGGCGGAGGCATGGACCTTTGAACCCGGCGTGGCGGAGCGTGCGCTGCGGGATTTGCTCGCCGAGCACCGCGTGCCGATCCATCTGGAGCAGCGGCTTGCCAGCGTGAAGAAGGTCGGCATGCGCATCGCTGAGATCACGATGGAAAACGGAAATGTCTTTCGCGCAAAGATGTTCATCGACTGCACCTACGAGGGCGATCTGATGGCAAAGGCCGGCGTCCAATACATGACCGGGCGCGAGGCAAATGCGCGGTTCGGCGAAACGCTCAACGGTATCCGCGCGCAGACGCCGAAGCATCAGTTTCTCGTGCCGGTCGATCCGTTTGTGAAGCCGGGCGATCCGAACAGCGGACTCGTGCCATTCGTGCAAGACAGGCCGCCGGGCGAATCCGGCGCAGGCGATGCGAGTGTGCAGGCCTACAACTTCCGCCTTTGCCTCACGAAAAATCCCGCGAACAGGCGCCCCATCGATCCGCCGCCCGGCTACCACGCCGACCGTTTTGAATTGCTGGGCCGCTACTTCGACGCCCTCGTTGCCGCCGGCAAAACGGTGACCCTCGGCAGCTTCAAGAAGTTCGATATGGTCACGCCCGAAAAGACCGACATCAACAACAACGGCGGGTTTTCC
>CAXSDZ010000344.1:0-2594 GCA_964235505.1 uncultured Chthoniobacteraceae bacterium
CTTTCCGCAACCTCCAAGCGGTATTTCCCGCGGCCGAGCGCGCGCAGGATGTAGAAGCCTGCGTCCAAAATCTCGACGGGTAACACCGTGCGAGCGCGCATACGATAGATCACGTCGGCAGGATTCCGCGTAATGATCCCGAGCACGCCCGCCCAGCGGCGCACGTCATCCAGCGAAAAGTCGATTGCCTTGCACCCCACTACGTATTTCTCACGGAAAATTTCGCGGATGATGGGCACGTAAACGCGGCTGTTCTTCCCGTGGGATTGGAGGCTGCGTCGTGACTTGCTCATTCCGCGCGAATGCTGCCGGAAGCGCGGGAGGTTGAGAATCAAAAGCAATCGCCCGTCGGATCGTCCTTCTTGGGCTTTGGCGGCTTGCGCGATGCCGGGCGCTGGCTGGCGAGAGAGCCGAGCAGATTGCCCATCGGCGAATATGAGCCTCCGCTCGTGGCGGATTCCGCTGCGCCGACCGTCGCGGCGGCGGCTCCGCCCGCGATTCCTGCGACTGCGGCGAGCGCACCGCCTCGGCCACCGATGGCCGCTGCTGCTCCAGCACCCGCCACTGCGCCTGCCGTGCCGGCCGTCACCGCACCCCCGGCAAGCGCCTGCCCGATCTGCGTTCCGGTCGAGATCGCCTTCTGAATGATGACTGGTGCCGCGATCGTGCTGAAGATCAGCCAGATGCCGAGCACGGCGAGGCCGATGAGATTTTGCAGCCCGTAGCCTGCGGTCCCCGCCGCCGCGCCAAGCGCGAAGAAGCTCTGGTCCGTCATGAAGTCCATCAACCCTTTCGTGAGGATGGACGCTGCGCCCCAGCCAAGCGGCCAACAGAGCACGCCGACGAAGCCGAGCAAATAAGAGACGCCGATGGAGTGTAGGGTTCGCACCGCCAGAAAGCCGATGAAGAGCGGCGCGAACCCGTAGGCGATGTAGAGGATGAACTTCTGCGCGAGGTAGGCGTAGAAAACCACGACCCCGGCAAGCAGGCCGAAGAGGTAAAGGACCGCCGAAACCGCCGCCTCGAAGATCGCCTGCCGGTCGAGCATGTCCCACCACGACTTGCCCTCACCTGCTCCTTTCTGAATCGCGAGCGCCTTGTTGTAATCATCGAACACGGCGGCAGGATTCGCCTGGAGCGTGTTCTTCACCGTGTCATCAATCGCGGTCGCGACCTCGCTCCCCCACGTCAAAAGCAACGCGAGCGCGCCGACGTAGGCGAAGGTGCGCGCGACCGTGCGCATGTAGGCGCTCGCGCTGCGGTTGCCCGTCGCAGTCGAAGCGACGATGCCGACGACGAACAGCACGACTGCGACCGGCGTGAGCACGCGGTTTAGCTCCGCGCACTGCGTGAGGAAGTTTGGAAAGAGCGTGTTGAAGTCGTTCATGGCTGCGGGCCGCGATCAGCGGCGGCGGGGAAACGCGGGGGCGGTGGTGTCGAGCCGGAAGACCTCGCCGAAGCGGCGCGTGCCTTCTTCCATCTGCGCGCGGCGCTCCTCGCGGCGCGCTTCGTCCTGCCGTTCCTTGTCCGCGCGGTTCTCGATGTCTTGCGTCGCAACCTGCGCAGCGGCTTGGTCCATCTCCTTGTCCACCGCCTGCAGCTCCGCGTTGTAGCCGACGAGCACGCCGGTGAGCTTTTGCGTCTCCGCGTCCGTCGTGGACGCCTGGAGTTGCTGCGTGGTGGTGGCGATCTGCTGCCGCAAAGATTCGCGGCGGGAGAGCACGTCGTCGGTGACTGCCTGGAAGTTCTGCGACCCTTGCTGGATCGCGCCGAACTTCCGGTATGTCTCCTCCGCGCGTGGCATCTCCACGCCGCCAGGCGCGAGCGCAACCTCTCGCCGGTCAGAAATCCCGCAAGAACACCCGCGCGTCCGCCCGCAGCCAGTCGCCCTGCCATTCCTTTGATTCCAGTCGTGCGAAGAGCAGTTTGCCCGCGTCCATCAGCCGCGCCAGCGCCTCGTTTTTCGCCCGCGGCACGTAGCCGAGGTGGTGGCCGGACTCGGTCAGAATCATGATCGCCAGCGTGTCGTGCGGATTTGCCGGCTCCCGTTTCAGCGGCAGCAGCGTGCCGGGCGCGAGCATCGGCTCGATCTCCTTCAGATTGCGATGGCTCGTCCCGGCCACGCCGCATTCCACGAGCATGATCTCGCGGGCGAAAGGCATCAGCCCGCCGTCCTTGCCGAACGAGCCGTGCATCAGCGCGAGGAGCGCCGGATCAATTGGGACCAAACTGCTGCTTGCCTGAGCCATGCACGATGAGAAGCGCTTTGAGATGCTTTTCCAAGACTTGCGCCTGCGCCTCCGCCGCCGCGATTTGCGCGTCGATCTCCGCCCGCCGCCCAGCGATCCACGTCTCGTCCTCCCACTGCCGGCGTAGGGAAAACGGCGGCTGCTTTTCGATTTCCGCGAGCTGCCGGAGCAGCGCGAGGATTTGCGCGCGCAGACGCTCGTGCTCGGTGCGCAGTGCTTCGAGACCGCTCGGCAGCGGTGAGGCAGCGCCGCCATTTTCGGCGAGCAGCGCGAGGGCTTTGAGCTTCTGCAAATCACCCGCCTCGTAGGCAGCGACCACTTGCAGCCACACGGTTTTCGCATCCT
>CAXSDZ010000344.1:2604-3946 GCA_964235505.1 uncultured Chthoniobacteraceae bacterium
CCGGCGCCGGGTTGCAGCAGCTCGGGTGCTGTCAGCAGCTCGACGGCCTCCTGCGGCGACATCAGGTGACTCAGGCGAAATTGCGCTTCGTTCACCTTTTGCGCGGCCTCCTGCACCTGCTGCTGCCAGGTGAGGAATTCCACCTGGAGCGCCGCATCGATCGCCGCCAAATCCAGCGCCTGACCGCGATTCAGGCTCGCCTGCACCATCTGCGCCTTGCGCTTGAGCCGAGCCGCTTCGCATTGCGCCCGCAGCAGCCGCAGCTCCCACGGGCCGAGCTTCGATTGGTAAATCGCGAGCAGGTTCGGCCGCACGATGTGCTCCAGGTCGTGCAGCTCGGCGAGCCGCGCCGCCAGCTCATCGCGGAGCAGCGCGTTCTCCTCCGAGAGCCGCTGCACTTCGGGATGAACCTCCACATTTCCGCGGCTCATGGCGCCAGCACGTCGAGCCCCGGATACACGCGGAAGCCTCCATCAAAGGTGACCAGCCGCGGCCCGCCCGTGATGGCGAACGCTGCGAGATACGCATCCATCCAGCGTTTCGGCGCCGGCTGCGAATGAGCGGCGAGCGCGTGCCAGCGAGGCTCGACCGACACGGGCTCGGGGCAAAAGGCCACGCAAGCATCCGTCCGCAATGTCCGGTAGCACTCCAGCGCCTGCTCGTTGGTGAGCACCGCCGGCCACACGGCGGCGGGCGTCCTCAACAGGCGCAGGAAGCTCGTCTGCGCGGCGCGGCAAAACTCCGCGCTGTCCGCCTCTGTCAGCCCTTGGAACCACTCCGTCGCGCGGACCTGATGCGGGTGCGCGGAGACCGTGAGCGCGAGCCAGACGTTCGTGTCACAAAGATGCCGCATGGCGCTCGACCTCACCCTCGATCTCCAGCCGGGCGATCAGCTCATCGGTGATCGGCAGCGAGCCGGGAGGCCCGCATTCGATCAGTGGCAGCCGCACCCGCGTCCTCGCTCCACCGGTGCGCCGCCGCAGCCCAGCGGAGAGCCGTGCGATGAGCGCCTCCTGCTCCGCCGGCGGGAGTCGGCTGGCGGCGGTTTCGATTTCAACGAGCGTGCTCATAACGTGGAAAATAGAGGCGCCGCCGGGCTCCGACAAGGCTGCGGAGTGTCGGGGAGAGTCGGTCGAGGAAGCCGTGGCCCCTGACCGGTGCTGAGGTTGCTCTTCATGTGGATGGCGAAACGCGCTTCAGCTCGGCGTTGAAGTTCCGCCAATGAAAGAGACGCGGCCGGGGCTCGCCGCGCAGGAACGCGGTGAGCACCTTCAGCATCACGGTCCAGGGAAAGAAGTCGGGGTCGATTGCCGGATCGCGCGAACCGGACTTCGGCTTGCCT
>CAXSDZ010000345.1:0-3943 GCA_964235505.1 uncultured Chthoniobacteraceae bacterium
GTAGATCTCGGTGTGCGCCTTTTGACGGACGAAGCCTTTGACTTCGCTGACGGTCATCCCCTCGACTCCGATCTCCGTCAGTGCTTCTTTCACATCCTCCATCTTGAAGGGTTTGATGATCGCCTCGATTTTTTTCATGCGCCCTTGTCCCTAGCGGCGGCGGCTGGAAAGGCAAGCCCGGAGGGCTGAGCGCGTGACGAATGTGTGGCGGCGGACGCTGCGAGTCACACCGGCCGCCGCCCGGACAGTGCGCGGCTCAGCGTGAGCTCATCGGCGAATTCCAAGCCGCCGCCCGCGGGCAGGCCTTGCGCGATGCGCGACAAGGGAACGGAATGCTCGCGCAGCACGCCGGCCAGATAGCTCGCGGTGGCTTCGCCTTCCACGTCCGCGCCGAGCGCAAGGATGATCTCCGCCGGGTGCTCCTGGCGGATGCGCTCGATCAGCGAGTCGATCCGCAGGTCTTCCGGGCCGATGTGGTCCAGCGGTGAAATGCGGCCGCCGAGCGCGTGGTAGCGTCCTTGAAAAGCGCCGGTGCGCTCCAGCGGGAGGATGTCGGTCGCTTGCTCCACCACGCAGATGATCGACTCGTCGCGAGCGGGGTCGGCGCAGATGGTGCAGAGCTTTTCCGTGGTGAAAAAGCCGCACTGGGCGCAAGGCTGAATCTGCGAGGTGACTTCGCCGATGGTGCGCGCGATTTCCTGCGGCCGGGCGTCGCGGGTCTGGATCATCCAAAGCGCGATGCGCTCCGCGCTGCGCGGGCCGATGCCGGGCATGCGCTTGAGCTCGGCGATGAGCGTTTTCAGGGCGGGCGGGTAGTCGGCGTGGCGCATGGGCGGATGGGCAAAAGGCGGGAGGCAACGATCGGGATCGGGACGCCCCAGCGCGTGGGAACGGCGCGAGGCATCCTCAAAAATGGGCCTGCAACATAGCCCATCGCTCCTGCGATTTCTAGCTGATGACCTCTGCCTTTATACTGCCGCTGCTCCGCTCCAGCACTGGCGCGTTGCCTCGCTGGCCTTCGATGCGGTGGAGGTAAAACTCGATTGGGGCATCCTGGGCTTCTGGGGCGAGCGCTTGGCGGGCTTTCTCGAAGTGCGCGGCGGCTTCGTCCCACCGGCCTTCGCGGTAATAAACGACCCCTTTCCAGAAGAGCTCGCGCCGTTCGCGCTCCACGGGGGACAGGCCATCGTGGCGGGCGAGCAGCTCATAGACTTCCTCGCGCAGCCGCTCGCCGGGGTGGCGCTGCACGAGCTCCATCGGGCGGGCTTCCACGGCACCCTCCGCGAGCTGGAAGGCGAGCGAGCCGAGCAGGATGCGCGAGCCGTAGATTTGGTTGGCGGCGCAAAGGCGGCGCGCCCATTCCACCGGCTCACCGGCCACGCTGAAGGCGCCGAGCCGCCGCGAGCCGTAGGCGGCGACGATGATCTCGCCGGAATTCACGCCGATGCGGAAGTCGAAGGTTTGCTTCCACATGCGGCGGCATTCGCGGTTCACCTCGTCGAGCCGCGCGGCGAGGCCGAGCGCAGCTTCGCAGGCAAGAGCAGCGTGACGGGTGTCGCGCAACGGAGCGCCGAAGACGACCCGGAGGCTTTCGCCATCGCACTCGTCGAGATAGCCGCCTTGCTCCACGAGGAAATCGCCGGCATTGCGCAGAAAGGAGTTGTTCAGCGCGACGTAATCCGTGACCGGCAGCGTGTCGGCGAGCAGGTCGTGGTTGAAGATCTCGCACACTACGACGGTGGCCTCGTAGCGCTCGCCTTCCAGCAGCAGCGGGCTTTCGGCGTCCACCAGCGCGGTGAAGGTCTGGCGGGAAATGCGGCCGCCGAACATGGCGCGCAGCAGTTTCTTGCGACTCCCGGCTTCGCTCTGGGCGTAGGCAAAAGCGGCGGCAAAGGAGACGAGGATCGCGAGGCAGGTGGCAAATGGGGAGAAGAAGCGGCCGTGCAGATGGAGAACCCAGGTGGCGGAAAGCACCTGCGCCAGAGCGGCGGCGGCGACGATGGCTTTGAGGTGATTGCGCGGGATATCGACGGTGGTCCAGGCGATGCCGAGGGTGCCCAGGATGATGAGGGGAAGCTGCGCCCACGGGCTGGAAACCGGGATGGAACGCAGGCCGAGAAAGTTCCCGAGCCCGCGGTCGAGGTTGTGGAAAGCGCCGAGCTCCCACAGCCCGCAGACGAGCAGCGCGGAAAGAAAGCCGATGAGGAGGGAAACCTTGAGATAACGCACGGTGAGCGTGCCCGTATGCCGCAGAACGCGCGTGGAAGGAAGTCTGGAGTCGCGGAGGGCGCGGGCAATTTTTTAACCGCGGATGGAACGGATGGGAGAAGCACTTGCGCAGCGGCTGGAACGCACAGGATAAGCAAAAGGCAGAGGCGAGGCGTGCAGGCAGTCGCTGGACTTGTCATGCTGCTCGCTGCCGGGCTCCGTTTGCTTTTCCAGCCGGTGCTTGCCTCAAATCATCCGTTTCATCCGCGCCATCCGCGGTTTAAAAAAACTCTCCGTCGCGCCCATGTTTCACATCGTCCTCATCGAGCCGGAGATTCCGCCAAATACCGGCAACATCGGGCGGCTGTGTTTGACGACAGGGGCGCATTTGCATCTGGTGCAGCCGCTTGGGTTTTCGCTGGATGATCGCGCGCTGCGGCGCGCGGGGCTGGACTACTGGCAGGATGTGCAGGTGACGCTTTGGGAAAGCTGGGATGCGCTGCGAGCTGCGCAGGCCACCGCACGGTTTTGGTTTCTGACCACCAAGACGAAGCGTGCTTATTGGGATGCGCACTTTGCGGACGGCGATTTTTTGGTGTTCGGACGCGAGACGAAAGGTCTCCCGGAACCGCTGCTGGCCGCGCATGCGGGCCGGCTTCTCACGATCCCGATGGCGGCAGGCAGCACGCGCAGTCTGAATCTCGCGACCGCGGCGGGCATCGTGCTTTATGAGGCGGTGCGGCAGTGCCGAGAGTTGAGAGTTGAGAGTTGAGAGTTGAGAGTTGAATGGTTCAGATCGCGGCGCGGCAGGACGTGGGGTTTCGACGCTCTTTTCTGATCGAGCAGCAGGCCGCGCGTTTTCTCCGTGTCACCATCAAACGTCGCGCTGCCCTGAAACTCTCAACTTCCAACTCCGAACTCTCAACTTCTGCCCACCTCAGTGCTGTCGATTTGCGCCGCTCGTTTCAGCTCGGGGCGCGCACGATCGAGGTGCTGCGCGGGATTTCGGTGGAGATCGCGCGCGGGGAGACGGTGTTTCTGTGCGGCGCGTCTGGCGCGGGCAAGACGACGCTGCTTTACACCCTCGCCGGGCTGGAGCGCCCGGAGGCGGGGACGGTGACGATGGAAGGCCAGAGCCTGTATCAGATCTCGGATCGCGCGCGGGCGCGGCTGCGCAATGCGCGGGTGGGGTTTGTGTTTCAAGGCTACTTCCTGCTCGCGGAGCTGACCGCGCTGGAAAATGTGACGCTGCCGACGATGATCGGCGGCAAGGCAAACGCGGCGCGTGCGGAGCAGGCGCTGACGCGGGTCGGGCTCGGTGACCGGCTGCAGCATCTGCCGGCGGAGCTCTCTGGCGGCGAGCAGCAGCGGGTGGCCATCGCGCGGGCGCTGATGAATGAGCCGAGCATCATCTTTGCCGATGAGCCGACGGGGAATCTCGATTCCAAGACGGGTGAGGCGATCATAGAGTTGCTGCTCGGCGTGGTGCGCGAACACGGGACGACGCTGGTGGCGGTGACGCACGATGCGGCGCTGGCGCAGCGGGGCGATCGGCGGCTGGAGATCCAGGATGGGCGGCTGGCGTGAGGGCGGTGGAAAGCGTGCTCTTTTCGACCGCTGCGCAGGACTGAACGCCCAACGTTCAACATTAAGGTCCCGCGTTCGCATGCCAGCGTTGTGCTGCCATTTAGCGTTGGACGTTCAGCCCGCCGCCAGAGCTTCGCGACTGAACTGC
>CAXSDZ010000346.1:0-3930 GCA_964235505.1 uncultured Chthoniobacteraceae bacterium
GCTATTCTCTGGCCGTCGCTTCGCGACTCAGATCCGGCGCTTCCACGCTCCACGCTCCACGCTCCACGCCCCAAGCAACGCGAGATTGTGCCCGCGCCGTGCCCCTTCATACACACACCCATGTCCAAACCCGACCTCATCCGCCGCCTGCTCGATCCCGGCATCATCGCCATCCTGCGGGCGAAGTCCTCGGACCAGCTCGTGGCCGTGGTGGAAGCGCTGGGCGAAGGCGGCGTGACGGCCGTGGAAGTGACGATGACAACGCCGAATGCGCTGCAAGTCATCAGCGACGTGAGCGCGCGGATGGGCGACCACATCCTTATGGGCGTCGGCACCGTGCTCGACCCGGAGACCTGCCGCGCGGCGATCCTCGCCGGCGCGGAGTTTGTGGTGACGCCGGTGACGAAGCCTGAAGTCATCCGCATCGCAAATCGCTACGGAAAGCCGATCGCCAGCGGTGCCTTCACCCCCACCGAAGCGCTGCTCGGCTACGAATCCGGCGCGGATTTCATCAAGCTCTTCCCGTCCGAGTATGCCGGCCCCGGCTACATCAAAGCGCTGCTCGCGCCGCTGCCGATGCTGCAGATCATTCCCACCGGCGGAGTGACGCCGGAAACGATCGGCGACTTCCTGCGCGCGGGCTGCGTCGGCTTCGGCGCGGGCTCCACGCTGGTGCAAAAGGAAGCGCTGGAGCGCGGCGACATGGCGGCGATCACGCGCCGCGCGGAGGAGTTCGTGCGGGCGGTCAAGGCAGCGCGCGCTTCGGCTTGATCTGCGCGCGGCGCTACGCCGGCGGCGCACCCACCGGCGCCGCGTGCTTCGGCGGCACGACGACCATCGCCACGCGGGCGCGGTGGCGCACGGCTTCGATGGTGCTGCCGTGGAGGATGTCGCCGACCAGCCGGTGGCCGTGGGAAGCCATCGCGATGCAGTCGCAGCGCTCGCTGGCGGCGACTTCGAGGATCTTGTCGGAGGGAGTGCCGAGCGCGAGCTGCACCGAAACGCGCAGGCCCGTCTCGGCGCGCAGGCGCTCCGCGACTTCCTCCAGATAGCGCTGGTCATCCCGCATCTCCTCAGAGTCCGCGAGGTTCAGGTGCGTGTAGTTGCGCGCGACCCAGCCATCCGCCACATGCACGAGCAGCAGCTCGCTTTGCATGAGCACAGCCAGCCGCTTCACGTGCGGGAGGAGCGCTTCATCGGCCGAGCCATGCTCGAGGGTGACGAGGATTTTGGAATACATCGGAGGAATGTTTTTAACCGCAGATGACGCGGATGGAACGGATAAGCAGCATCGCCGGGGCGAGATTTCGGCGTGGGGGCTGATCTAAAAGCCGAGCGCGTCCTGCCAGGATTGCGGCGCGAAGAAGTCGAAGAGCAGCTTGCTGTTGAGCGCCACGATGATCGTCGCGGTAGTGCCGGCGAGCAGTTTGATCCAAAGCGGATTCACGAACTGCTTCATCTTGCGCCGGTCCCCCGTGAACATGAGCAAAGGGATGACGGCGAAGGAAAGCTGCAGCGAAAGAATCACCTGGCTCCAAATGAGCAGATCGGTGGTGCGGCCTTCGCCGAAAAATCCGATCACGCAAACTGCGGGAATGATGGCGATGCCGCGCGTGATAAGCCGGCGCAGCCAGGGCGCGAGGCGGATGTTCAGGAAGCCTTCCATCACGATCTGCCCTGCGAGCGTGCCGGTGAGCGTGGAGTTTTGACCAGACGCGAGCAGCGCCAGCGCGAAGAGCGTGGAGGCGACGCCGACGCCCATCACAGGGCTGAGGAGCTGATAGGCAGTCTGGATCTCCGCGACGTCGTGATGCCCGCTCCAGTGGAAGGCCGCCGCGGCGAGGATGAGGATGCCACCATTGATGAAAAGCGCGAACATCAGCGCCACGGTCGAGTCAATCGTGGCGAAGCGGATCGCCTCGGCTTTTCCCTCGTCGGTCCGCTCGAAATTGCGTGTCTGCACGATCGCGGAGTGGAGGTAGAGATTGTGCGGCATCACCGTGGCGCCGAGGATGCCGATGGCGATGAAGAGCATCTCCTTGTTTTTCAAGATCTCCAATGAAGGGACGAAGCCGAAGGCAATGCCGGCGAGGCTCGGCTTGGCAAACATCAGCTCCGCGACAAAGCAGCCGCCGATCGTGAGGATGAGCGCGATGACCAGCGCCTCGATGGTGCGAAAGCCTTTGTGCTGGAGGAAAAGGACAAGCATCACATCGAGCGCGGTGATGAGGCAGCCCCACACGAGCGGGATGCCAAAGAGAAGCTGCAGGCCAATCGCGGAGCCGACGACTTCCGCTAGATCGCACGCGGCGATGGCGGCTTCGCACAGGAGCCAGAGCCCCCACACGACGGGGCGCGGATACTCGTCGCGACACGCCTGCGCGAGGTCGCGGCCGGCGACGACGCCGAGCTTCACGCAGAGGTGCTGCAGCAGGATCGCCATCAGGTTCGAGATCAGGATGACGCTGAGCAGCGTGTAGCCATATTTCGCGCCGCCGGCGAGGTCGGTGGCCCAGTTGCCCGGGTCCATGTAGCCGACAGAGACGAGGAAACCGGGGCCGGCAAAAGCCATGAGCTTGCGCCAGAAGGAGGTGCCCGCTGGGATCGGCACGGTGCGGAAAGCCTCCGGCAGCGAGACGCCTCCCGCCCGTTGCCAGCCTTCAGAGGGAGCGTGGTCGGGAGGAGGCTCAAGCGCGCTGGACATCCCAAAAGTTAGACGCGCCTAACTTTGTTTGCGCAAGCTCAAATCATCAGCGTTTTCTAAATCCCGCGGGATTGACGTCGCGGGGCGCTGTTTTTAGCCTCCGCACGATGCCTGCCAAACCTCCGCTCCGCGCCGCCTCCTCGGCGGTGGAGGATTATCTCGAGCAGATCCTGGAGCTCATCAACACGAAGGGGTATGCGCGGGTTGTGGATATCGCGACGCGGCTCGATATCTCGCAGGCGAGCGTGACGAGCATGGTGCAGCGGCTGGATGCCGAAGGGCTGCTGAAATACGAGCGCTACCGCGGCCTGGCGCTGACCACGGCGGGCGAGGCATTGGCCAGAAATATCACCGAGCGGCATCACCTGCTCACCGACTTCCTGAAGCTGCTCGGCCTCGACGACGAGGTGATCTATCACGACGTGGAAGGGATGGAGCACCACATCTCGCCGCCGACGCTGCGCGCGATCGAGGCGCTCACCGCGCAACTCGCCCGGCAGCCTGCTCTGCTGGCGCGGGTGCGCGGGGGAATGACGAATGACGAATGACGAATGACGAATGTGGCGAGCTGCCGCACTTGGCTGCCATTGGCGCTTGGATATCGCCCGGTCATTCGTCATTTCTTCCGGCGTCCACTTTTACCAAATACGCACACTCACCCATGCAACTCCGCCCGCTGTTTCTGCTGTCCGCGCTTTTCGCCCTTCTGCTGCTCGCTGGTTGCGAGACCGACCGCAATTTTCAGGGCATTCAATCCTCGCGGCTGGCGATGATCGAAAGCATCAAAACGGAAGACCCGGGCGACTACTACATCGGGCGCCGATATTACAAACAGGACTACAAGTTCTGGGGCTACGTGCGCCGGCCTGGGCAGCCGTGGAGCACGGCGCAGATGGTGATGCTGAATGAGCAAACCAAACTCGCACCGGATCGCGAGCAGGGGCACATGGGCAGCGACAATGGGTATGAATACAAGCTCAGCGGCGACTTCTCGGGCGAGACGGTGTATGAGCCCGCGAGCAATGGGAAGTATCCCGAGTTTGTGCTGAAGGGCTATGAGCTGCGCTCGATTTCACCGGGGCAGATTTTCAAGACGCCCGGTGCGCTCGACCCAGCGCGGCGGGTGATCGCGCGGCCGTTGTAGTGGAGCGTAGAGCGTAGAGCGTAGAGCGGGGGGGGCGTGGTGCGGGGTGAGTCGCGAAGCGACGGCGAGAAAATAGCCCAGC
>CAXSDZ010000347.1:0-3914 GCA_964235505.1 uncultured Chthoniobacteraceae bacterium
CGGTCTCGGGTGTGACGAAAACGTCGCTTGGGTGCTGGGCAAAACCGCGCTTGGAGTCGCGGATGAAGCCGAAGCCTTTGCCGGAGATCTCGACGATGCCTTCGCCGGTGCCGAGCTCTTCGTCGCGCAGCGGTGGAAGTTCCGGGCGGCCGGATTCTTCCCGCGAGTCGCGTGAGTCACGCCCGCCGCGCGGTTCCCGCGGTTCGCGGCCCTCGCGGTGCTCGCGACCTTCGCGCGGCTCCCGGTGCTCACGATGGTCACGCCCTTCCCGCGGTTCACGATGATGTTCGCGCTGCTCCCGCTGCTCCCGCGCTTCGGCACGGGCGGCGGCGGCTTCGGCAACGACGCGCGCCACTTCCGGCGGCATTTCCTCCGCGGAGACGGCGAGCGGCGCGACCTGGCCTGCTTCTTCCATCTGCTTCGCCACGCTGCGCGGGACATAGACGGGATACTTGCGAGCGCCGATCGCAGCGGCGGCGGGCGCAGCCTCGGCCGGAGTTGCAGGAGCCACACTGCCATTGGCGACCTCGATCACCGGTGCTGGTGGCGCGGGAGCCGGCTCGGATTCGCGCCGTGCGGATGGCCTCCACTCTTCCACCTCGGGCTCTGCCGCCATGGCAGGCGCAGCGACCACGATGGCGCGAGCAGCGGTTGCCTTCGGCGAGACGTGCTCGGACTCCGCCGCCGATGCGCCGGGAGACGCTGATTCCACCGGCCGCTCTGATGCCGGGTTTGCCGGGATCAGATCCGGGGTTTCCTCGATCGACGCTTTTTTCCTCGCACTCGGCTTGCGCACCGCCTTCTTCGCGGCTGGCTTTTCCGCCTTTGGCTCAGGCTCCGCCGGAGCTTCTTCCGCGGGCACCGCCACCTTCGCTTTTGCCGTCGTCTTGCTGGCAGCAGCGACACGCTGTTTCGTCGTCGCAGTTGCTTTCGGCTTGGCGGATGCAGCGGCCCGCCGCCGGACGGGTTTCTTTTTCGGCGTGTCAGACGGTTCGGGGAGCGTCCCGAGCAGCGGTTGTTCTGCGGACTCAGTCATAGGGAAAATCATGCGTGTAAAACAGTGCGACAAGGCGCCGGCAAGTTGCCGCCAGCCGGTGCTCTCCAAGCCTTCGGGCATTGGGAAAAAAACTTCGGGAGAAAACGAGGATCAGAGCACCTTTGTGAACGCGCTCCCGAGCGCTCCAAAGCTGGCTTGCACCAAGTGCAATCAGTCACTTTCCATGTGCGCTGTCCCTGGCTGGCAAGTTCGCCTGGCAGCACATTCGTGCGTCCGGGCCACTGGGGAAAACGCGGACAAATGCGCCCGGGTTTCGCCGTCGCACTTTCTCGCTGTCGCAGGCTCCGCGCGAAGCCATTCATATCCCATGGCAGCAACGTGACAAACATCGGTCACCGCAGCTTCATCGGGTGTGAATTCCGACGATCGACTGGAGCGCGTAACTCGGTCGATCGCAGCTGCCGAAAGAACGAGTCGGTGGCGAGAATCAGACGAAAGATTTACGCTGCGGCTCACTTCAAGGTTGCCGTGGTTTTTTGGAAAAGAACAGATGCAGGTCTCGCGCCACATACGCCCACTGGTCAGTTGCAACTCTGGGGATCACGGCGGAAAAACAACCAAAAGCCCTTTTGCAGCGGGGCACTCGAAAGCTGCACTGCCGGCTCGATCGACAACAAAGGATTGCCTCAGGAGCCCGCGAAGGGAGCTGACTCGCCCTCCGTCGAGAGCGCCGTCGGAGCATTGAACTTGGGACCACTGGGTGTGACCCGCGATGGATCAGGATGCGGATGGAAATTGAAAACTGCGTGAATGCAGGAAGGTCTGAGAACGCGCCGGCTCCTGCATGGCTGGCGAGGGAGAGTCGTCCGAGAAGGGAAGAACAACCGTGGCCGCGAACTTGGACGAGCGGGAACGTCACAAAAGGCATGGAGGGCGTCAACTTTTCTTTTTCTCACCCGGACAAGGGCGACGGCGCAAGCGCGCAAGCGCGCAAGCGCGTGAGCGCGTGAGCGCGTGAGCGGAAAGACGCGGGGCGCCACGAGAATGTTCAACCGAAGTGCGGGCGATGGAATGCGATTTGGAGCGCGGGCACTCCAAGTCCACAAAGGTTCGCATGCTCCACGCTGCCATGACTCTGAGCGTGTCTCTGGCCGAAAGAAGCCAGGCGCGCCATGCGCTGCCGGACACCGGAAGTGCGAGGTTCAGCCGTTCACAACGGTCGCGCGGCTCTGCGCGCGTGCCGCTTCATCGCGCGGCGGCGGCTGACTTCGGCGCAGTCGCCGCCGGTGCAGCCGGGGCGGAGGCAGCTTTCACTTCTGGCTTGATCCGCTGCTCGGCGAGTTTGTCGCCGAGGTCCTGCACGAGGTTTTCGAGCTTCACGCGTGTCGTGCCAATGAAAGGTTCGCGGGCGGAAATCGCGGTGCCGAGTCCGAACTTTTCATACCGTGAGAGCACCTCGTTCCCGATCTTGAACATCGCCAGATTTTTAGTGCGCTGATCAGTGACGACGCGCTCCAGTTCGATCTTCTCCTGCGCGAGTTTTGCGCGGTCGGCCTCTTTTTTTTGCGCGAGCGTGGCAGCTTGCTTTTGGGAGACCTTCCACTTCTCGAGTGACTCGCGGAGCCCGGCCATTTCGGTTGCCTGCGCCGCGCTTTTCTCGCGCAGTTCGGCAAGCGCCTTGTCGGAGGCATCCTTGTCCACGGCAAGTTGTTTGCCCATTGCTTCCACCTGGCCGACGAGCGTGGTTTTTTCGGTTTCGAGCTGTGTTTTCATGGCTCCCAGCGTGTCGCGCTCGCCTTGGAGCGTGCGCATCTGGAGCATCGTGCTGCGGAGCTGCTCGCGCAGTTTTGCCTCGGCGGCATTGGGCGCGTCGGCGGCTCTACTCGCAGCCGGGCTCAGAAGGCAAATCGCGCAGGACGCGAGAAGCGCAAAGGAAGGACGAAATATCATGCGGAAGTAGTGATGGGTTGGCAGCGAGAGATTGATTTTGAGCGGAAGCAGAAAACCCAGCACCGCACGGGCGTCACGAGGCGGTGCGGACTTGGGGAGACCCGAAGGGTCAGAACTTGCCGCTCACGTCGAACTGGAAGATGTCCACCTTGAGCGGCGGGCCGGCGACTTCATCCGCGCTCATCCAGCGCAGGCCGAGCGCCATCCGGGGTCCGAGCGCGAGCGCGCCATACACGGTCGTGCCTTTGAGATTCGTGCCGCCAAGGCCGAAGTCCGAGTCGGTGAAGGCGTCCACCACCGCGTCGCTTTCCACGTAGCGGTAGTTGATTCCGACCTGCCAGTCCCACTTTTTCTGTAGCAGCGCCGCGCCGCCGCGCAGGTTCACGATCCAGCCCGTATCGCCACCGTCGAAGCGGCCCACACTGCCGAGCGTCGTGTCCGCGCCGCGGTTGTTGATCGCGATCCGGTCGATGTCGCCGCCGTTGAAGGCGAGGTTTTTCACCCACTCGCCGGAGAGAGAAATCTGAAACGGCTCCCAGCGGTTGTAATCCAGCCGGCCGGTGACGGCGAGCTCATGGAATGGGGTCGCGAGGCCGAAGAACTGGAACTGGTTCGTGGTGCCGAAGTTGTTCAGCGGGCTCGGTGTGATGCGGCGGATCGGGCGCAGCGTGTTGCCCTTTTGCGCGAAGCTCGGGCGCGTGTTGTCGGTGTTGCCCTGGTCGGAAGCGGAGAGCGGAACGAACGGGTCGGAGAGTTCTCCTTCCACGTTCTCGAAGTGGTAATACGCCATCGCGAGTTTCAGATTCCAGTCCTTGTGCGGCTTCCAATCGGTGCCGAGCTGGATGCCGTAGAGCCACTTGTCGGTGCTCTTGAATTTCGCCGGCTGGTTGGAGGAAAAGTTGAAGTCGGTGTTGAAGACGGGGAACGCGCCGGCGGCGAAAAAGGGCGTGACGCCCCTGCCCAGTTC
>CAXSDZ010000348.1:0-3906 GCA_964235505.1 uncultured Chthoniobacteraceae bacterium
GCCTAACCATGCGCTGCAGCGAACTGCTCCGCGCGTCACGGTAGCTGCTATTTCTTGTCCGGGCGTCTTTACTCCGAGCCACCTTTTTCTCTAGCTCGTATGCCTTCACTTCGCCTCACCACGCAGCTACCGCGCCGCGCTCCGCAGTCGCTGAGCTTGGGATCGTTCGGCGACTCTGCGCGCACCCTGTGAAGCGATGCCCAAAATGTTCTCTGCTTACTCCCCGCGAAAGGTGGCTGTGCGATTGTGGATACGAGTTCAGCGACGACGAACCGGAGGCGATACCGACTCCCGACGACCTAGCCTCGATTGCAGCCCGCGACCCACTTGCTACCGCGCCGCCATTCCGCGAGAAGGCTGCCGTAGTGGCGACCGCTCTCTTCTTCGCGGGCGCGGTGTGTATCGCTGCAGCAGGCCCTCGCGGTGTTCGCATGGTCTTCTTCGGCTTCATCATGCTCGGCGTCGCCTGCGCCATCTTTTCTTGGCGTCTCTTTCGTGCGCAGCGACCACTCGTCACGTTTCTCGGTGTCATCGTCGTGTTGCTCAGCGTCGCGTGTTTTGGCCTCTCACTACTCGGCCCTTGTGCTATGTCCTTCGGCGACCTTCATCCGTGACGAACGAATCGCGTAATCATGCGCTGTATCGAACCGCTCCGTGCGTTACGGCACGTGCTTCCACCGCCACCTTTCCACCCACTGTGCAGGTGGCACTCCGCGCTCCGCAGGCGCTGAGGTCGGGGCCGTTAGGCGATTTCGCGCACTTGCCCTCACCCACGAGCGCCTTAACCTCTGCGCATGGCTATGCTTCTTGATCGCATCACCTTCAACCCGAAGCAGTGTGGTGGACGGCCCTGCGTCCGCGGGATGCGTATTCGCGTCAGCGACGTTCTCGACCTTTTTGCAGCCGGCCTGGATGCAGCGCAGATCCTCGACGAGATGCCTGACTTGGAGCCTGACGACTTGAAGGCCTGCCTCACCTTTGCCCGGCGCCGGGTAGATCACCCGCTGCTCGCGGCGTGACGATATGGGTGGACGCCCAACTTTCGCCGCGGATGGCCCGCTGGATTGCCGCGCACTTTCAAGTCGCTGCGCAGCCGCCCCGGGAGCTTGGCTTGCGAGAGGCCGAGGACGACCAGATTTTTGCGGCGGCTTGCGCTGCCGGAGCCTTGGTCCTCACCAAAGACATCGACTTCCTCCATCTGCTGGAACAGCACGGCGGCCCGCCCAAGGATTCTCTGGCTCACCTGCGGCAACACTTCGGAAGCGGCGTTGCAGCAGATTCTCACTCAGCATTTGGCGACGGCGTTGAGCCTTCTCGATGCCGGGGGAGAACCTGGTGGAGATCGGTTCTCGGTGAACGACCCATGGCTGAACGCGGCGCTCTCGTGAACACACTCGTCCCATGAAAATCGTCCTCATCACGCCTGGCACGGGCTCTTACTATTGCGGCGTCTGCATGCGAGACAATGCGCTGGCGAAGGAGCTGATCCGGCAGGGGCACGAAGCGCTGATGGTGCCGATGTATCTGCCGCTCACGCTGGATGAAACGGCGGCGGGCGGCGCGGACGCGCCGGTGTTTTTCGGCGGGATCAATGTGTATCTCCAGCAGAAGCTCGCGCTTTTCCGCCACACGCCGCGCTGGCTCGATCGGCTGCTGGATGCGCGCGGGCTGCTGCGGCTCGCGGGGAAGCAAAGCGGGATGACCGACACGAGCGATCTCGGCGCGCTGACGCACTCGATGCTGAGCGGCGAGGAGGGGAATCAGCGCAAGGAGTTGGAAAAGCTCGTGGAGTGGCTGCGCGAGCACAAACCCGATGCGGTGTGGCTTTCCACCGCGCTGCTGGTGGGGCTGGCGCGGGAGATCAAGGAGGCGCTCGGCGTGCCGGTGCTTTGTTCGCTGCAAGGCGAGGACAGCTTTCTGGATGGGCTGCGCGAACCGTGGCGGACGCGCTGCTGGGAGCGGCTCGCGGAGCGGGCGCAGGATTGCGACGCGCACATCGCGCCGAGCCGGTTTTATGCGGACCTCATGGCTCCGCGGATGCGGCTCGCGCCGGAGCGGCTGCGGGTGATTTGGAATGGGATAGCGCTGGAGGGCTTCGCGCCAGCGACCCTGGAAGCGAAGGAGCTGCAACCGCCGGCTATTGGGTTTCTCGCGCGTTTCATTCCGGGGAAAGGGATCGGCATTGTGGTGGATGCATTCATCGAGCTGAAGCAGCGCGGGCACTTCCCGAACGCCAGGTTGCGCTGCGCGGGCGCGATGACTGCGGAGGACGAGAAATATGTCGCGAAGCTGAAGGCGAAGCTCGCTGGCGCGGGCTGCGTGAGCGATGCGGAGTTTCTCCCAAACGTGAGCCGCGAGGAGAAGATCGCCTTTCTCCAAAGCCTCACGCTGCTCTCCGTGCCCGCGACGTATCCCGAGGCATTTGGGCTTTACCTGGTAGAAGCGCTGGCGGCTGGCGTGTCCGTCGTGCAGCCGCGGATCTCTGCCTTTCCCGAACTCGTGGAGGCGACGGGCGGCGGCATCACTTACGAGCCAAACACGCCCGCCGCGCTGGCGGACGCATGGGAGTCGCTGCTCGCCGACCCGGCGAAAACCCGCGCGCTCGGCGAGGCAGGTCGCGCGGTGGTGGAGCACGAGTTTTCCATGGAACGCATGGCGGAGCGCTTTCTCGTGCTCACACGCGAAATCGCGTCGGCACTTGCTGGGAAGGACGGGCATGCTTAGCGTCGCAAATCATGGCTCCCGACACGATTCGCCGCCTGCTCCGGAACTCGCCGTTTGTTCCTTTTACCCTCGAACTTTCGAGCGGCCGGCGCATCCGCGTGGCGAACCATGACTACGCTCTCGTTTCCCCGAGCGGCGCATCCATGATCGTTTATCCTGAGGGTGAGGATAAGAACATTGATTGGATCAATCCCTTCATGATCACAAACATCACGGTCGAGGGTGGGAGTGATGCGTTGATCGAGCAGGAAGCCTGATGCCTTCCGAATTCACCCTCACCCGCCGCGTCGAGTTCGCGGAGACGGACATGGCCGGGATCGTCCACTTCTCGAACTTCTTCAAGATGATGGAGGCGACCGAGCACGCGTTTTTCCGCTCGCTCGGTTTCACGATCCACGGCCACGAAGAAGGCACGACGACGGGCTGGCCGCGCGTGAGCGCGAGTTGCGAATACCGCGCGCCGCTGCGTTTCGAGGAAGAGGTGGAGATCCACCTGCGCGTGGCCGAAGTGCGCACGCGCTCAATTCGTTACGAGTTCACTTTTCGCAAGGCCGCCGATGGCACGGAGGTCGCGCGGGGCAAGGTCGCGGCGGTCTGCGCCAGCGTGGAAAAAGCGACGGGCAAGCTCGTGCCGGTCGCAATCCCGGAGGCGATCCGTGCAAAGATCACGGCGGCACCAGGGACTTTTTGAATCTGGAAGCCAGGAAACCATGAAGAAAAAGGCGGCTTCCTGGTTTGCTGGTTTCCAGATTCATCCTGCACCTTCGCCGCCATGCCTGCGGGCTTGCCCCGCTCTCCCGCTTCCGCTTCCACTTGGCCTTCCTCCGCGTTCCTCGCCTTTGTAGAAGGGCGTGAACGCAGGCGAAAGATCTTCTGCCGTTACATCAATCCAGTCCATCTCATGCCTCCATCCAATCCCGCCGCCGCCTCGGCCAGCTCCGCCTGGCTTTTCTTCGCCTTCCTCACCGTCGCCTCGTGGGGCGTGTATGGCGTCTTTCTGCACAATGGGCAGACGCAGATGCAGGACCTCGCAAATGGCCGCTACAAGGCATTCCTCTTTGTTGGCATCGCGTATTTCCTCGTCGCGGTTCTGGCGCCTTTGATGATGCTGATCCTGTCTGGTGCGAACTGGAAATATCCCATGAGCGGCATGGCCTGGTCGCTGGTGGCAGGGATCGTCGG
>CAXSDZ010000349.1:0-3893 GCA_964235505.1 uncultured Chthoniobacteraceae bacterium
AGCGCGCCCGGCCGCGGGTCACGAGGTTGAATTCGGGCTCGTCGTGGTGGTGCCGCTCGTGGAGGAGATTTTTTGGCGCGGTTTTCTGCTGCGCTACATCATCCGACCGGACTTCACGCAGGTGCCGTTCGGCACGTGGACTTGGCCGTCGTTTCTGGTCGTGACGGCGGGATTTTGTCTGGAGCATCAGGCTGCGGACTACCCCGCGGCGCTCGCGGCGGGCGCGCTTTACAATCTCGTAGCCTACCGCACCCGCAGCCTGAGCGCGTGCGTGCTCGCCCACGCGATCACCAATGCGCTGCTCGGCGCATACGTATTGCGCACGGGCCAGTGGGGATTTTGGTGACATCGCGCCCGCGGTGTGCCACTCGATAGCGCCATGCGCGAAAGCTTCCTGCGGAAAGTGCTCTCCACCGTTTTCATGGGGTTTGCAGCGGCGTGCCTCATGTGGGTCTTCCGTCATGTCGTGGCGCAGTCGCTGTATGAGACCGGCGAAGGCTGGCGCGACATGTTTCACAAAAAGGGCCAGGAAGAGCGCGCGCGGTGACCCGGGCTGCGGCAGCGCAGAAAAGCGCCTGAGGTGGCGCACAGCACGAGCTTCCCCCGGTCGCGCGGCGATTTGTAAGCTGAACCTCCATGCGCATCGGCTTCGCTCAGCTCAATCCGACCGTCGGCGACATCGCCGGCAACACCCGCAAAATCCTCGACGCCTACCGCGCACTGGTGGCACGCGGCGCGGAACTTGTCCTCACGCCGGAGCTTTCGATCACCGGCTACCCACCGCAGGATCTCGTCTTCAAATCGCGCTTCGTCCCGCAGAATCTCGCCGCGCTCGAGGAGCTCCATGCAGCTGTCGGCGAAGCGGCGCTGCTCGTCGGTTTCGTCGATTTCAACCAGCGCTCGGGCCAGCCCTTCCACAACGCCGCCGCCGTGCTGCAACGCGGCGAGCCGATCCAACGCGTCTATAAATCGCTGCTGCCGACCTACGATGTCTTCGACGAAGCTCGCTACTTCCGGCCTGCCACCAGCACTTCGCCGGTGGAAATCGGCGGCATCCGCGTCGGCATCACCATCTGCGAAGACATCTGGACCGAGCGCTACCTGCCGCGAAAACTCTACGGCCACGAGCCCGTCACCGCGCTGCTCGCGCAGGGCGCAGACGTGATCGTGAACCTCAGCGCTTCGCCATTCATGGTCGGCAAACCGGCACGGCGCATCGAGATGCTCGCCGGGCTCGCCTTGCAACACGGCGTGCCGATTTTCTACTGCAACGCCGTCGGCGGAAACGATCAGCTCATCTTCGACGGCAACTCGGTCGCGGTCAGCGCAGCGGGCCGCTGCCTCGCGCAACTGGCGCCGTTTGCCGAGGATTTCGCCGTCGTCGAGTCCTTCTCGAGTCCCGCGCGAGTCATCGTGCCCGGCGCGAGCAGCTCAGGCAATTTGCGCGAAGCAAGCAGCCCCCGTCCTTCGCAAAGCGACGCCGAAGAGCTCCACGCCGCGCTGGTCCTCGGGCTGCGCGATTACCTGCACAAGTGCGGGTTCAAAAGCGCGGTGCTCGGCCTCAGTGGCGGCATCGATTCCGCAGTCGTCGCGTGTCTCGCCGCGGCCGCGCTCGGGCCGGAAAATGTCCTCGGCGTCACGATGCCCACGGCATACTCCTCCGGCGGCAGCGTGTCCGATTCGGAAGCGCTCGCGCAGCATCTTGGCATTCGCTTTCTGAAGATCCCCATCGCGGGCGCCTTCGAGTGTTTCCGCAGCCAATTCAGTGAAGTCTTCGCCGGCCTCCCAGAGGACACGACTGAGGAAAACATGCAGCCGCGGCTGCGCGGGATGACGCTGATGGCGCTCTCGAACAAGTTCGGCCACCTCGTCCTTTCGACCGGCAACAAGAGCGAACTCGCCGTCGGCTATTGCACGCTTTACGGCGACATGTGCGGCGGGCTCGCGGTCATTTCCGATGTGCCAAAAACGATGGTTTATCGCCTCGCGGAATGGATCAACCGCGAGCGCGAGATCATCCCGCGCGACACCATCACCAAGCCGCCGAGCGCCGAGCTGAAGCCCGACCAGCGCGACCAGGACACGCTCCCTGCTTACGAAATCCTCGACCCGATCCTCCAGCTCTACGTGGAAGAACAGCTCTCCGTCGCGGAGATCGTCGCGCGCGGCTTCGAGGAAAAAACCGTCCGCTGGGTGCAGCGCCGCGTGGACTTGAACGAATACAAACGCGCCCAAGCCGTGCCCGGCTTAAAAGTTACGAGCCGCGCCTTCGGCCTGGGCCGCCGCATGCCCGTGGCGCAGCGGTTTGTGGAGTAGCGCCTTGGGCCACACCCGCAGCTTGCGGATCAAAACCACATCGCTACGCTCCGCGCGCATGGCGCCCCATGAGATTGAGTTGATCGCCTTGCGCGGCAGCGAGGAAGTCGCGCGGTTCACCCTCGCGCCCGGTGCCTACACCCTCGGCCGCGCATCGTCGTGCGAGGTGCAGCTCGAGGGCGACGGGATCTCGCGGCAGCACGCGCGGCTGGTTTTTGAAGAGGACGGCAGTCTCGTCGTGGCCGACCTCGGCTCCAGCCACGGCACCACGCTGGATGACGCTCCCGTGGGTGCCGAACCGATGATCGCGCAGCCAAATCAAACGCTGCGCCTCGGCAGCCTCCAACTGCTCATCCAGCAGCGCACGAGGTCCGGTGCAGATTCGGGGGTTTCCGTCGCCACCGCAGACGGCACCATGATTCCGGCCGAACTCCAGCGCGCCGAGCGCTACGCTGTGGGCGAAGAAATCGCGAAGGGCGGCATGGGCGCGATCCTGCAAGCGCGCGAAGTGCCGACCCGCCGCACGGTGGCCATGAAGGTGATGCTCGGCGACAGCTCGTCGAGCCCGCGCCACCGGCTGCGCTTCATCGAGGAAGCGCAGATCACCGCCCAGCTCGAGCACCCGAACATTGTCCCTGTCCACGAACTCGGCACCGATGCGGAAGGCCAGCCTTTCTACACGATGAAGCTGATCAAAGGGATCACGCTCAAAAAGATCCTCGACCTGCTCGCAAGCGGCGTCGCCGAGACCGCAAAGAAGTATCCCCTGCCCGCGCTGCTCACCGTCTTCCAAAAAGTCTGCGATGCCGTGGCCTTCGCCCACAGCAAAGGAGTCCTCCACCGGGACCTGAAGCCTGCCAACATCATGATCGGGCACTTCGGCGAAGTGCTCGTGATGGACTGGGGGCTTGCGAAACTCCTCGACCGTCCCATGCACTCCGCAGATCCCGCCGAGCCCGTTCTCGACAGCTTGGTGGAAAGTGCCCGTCAGGACGAAAGCGAAGCTTTTTCCACGCTCGACGGCTCCGTGATGGGCACCCCGCACTACATGGCACCCGAGCAGGCGCGCGGCGAAGTGGGAACGCTCGATGCACGCGCCGACCTGTTTGCACTCGGCGCGATCCTTTACGAGTTGCTCACGCTCCAGCGCCCTTTTTCTGGGAAGAACGCGCGGGAAGTCCTCGCCCGCATTCTCTCTGGCGATCCACCACTCGCACCCGCTGAGGTCAATCACAAAAAAGACGCAGCGCAGAAACGGCAGCACCTGCCCGGCGGCACCATCCCAGACTCTCTCAGCGCCATCGCCATGAAGGCACTCGCCTTCGACCGCACCCACCGCTACGGGAGTGTCAAGGCGCTCCAGACTGATCTCGCCGCATATCAAAACGGCTTCGCCACGTCGGCTGAAAATGCCGGTGCGTGGAAGCAGATGAAGTTCTTCGTCCGCCGTCACAAGGCAGCATCACTTGGCGCAGCCGCCGTTCTGCTCGTCGGCTCCACTCTCGGCACGAAAGCAACTGTCGAAGGTCGCCGGGCAGAGCGCGCGCTCGCGAACCTCGGGGACGGGTCACTCCTCG
>CAXSDZ010000350.1:0-973 GCA_964235505.1 uncultured Chthoniobacteraceae bacterium
TGCACAAAGCAACACTCGCGCGCCCCGTCGCTTCGCTCAGGATGACAGCTTTGGAAAGGCGCTGTCGCGTTTGTGTTGCGCTCAGGATGACCGGGCTTTTTGGGAAGGCGTTGCGCTTTTCACTCACCACCGAAAGGCGCGGAGCTTCCTACAAAGCCGCCTCTTCCGCACGGCGCGATAAGTCTTTGCCATGAAAGTCCTTCTTTGTTCCGCCGCGTTTTCGGCGGTGCTGCCGCCCACGGCGAGCCGCGCGCTGGCGACCGAAAACTCCCCTGCTCCGTGCGCGGGTTCGTGGCCGGAACCAGCGGAGCACAGCGCTTTTTCCAACTCCCGGTGAGCAGCGAATCTTCGGCAGTGCCTGATGGGGGAGCGTTGGCAAAGCGGGCTTTGCGCCGAGTTCCGATCGGAGCGGACGGGCAGGAAAACGGCGTGCATTTCCGCGTGTGGGCGCCGAAGTCGAAGCACGTCGCGGTGCTCGTCGGTGAGAAGGAATTGAATGCGGCGGCGCCGTTCTTCCCCTTGGAGCCGGAGGGTGGCGGATACTTCTCCGCGTTTGTGGAAAAGGTCAGGCCCGGCACGCTTTACAAGTTTCGGCTCGATTCCGGTGCCTTCCCTGATCCTGCCTCGCGTTTTCAGCCCGAAGGCCCGCACGGCCCATCGCGAGTCGTCGATCCCGGCGCGTTCCACTGGACAGATTCTGCGTGGCGTGGCGCGGGGATCGATGGGCAGGTCATCTACGAAATGCACGTCGGCACCTTCACGCGTGAAGGGACATGGCGCGCGGCGGCGGAGCAGCTCGAAGAACTCGCGAAGCTTGGCGTGACACTGCTGGAGGTGATGCCCGTCGCCGAGTTTCCGGGCCGCTTCGGATGGGGCTATGATGGCGTCGACCTGTTTGCGCCGACTCATCTCTACGGCAAGCCCGACGACCTCCGGCGCTTCGACGACCGGGCCCACGCGCTTGGCATGGGGG
>CAXSDZ010000350.1:983-3891 GCA_964235505.1 uncultured Chthoniobacteraceae bacterium
CGTGAACCTTTTCGCGCCGACGCGGCTTTACGGTGAGCCGGATGACTTCCGCGCTTTCGTGGATCGCGCCCACGCGGTGGGGCTCGGCGTCATCCTTGACGTCGTTTATAACCACTTCGGACCGGATGGCTGCTACCTGCGCGAATTCTCGCCGGACTACTTTTCCGACCGGCACAAAGGCGACTGGGGCGACCCGATCAACTTCGACGGAAAAAACAGCACTCCAGTGCGCGAGTTCTTTCTAGCAAACGCCAGCTTTTGGATCCGGGAATATCATCTCGACGGACTGCGGCTCGACGCGACGCAGGCGATCTACGACGACTCCTCACCGCACATTCTTGGTGAGATCAGCCGCTGCGTCCGGGAGGCAGGCGAAGCGCGCGCCACCTACATCGTGAATGAAAACGAACCGCAGCACGTGCGGCTCGTGAAGCCGGTCGCGGAGGGCGGCTACGGCATGGACTCGCTGTGGAACGACGACTTTCACCACTCCGCGATCGTCGCGCTGACCGGGCGGAACGAGGCCTACTACTCCGACTATCTCGGCACGCCGCAGGAGTTCATCTCGATGGTGAAGTATGGCTACCTTTACCAAGGCCAGCGCTACAAATGGCAGAAGGCGCGGCGAGGCACTCCGAGCCTGAAACTCCTGCCCGCGGCATTCGTCACGTTCCTGCAAAACCACGACCAGATCGCAAATTCGCTGTCCGGCCGCCGCATCCACACGATCACCGATGGCGGTTCGCTGCGGGCTTTAACGGCGCTGCTGCTGCTGGGGCCGAATACACCGATGCTTTTTCAAGGCCAGGAGTTTGCGGCTTCCACGCCGTTTTTTTACTTCGCGGATCACACACCGGAACTCGCCGCGCTGGTGGCGAAGGGACGGCTGGAGTTTCTCGATCAGTTTCCAAGCATCAAGCAACTGGAGGAGCAGGCGGGCCAGATCATCGCGGAGCCGGAAAGCGAAGAAACATTCCGCCGCTGCAAACTCGACTTCGCGGATCGCGAAAAGCACGCGGGAATCTACGCGCTGCACCGCGATCTGCTGCACTTGCGCCGGCATGATCCAGTCTTCCGTCTGCCGCGCCGCGGTGGGGTGGATGGAGCAGTTCTGGGGAGCTGCGGCTGGGTGTTGCGGTTCTTCGGCGAGGCGGATGACGACCGGCTGCTGCTCATCAATCTCGGCACGAATCTGCACCTCGACCCTGTGCCGGAGCCGCTGCTCGCGCCGGTGCTCGGGTGCGAGTGGGAGGTGCGCTGGTCGAGCGAGCATCCGTCTTATGGTGGCCTCAGCACGCCGGCAATCGAGGCAGATGGGAAGTGGCTGCTCCCCAGCCGCGCGGCGGTGGTGCTCGGGCCGCGAAAGCTGCCGGCGACAAAGTAGGGGCTCAAAAGCGAACACCCTTTCCAGACAAGACCCATGCATTCTCCAACCGCTTCTCCACTGGTCCGCAGAATCGACCTCTCGCAGGCTTCCGGCGATCATGCGCGCGACCTGCTGCGCCGCGAATGGCTGCTGACGAACGGCCTCGGCGGCTATGCCTCGGGCACGATTTCGGGGCAGGTCTCCCGGCGCTATCACGGCCTGCTCATCGCAGCGCTGCCCGCCCCGCTCGGGCGCGTGGTGATGTTCAACCACCTCGCGGAATACGTGCGGATGCCGGATGGGCGGCTGGTGCAGTTCGGCGGCGAGGAACCGAGCGGGCGGGGCGAGACGGAAATGGTCGAGCAGCACTACGTCACGGAGTTCCGCCTCGAGCAGCAGCTCCCGATCTGGCGCATCGAAATCGAGGGTATCGAGATCGAAAAAAGGCTACTGCTCATCCATGGGCAAAACACCGTGCATGTGCGCTACACGCTGCTTTCCAAGCACGATACGGTGCGGCTCGAGCTGCGGCCTTCGCTCCACTTCCGGCCACATGAAAACGATGTCGCGCAGACACTGGATGGCGACTACTGGCTCGCCATCCGCGGTCAGCAATACGAGGTCTGGGCTGGCGCGGGAGGCTATCCGCCGCTGCGGTTTGCGCTGCACGGAGAAGCCGAACGCTTCATCCATGAAGGCGGGCTCCTGCGCGAGATTGCCTACCAGACGGAAGGCGAACGCGGCTACCGGTCGCGCGGCCAGCTTTGGAGCCCCGGCCGCTTCGCCGGCACGTTGAAACCGCGGCGCGATGTGACCCTGATCGCTTCCGCCGAGCCGTGGCCAACGGTGGAGGCGCTCTCGCCCGACGAGGCTTCGCTCGCGGACGCGGAGCGTCGGCGGCGCCTGCTCGCCGCGGCGCATCCGAAAGCGCGCGAAGGAGCCGCGGCCGAACTCGCGCTGGCGGCGGACCAGTTCATCATGACGCCCGCGGGCCGGGTGGAAGACTCCGCGCGCGCCCGTGCTTCCGGCGATGAAGTGCGCTCGGTGATTGCCGGTTACCATTGGTTCACCGATTGGGGCCGCGACACGATGATCTCCTTCGAAGGGCTCACGCTCACTACGGGGCGTCACGCGGAGGCGGGCTGGATCTTGCGCACCTTCGCTCACTACGTGCGCGACGGGCTGCTGCCGAACTACTTCCCCGACGGCAAGAACGAAGGCGTCTATCATACCGCCGATGCGACGCTCTGGTTCTTTCATGCGGTCGATCGCTACCTCGAAGCGACTGGCGACCGCGAAACGCTGCGGCACATCCTGCCGAAGCTTCGCCAGATCGCGGAGTTCCACCTGCGCGGGACGCACTACGGCATCGGCGTAGACTCGAAGGACGGGCTGTTGCGACAAGGTGCGGAGGGCTATCAGCTCACGTGGATGGACGCGAAGGTCGATGGCTGGGTGGTGACGCCGCGCCGCGGCAAGGCCGTGGAAATCAACGCGCTGTGGCACAATGCGCTGCGGCTGCTGGAAAACTGGGTGCGGGAA
>CAXSDZ010000351.1:0-3810 GCA_964235505.1 uncultured Chthoniobacteraceae bacterium
GGAAAGGGTGAGGTTCGCATGGGAAAGCAGCGCCGCGAGTGGAGCGAGGTCACCTGGGCTTCTCCCAAGACCAGCGCGCCATACGAAACAGCATCGATCGGCGAAAGATCGGGCGCGGAAAGCCGGAGATATTCGCCGGTGGAATCAAGATGAAACGGGACGAGCCCGATGCCCGCCACGCCGCTGGCGTAGAGCCGCAGCCAGCCATTTCCCGCGAGGAAAGAAAGCGCCGGGAGAGGGCTTTTCGTCAGGGAAGGCGCCGAAGGATCATCGGTCAAAAAGCAGCCTGAAATATCCAACGGCAGCGCGTCGGAATTGTAGAGCTCGATGAAATCCTGAGAGCCATTTGCGATGCACCATTCATTGATCTTCGCACTCGTGAGCGTGCCAAGCGTCGCGGCCGTGGTGTTCGCCGCTGCCCGCGTGGCGCTGGCCAGCAGCTTCCACACGCCTCCGATCCGCCCAATCGAGCGATCCGCGATCTGTGGGCCGCACGCGAGCACGTCGAGCACGTTGTCCGCCGCATCGAAAAGCGACAGCGAGCCGCCCTCTGGATTGAAGCTCGCGGACAGGAAGAGCGTGCCGGCGGGAGCCGTCGCGCCAGCCGGTGGCGGCGAAAGCCAGACGGAAAGATACCCACCGGCGGCTAGGCTCGTGCCGGCGGGAAAACGCAGCGTGGTTTCCGAGCCGGGCGTGGGTCCAGTCCCGATCGCAAAGCCCGACAGATCGAACGCACTCGCGCCGGAGTTGAAGATTTCAACCCAGGGAGCGCGGCTGCCCCACGGCGCGAGATCACCGCTCACGTTGCGCGCGAGCAGCTCATTGAAGGCCGGCCCAGAGTAGCTCACGAGCACGTTCGCGCGGCCCGGTGTGGGATTGATGCCGAAGCTCACTACATTTGGGGCGCCATCGGGATTCCGCCCCGCGGAAACGCCCGCGGTCTGCGCCCCGTAGGTCGCGGATTCGGTTGCGGAGCCGCTGCCATCCAGCAGCGAAAGGGTCGTTCCTTCCGCCGGAAGCGCGAGCTCCGGGATGTCGCGCGATCCACCGAGGAAAAGCCGCAGCCAGCCACCCGCCCTGATGAAGGTGAGCGGCGGCAGCGCGGCGATTTCCGTGCCGACCTGCACGTAGCGCCCGCCGAGTGCCGCCGGCCGCGCCGGGTTGCGATTGTAAAACTCGATCCAGTCCGCCGCATCGTTCGGGCCTTGATTGGCGAGCCATTCGTTCAGCCCCACCTCGCTTGATCCGGCGACCGGAGCAGCGGCATTCTCTGTTCCCGGCGATGGCTGCGCCAGAGCCCACGCGCCGCCGACGCGCCCGATCGCGAAGTCCGCGACTTGATTCCCAAACACCACGGCATCCACCGCGACTCCAGCTGCCGCGAGCGTATTGAAAAGCCGCACGCCGCCGCCTGGCGCGAGCGGCGCATGGAGGCCGCTGCCGCCCGTCGCGGAGTCGCACCAGACCACGAGGAATCCGCCCGCCAGGATCGTGGTGCCCGAGGGAAAGGTGAACGATTGCCCGCCGGAGGTCGCCAGCTTCCAACCGGCGATATCCGCCGTCGCACCGCCCGTGTTTTGCAGCTCGATGTAAGGTGAAAACAACCCCGCGTTCGACGCCGCCGCGACATTGATCGCGAGCACTTCACTCAGCTTCACCGCGCTCGTCAGCAGCGGAGAATTTGCCGCGCCGGGCGTCCCTTTCGCCGCGTTGCTCGGCTTCCAGTTGAAGGGCGAGTTCGGATTGCCCGAGGGATCGATCACCTCCAGCGACGGGCCGCCACCGTTCGGACCCGTGGGCCAGTCGGCCTTCACGTCGTATTGCACCGAGGTGAGAGTGCGCCCGGCGGCATCCTTCAGTGTGATGCGGTCACCGGCATTGTTCAGCGAGCCGCTGAAATAACCCGCCACGGCGACACCCGGATATTGCGACGCAAAGATCGCCGGCGCGTTGTTGTTCGCGAGCACAAGGCGGTCGCCCGGCCCGAGCACGAAGCCCGACGGAAAGAGAAAGTCGATGCCGTCGAAATACCAGCCGCTCATGTCCACCGTTTGCGTGCCGATATTCTGCAGCTCCAGAAATTCGGCGACACCGCCGCCGATGCTCGCCGGATTATACATGATCTCGGTGATGCGCACCGGCGCAGGCTCGAAGCCGACGATGAACGTCGCTTCATTCAGCGCGCTCCAGGCGTTCGCAGCCGTTGTCGGAGCCGTGCCATTCAGCACGCGCGTCTTGAGCATCGTCGTCCCGGCGAGCGTGAGAGGCGCCGAAGTGCCAGGCGTGAAAATCTGCGCCGTCGCTCCGATCGCGCCGGTGTAGATCACGCGCGGATCACTGCCGTCGGTGGTGTAGTAGATGACTCCCGTCGTGCTGGAGCCCGCGGGCGTAGCGCTTGCGAGCGTGAGCTTTACCTGCGCGCCAGCGGCGAGGCGCTTGCTCGCGAGAGCATTGGCGAGGGTCGGCGTGTCCGCGGCGTTGTGGAGTTCCGGTGCGTTCAGCGTCGGCAGCAGACCCTGCGTGCGAAGCTGCGCGAGCACGTTGGTGGTGCGGACGGGAAAGTAGGAGCCGATCAGCCGGTTGTGCTCCGCAGTCGCCGATCCGTTCCACGTGTAGAGCGGATACGGGGCGGCGGAATACTGATGCACGTCGCGCCGGTAGTCGCCCCAGCGCGCGGACTCCGCCGCGATTCCATTCGCCATCACCGCACGCCATTTCTGCCACCGCGCGATGGTCGGGGCAGGCAGCAGCGCGCCATCCGGCGCGAGCATGTGCCGATACACGCGGTCGGCGAAGTCGAGTTTGTATTGGGCATTCGCGACCAGTTTCGTGTGCAGGCCGGACGGCGGCAGCGAAACCGTGGTGCGATCCGCCGTCTGATCCCACAGCAGGTTTTCCATGTCCCACGGCAGATATTTGAAGGTGCCATTCGCCGCGCGGTTGCGCACCGCATACCAGTTCTTGTTCACGTCGTCGCCCCAGTCCTGATGCCCGAGATAGAAGTGCAGCAGCATGTAATCGGCGAACTCCGGCACATCGAGATAGCGCTTCATCGTCTCGTAGTTGGCGTTCACGTTCAGGCTCGCGAGGGCGGTCATGGCGTTGTAAGCCGTCGTGTTTCCGCTCTTCACCGCGCCTTGCTCGATCACGTCGTAATCGTTCTCGCCGCCGCCGAAGTATTCCGCCGCAAAGCCTGCATTCTCCTGCTCTGTCGGGTCGTAGGTGCCCCAGTAAACGCCGTTGATGAAAAGGTTCACGTAGCGGTGATGCCCCGCCACGCGGCCCATCGCGCGGAAGGTATCTTTGCAGAACGCATCGCGGGTGCGCGTCCCTTTCGGCCGCTGCGTCACGCCATCCCAATGCAGCCAGCTTGAGTTGTAGTCACCGCGCAGAATGATGTCGTCGAACTTATCCACCGGCGAATCCGGGAAGAGCTTGTATTCGAGACTCGCCGCGCCGAAGTCGCCTTTGAAGTTCAGCTTGAAGCCGTGCTTCGGATTGTTCTGCGGATTGCGGCTCGCATTGCCGTGGATGCGGATGCCGCACGTAGTCGCGAAGCCGGTGGAGCCATCTGGCAGCAGCAGCTCGATCGAGCACGGCTTTTCGTAAGCCGTGCCTTTCGCCGTCGAGTTTGGGTAAAGCCCGGCCGCGCCAAACATGTCGTCGTTTTTCATCACGATCGAAAGCGCCGGCAGCTCGCGCAGCCCTTGCCTGATGCGATCGAGATTGGTCTTCCCCGTTGTGGCGTTGATCGCGCCGTTGTCGTCGTATTTGTTCGGATCGTTGATGATCTCCGGGTCCATGCCGTAG
>CAXSDZ010000352.1:0-3806 GCA_964235505.1 uncultured Chthoniobacteraceae bacterium
ATGAAGCTGGCGCGCTGGAGTGCGTGGAGGTGTGGCACAACGCGGAAATCGACATCGCGGAATTTGAGCGGGTGAACGCGAATGTCTCCGCGCGTCTGGGGCACGGGCTCACGGGGGAAGTGTGGGAGTCAGGCGAGCCGAAATGGATTGCGAACCTGATCTACGACACGCGTTCCCCTGGTGCCTGCATCGCGCTGAAGCACGGCATGGGTTCTGCCTTCTGCGTGCCGATCAAAGTGCGGGGCGAGGTGCGCCACGTGGTGGAGTTCTTCTCGCCGACGATCGCGCTTCCCGACCCCGAGCTGCTGCAAACGCTCGGCATCATCGGCAATCAGCTCGGCCATCTCGTGGAGCGGAAAGGCGCGGAGGAAGGGCTGCGCAAAAGCGAAATGCGCAAGGCTGCGATCCTGCATTCCGCGCTCGATTGCATTTTGTCGTTCGACGCGGACGGGCACATCGTGGAGTTCAACCCTGCGGCGGAGCGGACCTTCGGCTACCGGCATTGCGAGGCGCTCGGCCGGCGCATCGCGGAGTTGGTGGTGCAGGAGAGTTTCGGCGATGGATTGAAGGACGTGCTGTCGCCGGAAGGGACGCGCGATCCCGCATCCGCGCTGGGCCGGCGCGTGGAGCTCATCGCCGTCCGCAGCAATGGCAACGAGTTTCCAGCGGAGGTCGCGGTGAGTCGCATCGTCATTGATGGGCGCCCGATGTTCACCGCCTACCTCCGCGACATCACAGTGCGCAAAGCGGCAGAGCAGCTCACCTCGGAACTGGCGGCGGTCGTCGCGAACTCCAACGATGCCATCGTCGCCTGCACGCTGGAGGGAGTGATCCGAAGCTGGAACCTCGGCGCGGAGCGCATCTACGGCTTTGCCGCGCAGGAGATGATCGGCGAGCCGCTGCACACGCTGATTCCGCCGGAGCGCCTGGACGAGTTTCCCCAGTCGCTGACGGCGGTGCGGCGCGGCGAAAGTCTCGCAAACTACGAGACGCTGCGGCTGCGCAAGGACGGCAAAAAGATCAGCGTTTCGCTCACCGACTCGCCCATCCGCGCGGAAGGCGGGCGCATCACCGGGCTTTCCTCGATCGCGCGCGACATCACCGAGCGGAAGCGGCTGGAGGAAGAGCTGCTGCAATCCCAAAAGATGGACGCCGTCGGGCGGCTGGCCGGCGGCATCGCGCACGATTTCAACAACATCCTCACGGCTGTGCTTGGCTACAGCGATCTGCTGATCGGCCAAATCGAGGAGCGGCACTGGATGTATAAGCACCTTTCCGAGATTCGCAAAGCGGCCGATTTCGCCTCCTCGCTCACGCAGCAACTGCTCGCCTTTTCACGCCGCCAGCCGCTTTATCTGCGCGTCTTCGGCGTGAATGACACGGTGCGCAATTTGCAGAAAATGTTGCAGCGCGTGATCGGCGAGCACATCCGCATCCAGACGCTGCTCGGCGCGGAAAAGGGGCGAGTGAAGGCAGATCCCGGGCAGCTTGAGCAAGTGTTGCTGAACCTTTGCGTGAACGCGCGGGATGCGATGCCGGCCGGCGGAGTCATCACTGTCGCGACGAGCGACGCCGCCTATTCCGCGGCGGGCGAGAGTTCGCCGATCAATGAAATGCCGGCGGGCGAATACGTAAAACTCTGCGTGACGGACACCGGCACCGGCATTCCGGCGGAGATCTTGAAACACATCTTCGAGCCGTTCTTTACGACTAAAGAAAAGGGGCAGGGAACCGGGCTCGGCCTCGCCACCTGCTACGGCATCGTGAAGCAAAGCGGCGGCTACATCGCGGTGGACAGCATCGTTGGCGCGGGCACGACTTTCTCGATCTATCTACCAAGCGTGGAAGAAACGGGAGAAAAGGTGCAGCCGCGTTTGAATGGCGGAGCGATGCCCGGCGGCAGCGAGACGATCCTTTACGTGGAGGACGAAGTTTCCGTGCGCAGCCTCACCTCGCACGTGCTCCGCAAGCTCGGCTACACGGTGCTGGAAGCGGGCGACGGCGGGGAAGCCCGCGTGATGGCCGAGGCCCACAACGGAAAGGGGATCGACCTGCTTTTTTCCGATGTGGTGCTGCCGGATTTCGGCGGGCGCGTGCTGGCCGACTGGGTGTGCCAGCACAACGGACGCACGAAGGTGCTCTACACTTCCGGCTACGTGGACGAAGGGGTGCTGCTGCGCTACGGCGTGGAGCCAGGCTCACCGTTCCTGCAGAAGCCGTTCACGCCGGCGGACCTCGCGCGCAAAGTGCGGGAGGTGATGGACGGGATCGAAGAAGGCGTCGAACTCGCGAGGTGAGGGGCAGGCAAACTGCCTTTTACGATGTGATCGGTGCGGGAGCTTCCACCGCGGCGACGGGCATTTCTCCACGCTGGTGCGCCGCGAGTTTCGCCGCTGCGCTTTCGAGCCATTCGCCCTCCGGTGTGGCGTAAGGACGAAACGTTTCGAGCGTCCCTGCGTGTTCGTTGTAAAGCACCGCGCGGTGGAGTCCGAGCGTGCTGGCTTTCGGAGAATCGATGAGGCTCGCGGAGTCGTTCGCGCTCATCTGAAACAGGACACGCATTTCAAACTCGGTCAGCGCCTTGCGGCTCAGGAAGCGGTTCACGTTGTTGAAAGTATCCACCGCGGCGATGAGATGAATGCCGAGGCTGCTCCCTTCGCTGATGAGCTCAGTGAGCTGCGCGGCTGGATTGCCGGTCTCCTCCGAGTCGCTGGATGAGAACGAAAAGTCGTCTTCCTGCCGCAGCTTTTTGAAGCGCTGGAGGCCGTGGATGAAGACAAACGTCGCGGGCATTTCAGCAGCAGCTCCATCTTCGTCCGGGCCATTGCCGCTGCCGTGAGCCGCGCGCGCCTTCAGCTCGGCGGCGAGCTCACTCATCGCCGCCGCAACTTCGTTGTTGCCGCGCGCCACGGAAACGCGGTGAGGGATCGCAGCCAGGATGCGTTCAAGAAATTCTGCATCCTGCGAGCCCGGCGGCACGCTGTGCAGCAGATGGAATTTCGCCGCGCCGACGGGGTATTGCGCCGCGAGCGACAGCAGCGAAATGCCGACCATCGTGAGCACCGCTTCATCGCGTTGCCCGATGATCAGCAGATGATTTCCGCTCTGCCGCTGGAACGCCGCCTCGGTCGGGCCTTTGATGGAATTCGGAGCGCCCAGCCAGCAGCGCCCGGCCGTCGGCGCTACCGTGGGCGAGGCGGCGAGCACATCGCGCAGAAAATCGTTTTCGCTGATGTCGGCCGGCGCGTTGCCCTCGAAAACCACAGGACTCGGGAAGCGGTCGCCACGCGCGTCGGCGAGGGTGCGCACTTCATCCAGCAGATGATCGCGCTCGTCGTCGCCGAGCCACACAACCTGGAATGGGCTGTTGCCCTCGACCGCGCCGGCAGCGTCGTTGTAGATGCCTTCGCCGGGGCGCGACAGTAGCCGCGGCGCGGCGTTGTTGTCGTCCATGATGAGATACGCGTCGGCCTCGTTGCACTGGAGCGCGACGCGGATCGACATCTGCCCGAGTGTCGCGCGGGCCAGCGTGTAAGCGCCTCCCAGCGTCTGCGAACCGAGCAGCACGTGGATGCCGAAAGCGCGGCCCTGCCGCACGATGCGGTCGAAAAGCACGGACGCGGATTGCGCGACGGCGTCGTCTTCCACGAAGAACTCCTGAAACTCGTCGATGATCAAAAGCGAGCGCGGCATCGGCTCCGTGCCGCCGGCCTTTTTGTAGCCGGGGATGTCCTGCACGCCGAGCTTGCGGAAAAGATCGCCGCGCCGCTTCAGCTCTTCATCGACGCGCTGCAGCACGCTCAACG
>CAXSDZ010000353.1:0-3757 GCA_964235505.1 uncultured Chthoniobacteraceae bacterium
TCCAGCACGAGATGCTCGTAATCTTCCGCCGGCTCGAAGCCGAAGAGCGAAAGCCGAAAGCCATTCTGCCCATCCATCTTCCCGTGGCAGCCGCCGCCGTTGCAGCCGTTCTTCGTGAAGATCGGGACGATGTCGTGCCGAAAGGAGATCGGCGCATCCGCGGCAACCCCAGCCGGAACGAGCGGGAGGAGAAGCAGCGCGAACGCCGCGATCGAAAGCTGCATGCCGCTCACGACAGCTCCCCGATCGGGCGAAATTGCTCGTCCACGAGATAGCGCGGACGCCCGCTCAGGTCGTTCACCGAAGCCGTCCGCGTGTCGATGCCGAGATGATGATACAGCGTCGCGAAGACTTCCTGAAAATCGACCGGCCGCTCTGTCGCCTCGCCGCCGATGCGGTCCGTGGCCCCGATGACCTGCCCGTGCCGCATGCCACCGCAGGCGAGCGCCGCGCAGCTCACTTTTGGCCAGTGCTCGCGACCGGCGTCTTTGTTGATCGCCGGCGAGCGCCCAAACTCACCCCAGACGACCACGGCCACATCTTTATCCAGCCCGCGATCGTGAAGATCCTGCACCAGCGCGGTGAGGCCGCGGTCGAGCTGCGGGAAAACCTCACGGCCTTGCTTGAAGTTTGCGCCGTGCCAATCCCAGCGGTTGAAACCGACGGTGACGACGCGCACGCCCGCCTCCACCAACCGGCGTGCGAGGAGGAACTGCTCGGGGCATTCCGGCCCGCCGTCGTCGCGGCACTTCATCGTTCCGCGGCCGTAGCGGTCGCGCAGCTTCCCATCTTCCTTGTCGAGATTCAGCGCCTCCGCGAGCCGGCTGGAAGTAAGCACCCCAAACGCCTGTTGCGTGAAGCTGTCCATCGCCTCCAGCGCGCCGCTCGCGTCGCATTCACGCCGCATGGTGTCGAAGGACGCCAGGAGTGCGCGCCGATCGGTCAGCCGCTCGAGCGAGATGTCTTTCAGCACCATGTCGCCCGCCCCGCCACCGTTCGGATTGAAAGGAGCGTGCGCTGAGCCGAGGAAGCCGGGATGGCCCGGGTCCGCCCAGGGCAGATGACCCATCTTCGGCGAAAGGCCGACAAAGGCGGGCACTTCCGGCACTGTCGGACCTTGCAGTTTTGAAACGGCCGCGCCCATGCTCGGCCAGCCGCCGGGCGGCGAATTCGGACGCGGGCGCCCGGTGAAACATTGATACGAGGCGTGTTGCCCATCGCTGCCGACGATCGAGCGGATGATCGAAAACTTGTCCATCATCGCCGCCATTTGCGGGAAGTGCTCGCAGACTTCGATCCCAGGCACGTTGGTTTTGATCGGGGAAAACTCGCCCCGGATTTCCGAAGGCGCGTCCATCTTCAAATCCCACATGTCCTGATGCGGCGGCCCGCCACACAGGAAAACGTTGATGACTGATTTCTGCATTTTGCGCGCGCCGGATTGCTCCGAAGCCCGCAGAAGTTGCGAGAGATTCGCGCCGCCAAGCGTGCCGAGCGACAGCGCGCCGATGCGCAGAAAGCTGCGCCGCGAGACGCCATCACAGAACGCAGCTTGGGGGTGTTCACGACCGAGGATCGTCAGCATAGAAAGGGGGAATTCTGGAAGGGTGACCGGAGGGCGCTCCTTTCCTTAGGAAACGTCTGAGAACGCCGTTGCGCCTAGAGGGCAAGCGCTGCGACAAGCGGAGCGCTTGCCCTATGAACGGCATGCCGTTGCCGAGCGTGCGAGCCTTGCTCAAGCGGCTTTCTCCGATCGACTCTCCGGCGCACGATCGGGTGCCAGCTTCCCAATCAGCCATGATCCCATCGCTCACCTTCATCCACCGCTCCATTCCAGGCAGCGAGGATCGATCCATCCCGCTGCTGCTTCTGCTGCATGGCACCGGCGGCAACGAGGATGATCTGCTCGAACTCGGCCGCTCGCTTTATCCCGGCGCGCCGCTGTTCAGCCCGCGCGGCAAGATCCTGGAGAATGGAATGCCGCGATTTTTCCGCCGCCTCGCTGAGGGCGTTTTCGACGAGCCGGACCTCATCCTCCGAACGCATGAGCTGAGCGATTTCGTGCAGGAAGCAATGCAGCATCCCGCACTGAGCGGCCGCCGCGTCGTGGCCGTCGGCTACTCAAATGGAGGCAACATCGCGGCGAGCATCCTTCTGCTGCGGCCAGAGCTCTTTGCTGGCGCGGTGCTCCTGCGTTCGATGCTGCCGCTCATTCCAGCGGCGCTGCCAGACCTCAGCGCCGTCCGCGTCTTTCTCTCAAATGGCCGGCTCGATCCGATGATCCCGGTGCCTAGCGCCGAGCGGCTCGCGGCGATGCTGCGGGAGGCGGGCGCCGACGTTTCCGCACATTGGAGCGACAGCGGACATCAGCTCGGCCCGGCAGAAATCGCCGACGCACAGCGCTGGCTGGCGAGCCACTTCCCATCCCGCGAAACACACTGACACACCATGCAACTCCTCGGCATCCACCACCTCACGGCGGTCACCGCAAACGCCTCCGGCAACCACCGCTTCTACACGGAAGTGCTCGGCATGCGGCTGGTGAAGAAGAGCGTCAACCAGGACGACGTGTCCGCCTACCACCTCTTCTACGCGGACGGCCAGGCGACGCCCGGCAGCGACATCACGTTCTTCGACTGGCCTGCCGCCCCGGAGCGCCGCGGCACGCACGGCATCGTCCGCACCGGCATGCGCATCGGCGGACAGGATAGTCTGCGGTGGTGGCTCGCGCGGTTCGAAGAACTCGCGGTCCGCCACACGGGGCTCGCGCAGCGCGGCGGCCGCTGGACCGTCGATTTCGAGGATCCCGAAGGCCAGCGCCTCAGCCTGATCGACGATGAAAAACGCGGTGCAGCGCACCCTTGGGAGCGCAGCTCCGTGCCGGCGGAGCACCAGATTCGGGGGCTGGGTCCGATTACGATCAGCGTGCCGCGGCTTGAGCCTACCGATCAGGTGCTGACGGAGATCCTGGCGATGCGACGCGTGCGCGACTACGCGCTGGAGGAGGGCAGTGCGGCCGCCGTCCATGTCTATGAAATGGGCGCGGGCGGATCTGCCGCGGAGTTGCATGTGGCGGTCGAGCCAGGTCTGCCCCCGACGCGGCACGGCAGTGGCGGCGTGCATCATGTCGCCTTCCGCACCCCCGACTCCGCGGAATACGAAGGCTGGGCCGAGCGCCTGGCGCGTTTTGGCGTGGGCAGCAGTGGGCCAATCGATCGCTATTACTTCCGCAGCCTCTACTTCCGCGAGCCGAACGGAATCCTGTTTGAAATCGCAACGGACGGCCCCGGCTTCGCCGCGGATGAACCAATGGCAAGTCTCGGCGAGCAGCTTGCCCTGCCACCCTTTCTGGAACCGCGCCGGCGCGAAATCGAAGCCGGGCTCAAACCGCTAAACGCAGCCGGCTAACTCTTTCCCAAGTGCCTGCACAAAAGCTCCACGGCATTGTCGCGTTGGAAAAGGCGCGGGGGTCAGAAGTCGGTGCTCAGCCGCGAAGCGGCGAAGGAAGTAACCCCCGGGTGGAACGAGCCTCAGGCGAGCACGGCCAGCTCCGAACGGGGCGACGGAAATGAACGCCTGCTGTCGATGCGACCTTTCCGCCGCCCCATTCAGGGCTGGTGGCGTTTGCGCCCATTCCCCGGGTTCCGCTTCGCTCCACCCGGGGCTCTACTCCTTCGCCGCTTCGCGGCTGAGCACTGCTTACTAAAGCGAAAGCCGTTTGGGTTAGCCATGGTAGCCAGAGTGACGGAAGTAGCCT
>CAXSDZ010000354.1:0-3751 GCA_964235505.1 uncultured Chthoniobacteraceae bacterium
GATGGAGCCGGACTGGGCAATGCGAGCGATGCAGTTCACCGACCTCGCAACGGGCGACATCAACATGCAGCGCTACGCCGAGTTGCTCGTCGCGATCGGCTATCCGCAACGGTATCAGAAGCTGATGGGCACGCCCTCCGCGCCGCTCGTGGTGGAGGCGGAAAGCGCGCACAAGGATCTCGATTGGACGAGCGCGAACGGGATTGCCTTCGTGCGCGACAACCTCCAGTGGCCAGCCGCCGCCGGATCGTTTGAGGATGGGATGGGAGCGTAGGCACAGGCGCTTCCTTTCTGAAAAAGCGAATGCGCATCGCGCCAGCACGGTGCAAACCTGCGCAAGACGATCCCGCTCCAGTGCGCTAAGCTCCGCCCCATGACTACACTCACCCTTTCCGAAGCCGCCGGGCAGCTCGAGCATCTTGCGCATCGCGCCTTCGACGGCGAGATCGTTTTCATCGAGCACGAAGGAAAAAAGCTGGAGCTGCGTCCACAACCGACCGCATCCGAAGAGAGGGAACGCGATGACTATTCGGTTCCGCTGCGCCAGGAATATGTGGATGCTTACGACGAAGAGGAAATCCGGCTGGCCAATGAACTCGAAGGTTTGAACATGCCGGCAGACAAGCAGTTCAAAGCGATGGAGTTGGAACCGTGAAACAGTGGGAAATTTACGATTACCCGTTTTTGCGGGAGCAACCGCATCCGGTCGTGATCCTCACGCCGGACGAACGGCTGCGTTTGCCGCAACTCGACCGGCTCAATGGCCTGATTTGCGTGACACTGCGTGGCGGTCGCGAACTGAAGCCTTATGAGGTCAGACTGAACAGCGCTGACGGTTTTGATTGGGCAACCGCCTGCCGCTGCGATTTCATGTATGCGCTTGAGCCCGCGCTTCTCGGCCAACGGCGTGGGCAGGTCAGTGTAGCCCGTCGGACCGCCATCGCGCGCAAGCTACGGGAGTTTTTTCATCTGAACATTCACTGACGTGCGCTGATACGAAAGCCCGCTTGCTCTCGCGACGATCGCGGCCCGATATTCCGCCGCTATGAGCCAGCCCAATCCGCACCTCGCTGAGCGCGCGCAGAAGGCGGCGAAAATTATCGCGGATCCCGCCGCTTTCAAAATCTGCGAGAGCTGCGAATCGATCGTCGCCGCGCGCGTCACGATGTGTCCAAACTGCAACGGCTACCGGTTTGACGAAGACACCGAAGCCGTGGTCGCACAGGCGACGCTGCTCGGGAATCGCGAGCAGACGAGCGTGCGGGAAGAAGACATGGAGTAGCGCCGGCTGGCTCACGTCGGCCAGCTCACGCCAGTCCGAGATTGCGCACGATCTGGGCGGTCGAGCGGGACTTGTTCAGCGTGTAAAAGTGGATGCCCGGCGCGCCAAAGCGCAGCAGTTCCTCGCACTGTTTCGTTGCGTATTCGATTCCGAATTCCGTCACTCCGGCATCGTCATCGCCCAGCTCTTCGATGCGGCGGAGAAACGCCTCGGGCAGCTTCGCGCCGCACATCGTGACGAACTTTTTCGTCTGCCCGCGCGACAAGATCGGGAGCACGCCGGGGATGATCGGCACGCGCACGCCAGCCTCGCGCGTGAGGTGATCGTGGAAGGCGTAGAAGTCTTCGTTGTCGAAGAAAAGCTGGGTGATGATGAAGTCCGCGCCGGCCTCCACCTTTTCCCGCAGATAGCGCCAATCCATCTGTTTGCCAGCCTCGCAGGCGATGTGGCCTTCCGGGAAGCCCGCGGTGCCGATGCAGAATCCGCCGAGTTCCCGGAGAAAAGCGACCAGCTCGCGCGAGTAGCCAAAGCCACCTTCGGTCTTCTGCCAATCGCTGCTGCCATCCGGCGGGTCGCCGCGGAGGGCGAGCAGATTGCGGATGCCGCGGGCGCGAGCCTCTTCCACCACGGAGCGGAGCTCGTCGCGCGTGGCGTTCACGCAGGTCAGGTGCATCATCGCCGGCAGGCCGTGCTCGCGCTGGATGCGGTCCACGATGCCGATAGTCTTGTCGCGCGTGGAGCCTCCGGCGCCGTAGGTCACGGAGCAGTAGTCCGGCTTCAGCGCGAGCAGCGTGGGGACCGTTTCGCCGAGCAGCGTGCGCTCGCCTGCGTCGGTTTTCGGCGGGAAGAACTCGAAGGAAATGGCCGGCCGCCGCTCCGCACGGCACGCCTCGTGGATGTCGCGGATGAACTTCATGAAGAAAAATGCGCGCGAGTGTGCCACACGCGCGGAGTTCGGCAAGCGGCGGAGATGGGTGACAATGTCCTAATCTGGAAAACAGGAAGCCAGGAAAGAGCGGTCGCGCAGGGAGCCGCATCCGGATTTCCTGGTTTCTAAATTCAAATCAGGACCCTGTCAGATGGGGAGATTGCGCGATGGGCACTGCTGCACTGTCGCTCGCCCCGAAACTGTCACAGAAAAGTTTTTTGCCGCGCCCCGGCGCGTCGCCGACACTGCGCACCTCATGCGCTTCTTGCCCGCTCTCGTCCTCCTGATTTGTGCGGCGGCCGGCGCGGCGGCGGCTCCGGTCCAAATCCGGGTCGCGACCTTCAACGCTTCGCTGAATCGCAACTCGCAGGGCCAGCTCGTTTCCGACCTGAGCACGACAGCCAACGCACAGGCGAAGCGGATTGCGGAAGTCATCCAGCGTGTGCGCCCGGACATCCTGCTGATCAATGAGTTCGACTTCGACGCGCAGAAGAATGCGCTGCGCTTGTTTCACGACAACTACCTCGCCATTCCCCAAAACGGGCAGGCGCCGCTGAGCTACCCGCACCGCTTCACCGCGCCGTCGAATACGGGCGAAGCGTCGGGCAAAGACTTCGACAACAACGGCAGCGTCACGACAGTTCCGGGCTCAAATAGTTACGGCAACGACTGCTTCGGGTTTGGCGAGTTTCCCGGCAAATACGGCATGGCGGTGTATTCGCGCTTTCCGATCGATGCGGCAAAGGCGCGCACGTTTCGGTTGTTCCTGTGGAAGGACATGCCGGGCGCGGTGCTGCCGGATCAGAGCGGCACCGCCGCGCCGCAGGATTGGTATTCCGCGGATGAACTCGCGGTGTTCCGCCTTTCGTCGAAAAGCCACTGGGATTTGCCGATCGAGGTCGCGCCGGGGCAGGTCGTGCATCTCCTCGCGAGCCATCCGACGCCGCCCGCCTTCGACACCGCGGAGGATCGCAACGGGCGCCGCAACCACGACGAGATCCGCTTCTGGGCGGATTACATTTCCGGCGCGAGCTACATCTACGACGACGCGGGAGCGCGCCGCGCGTTTCCGACTGGGCAGCGGTTCGTCATCCTCGGCGACTTGAATGCTGATCCGCTCGACGGCGACAGTTTTCAAGGCGCGGTGAACCAGCTTCTAAATCATCCGCTGATCGATGCCACGTTGGTCCCGAGCAGCACCGGCGCAGCGCAGGCGAGCGCTATGCAAGGCGGCGTGAATGCAGCGCAGCGCGGCAATGCGGCCACCGACACAGCGGACTTTTTTGATGGCTCCGGTGGCGCGGGAAATCTGCGCGTGGACCACGTGCTGCCTTCCAAAGCTGGACTGCACCCGGCCGGCGGCGGCGTATTCTGGCCCGCGAGCAGCGAGGCGACTTACCCGCTCGTGAACCCGACGGCCAACAGCTCGGATCATCGCATGACGTATCTCGACATCACCGTGGCGCCGATCGCTGCGGAGGCCGTGCGCGAGTTTTCCGTGACGCGTGAAGGAGACGATGTGCGGCTCGGGTGGAAGACAC
>CAXSDZ010000355.1:0-3747 GCA_964235505.1 uncultured Chthoniobacteraceae bacterium
GAGAACCGTTGCGCCGCCGATGCCGAGGCCGCTCACCTTTCCCAGCCACACGCCGAGTGCGCCGTGCAGCACGGGCATCCCGAGCGCGAAGACGGCGAGGAAGATGCCGGCCTGCCGCAAGTCGCCGAGCCGCGCGCCGGTGACAAGTCCGAGCTCCAGCAGGAAGAGGCACAGCACGCCTTTGAACGGGGCGTCGAAGACGGGGGCGACCTGCTCGAATCCCTGGTGCCCGCAGAGCAGGCCGATGACCATGCCGCCGACGAGCAGGACAATAGATTTGCCGGAAAAGAGTTCGCGCATCACCGGACCGAGCGGCACCGAGCCACCAGCATCGTGCAGCGATCGTTTGTAAAGGGTGATGGCGACGAGAATCGCCGGCACTTCCAGCATCGCCAGCATCGCGGGGAGAAAGGGCTCGTGAATTACGTTTTGGCTGTCGAGAAAGGCGAGCACGGCCCCAAAGGTAACCGCCGAAACGCTGCCGTAGTGGGCCGCGAGCGCCGCCGCATCAGCGGAGCCGAAGCCGCCCGCCCGGCGCAGGATCGCATAGGACCACAGCGGGATCGCGAGCCCGAGGCCGAGCGCAGCGAGCGACGGCGGCAGGCACTGCGCGAGTGGTGCGGCGGAGAGTTTCGCGCCGCCTTTCAGCCCGATCGCGAAGAGCAGGTAGATCGTGAGCGCGGCGTAGAAATCTTTTGGCAATTCCAGGTCGCTCTTGATCAGCGCCGCGACGATGCCGAGCACGAAGGCCAGCACCATCGGAGTGAACAGGCTGGCGGTGAGAGCAGTTGAAAAGTCCATGGCAAAGACAAGGTTCCGTGTTGCGCCGCTCGCTATTGGTAGAAGGTGACCCGGCCCGTCTTGAGATCGTAACGGGCACCGGCGACCTGCAGCGAGCCGGCCTGGAGCATCGGCTGCAAAATCGGGCTGGCGGTTTTGAGCTTTTGCACCTGCGCCAGCACGTTTTCGCGAATTGCATTTTCCAGCAGATCGCCGGGCTCGCCAGACGCCGTCTTCACGGCCGGCTGGATCGCTGCCACGAGCGCGCCGATGTGGCCGGGAGCGCCCCCGCCTTGCACCGCCGCCGCCACGGCGCCGCATCTTTCATGGCCGAGCACCACGATCAGCTGGGCGCCGAGCTGGGCCACCGCGAACTCAATACTCCCGAGCACCGCTTCGTCCGCGATGTTGCCCGCCAGCCGCACGACGAACAGGTCGCCAAGGCCTTGGTCGAAGATCAACTCCGGCCCGGTCCGCGAGTCCGCGCAGCCGAGGATGATGGCGAATGGCCTCTGCACCGCCGCCGTTTCCTCCCGCCGCGTGCCGGTGCCGCGCGGGTGAACCGACGAGTTCGCGACAAAGCGGGCATTTCCCTCAGCGAGCTGCGCCAGGGCCGCGGCGGGCGGCACTTCCGCGGCGGCAGAGGCGCGCAGACCCATCGCGGCCAGGGTGAGGAGAAGGAGTTTCAGGAGCGGATTCACTTTCATGTTTGGATTGGCGGAAGGCGGATGGTTGATGTTTAATAATTCACGTCTTTTAATACACGAAATACAATTCGTGTATTGCATCGCGTATGTATGCCGTCAACCCGCAAATCCAAAACTCCTCCAAAAAAGGCGGCTGCTGCGCCGGCGTCCGCCGCGGGTTGGACCTTCCTGACGAATCACGCCCACGTCCTGATCTCCCTCGCGAACGACCCGGAACTGCGGCTGCGCGAAGTCGCGGCGACCGTCGGGATCACCGAGCGCGCGGTGCAGAAGATCATCGCGGAACTGGAGGCCGGCGGGGTGATCAGCCGAGAGCGCGATGGGCGGCGCAACCGTTACGAGATTCACCACCGGACGGCCCTCCGGCACCCGGTGGAATCCCACCGGAAGGTCGGCGACCTTTTGACTGCGATTCTCACCGATCTGCGCTGAATGGATCTGGGAAACGATGTAGGGACGCCGAACGGCGCATCGTGCGAGCGGCAGCTTGGCAGAGAGCCTCGCTACAGCCCGTGCCCAATGCCAGACGACTGGTTCCCGCTTTGACACGGACCATGGACAAACCGATGCATGCCCAGCCTTCTTTCGCCGTGAAACTGTTCACCTTCTTCCGCTGTTGCACCGCGCTTTGGGTCGTTGGTGTATCCGCCGCTTTTGCCGTGGAGTCTCCCATCATCGCATGGAGCGACGTGAGTTCGCACGCGGAGCTGCGATGCGAGCTGACGAGTAACGGTCGCGATCGGATCACTGTCGGCGTCGCGAATACCGGGGCAGCTTCTGCTTCCATCGATCTCCCTGCCGGGCTGATCTGCGCGCTGGCGCATCCGGCCGGGCGGGTGATCTCACTGCGCGGTGCGCGCCTCGCGATCCCGGCAGGAGGCAGCGCGGAGGCGGAGTTGCCGGCGGCGGCGCTGTCTTTGAAAACCGTCGCGGCAGAACTGGCATGCACCGCGACCGAGCAGGTGGAGCCGAAGCTGGCGGCGTTGCTCACGTATCTTTCCACGCGGCCCGATGTGCCGCGCGCAACCACGCAGCTCGCGGTGCTCAGCCTGCTGGAAGATGTGACCTTCGCGCAGTGGCAGACCTTTCTCATCGCAGGCGAAAAAACAGAACCCGCCCGCCAGCCGACGCCCGCGGAGGTGGTGCAGGCGGTGGATGCGCTTTCCGTGCTGCGGGAGGCCGCGCCGGGCGCGGCGCTCGCCCTCGCGAGCGACCCGGAACTGAAGCTGCGCGCACTCCGCAACCCGTGGGCTAGGGCGAAGGCCATGCAGCTCTACGGCATCGCGCTCCCCGGCGACGGCGGCGATGGAGCGGTCGCGCCGGAGGTGGGGCAACTGCTGCACCGCGTCACCGGAGACAACTGCCCCGTCTGCCGCCTGCGCGCCAGGATGCAAGGCCGCGCTTCGGATTTCTGAACCGCTCCTGAATTCGCCTGACCTTTCCCGCTGGCAGCATTCCCACGATTACGCCGCCGACTCCGCGGGCGCGGAACGGCGCAGTTCTATTGGAGAGGCGGCTCTGTCTTTGCCCCGTCGGGGCGATGACGTGCTGCCTGGGAAGGTCGCTCAACCACACGTGAAAGGCGGCACGTTCTGCCCTGGCGGGGGCAGAACAGAGCCGCCTCTACAAGGAAGCGAGGGCTTCTCTGGGCAAAAGCCGCTCTCGATCGCGGAACGATCGGGAGAGACAACCTGTTAAGACCGTGATTCTGCAAAGTGCTTGCATACGAAACACGATGCAGGCGGTCAGGTGGACCTTTCGTGGAAAGCCCGCAGCTCGCTCTTGGTTTCGGTTGAAGCCGTATTTATACGGCAATTTCAAGCTTCATCCGCACCGGGATTCCGCTCTCCAGTTCATCTTCGCCTTCGAGCGTGCCGGACCTTTATGCAACATGGTTGCGTTTTTTATTGCTTCGTTTTCAGCGAAACGGTCAACCAATGCGCAGCCAAACACGCATGAAAACGTTGCCTGCCATCCTCTCCCTTTCAATCGCCTCCCTCCTCCTCGCTGCGGCGTGGGCGCAGGACGAAAGGTCCACCGTTTCCACGAACACGACGCAACTCAACGAGGTCGTCGTCACCGCCAGCCCGCTGGGCCGCACGCTTTTCGAGCAGGCGCAGCCGGTGTCCGTGCTCGATGGAAATCAACTCCGGCTCCGGCTCCAGCCGACGCTCGGCGAGACGCTTTCGGCGACGCCGGGCGTGAGCTCCTCCTATTTCGGGCCAGCGGCGAGCCGGCCGATCATCCGCGGGCTGGACGG
>CAXSDZ010000356.1:0-3703 GCA_964235505.1 uncultured Chthoniobacteraceae bacterium
AAGGAAGGCGAGCTGGTGAAGATCGACACGCGGACCGGCGATTACATGGGCCGTGCGTAGCAGGAGACGGTTGTTCAAAGTCGCGCCAGCGCCATCCGTCCTAAAGCCTGCTATCCTGAGCGAAGCAGGGGAGCTTCAAGCGACCAAAGCGGAGTCGAAGGACCTCCAACATCCTGGGGGATTTCGGAGGTGGAAGAACGAAGGCCAGCAACGACTTCGCTCGGGAGGTGGAACACAGGTCGCTGACCCTTCTCGCGCTTGGCATCCGAAAAGAGCGGCAGGATTATTGGAGTTCCTTCGACTCCGCTCCGGGGAACAACGCTCATCCGCGTAACCACATCCTCTTGCCCCGGAGCTCCGCTCAGGATGACAGGTCTTGGAAAGGCGCTGCTGCGCCAGTGTTGTGCAAGCGCTTCACACCAAACCGCCAGTCAGCGATTCAGCCGGAACTTCGACAGGTCCGGTTTCGGCGGCTCGATGCGGTAAATCTTTTCACCGTCGCGCATCAGGTCCAGCCGATCGCGTGCGATCAGGCCGATGTATTCGGGGTCGTGCCGGAGCAGATTCTCCTCCCGCGAACGCATGGCATAGAGCTGCTTTTGCCGGTCGATCTCCGCTTTCAACGCCTCGATCTTTTGCTCCTGTTCCCGGCGTTTTGAGACTTCCGGCAGCGCGCGGTAACCGACCACCGTCGCGATGGTGACCGCGATCAGCGTCAGCAGAAAGCGGTTGAGAGAATGCCAGAGACCGCCCGAATGCGGATTGGAATAGTCGCCGGAAAGTGCGCTCACGGTGGTGGTGTGGGTGAAGAAGAAACGCGTCGAAAGCCGGGGCCTCAAGGGAGTGGAGACGGCATCTCAGTTCCCTAGATTTTCCGGCTTCCTGCCGCTCAGCCGCGCATCTTACCGCCGTAGATCGCATTGTCACCAAGTTGTTCCTCGATGCGGAGCAACTGATTGTATTTCGCCACGCGATCGGTGCGGCAGAGCGAGCCGGTCTTGATCTGACCTGCATTGGTCGCCACCGCGATGTCGGAGATCGTCGTGTCTTCCGTCTCGCCGGAGCGGTGCGAGATCACGGCCGTGTAGCGCGCTTCCTTGGCCATTTCGATGGCATCGAGCGTCTCGGTAAGCGATCCGATCTGGTTCACTTTCACGAGGATGGAATTGGCGGTGCCGGTCTCAATCCCCTTCCGCAGGAACTCGACATTCGTGACGAAGAGATCGTCGCCGACGATCTGGGTGTTGTGGCCCATTGCGTCCGTCAATTTCTTCCAAGTCTCCCAATCATTTTCGGCGCAACCATCTTCAATGGAGATGATCGGGAAGTTCTTCTGAAGGCCTTGATAGTAGGCGACAATTTCATCGCCTGTGCGCTTCGACTTGTCGCTCTTCTTGAAGACATACTGCTTCGCGTCCGCGTCGTAGAACTCGCTCGCGGCCGCGTCGAGTGCGATGAAGATTTCCTCGCCGAACTTGTAGCCCGCCTTCTTCACGGCCTCCGCGATGGTTTCCAGCGCGTCGTTCGCGTCTTTCAAGTTCGGCGCGAAGCCGCCTTCATCGCCGATCGCGGTGCTGAGCCCGCGACTTTTGAGCACGCCTTTCAGCGCGTGGAAAATCTCCACGCCGGCCCGCAGCGCTTCCGAAAAGCGATCAAACTTTTTCGGGATGATCATGAACTCCTGAAAGTCGATCGGCGCGTCGGAATGCGCACCGCCATTCAGGATGTTCATCATCGGCACGGGGAGCACTTTGGCGTTCGGGCCGCCGATGTATTTGAAAAGCGGCTGCCCGACTTGCGCCGCCGCGGCGTGCGCCGTGGCAAGGGAGACGGCGAGGATGGCATTTGCGCCGAGGTTTGATTTCGTCGGGGTGCCGTCGAGCTCGATCATCGTTTTATCGATGAGCACCTGATCGAGCGCATCCAGCCCTTCGAGCTCGTCGGCGATGCTCTTTTCCACGTTGGCAACCGCTTTCATCACGCCCTTGCCGAGGTAGCGATCCTTCACGCCGTCGCGCAGCTCCACGGCCTCGTGCTCGCCGGTGCTGGCGCCGCTCGGGACCGCCGCGCGGCCCACCGCGCCGCCCGCCAGCTCCACGTCCACTTCCACGGTGGGATTGCCCCGGGAATCGAGGATTTGGCGGGCGCGGATTTCGGAGATCAGGGTCAAAGACATAAGGCGCGAAGGTGTAGTGGAACACGCCCGGCTGGGGCAAACGGAATGTGCGGAAAGCGCTCGGAGCGGGGGCGCGTGGAGCGTGCGTGGAGCTTGGCGCATGGACGCAGGCGAAGCGCAGCTTCGACGGGAGGCGTCCTTCGTAGCAGCCGACGTGAGGAGGCTCATTTCTCCCCGGCGCAAAGTAAGATCAGAGCCTCCTCACGTCGGCTGCTACGGCTGCGCTTTCCCCAGCCCGGCGAGGTGGGCGAAAAGGTCGCGCAAGTCTCCGCGCGGGAGACGATCGACGAGGCCGGCGGGCATCACGGAGCCAGCGGGAACGCGCGTGGAAATCTCCGCGCGCGGGATGGCGACCGGCTGGCCGGTGGCGACTTCGCGCAAGGTGAGCGTCTGGTCGTCTTCACCAATGCGGAAGCCCGTGCGCGCCGCACCGCTTTTCGTCGTGATCGTGAGCGTCTCGAAACCTTCCTTCACCTCACGCTGCGGCTCCAGCACAGCGCCGATGATGAAATCCAGCGGCTGGCCGGAGCCGATGTTGTCGAGCGAAGGCCCGATCGCGCCGCCCTGCCCGGCGACCGCGTGGCATGCCGTGCAGGCCAGCTCCGCGCGGCGGAAAACTTCCGCACCGCGCTTCGCGTCGCCTTTCTCCCGCACCTCGCGCACGAGCTCGCCGACAAACTCCGGCGTCGCGCGCAGCGCCTGAGGAGCAGCGGGTGCGGTGATGGCGCTCTGCATCATCTCACGCGTCTTCGCATCGACCATAGGGCCTTTGCTGGCGAGGTGCAGGTCGGGATGGTTTGCAGTCTTCCCGAGGAAGTCGATCCACTCCGGTTTCCAGCCGAGCTCAGCAGGGTTGGCGAGCTGCGGTTCCCATCGCGACTTCAAGGCGATGACTGCCTGTTGAAGAGCGCTGTCGATAAACCGATCGCGCTCTTTTCCGGAAGCAGTGAAAGCGGGAAGCATCGCGTCTGTCCCGGGCAGTTCTGCCCCGGCCACAATGGCAGCGAGGCGCACGCGCGGGTGCTCGTCCGATGCGAGGGTGCGCAACGCTTCCGTCACTGGGAACTGAGCTGGCAGGCGTGTCCCCCAGCGTCCGAGCAGATGCGCGGCGTAAGCACGCGCCCCCGGAGTTTTGGCGCGGATCAGTTCTCTGAGGAAGGCGGGCTGAACCACCTCGTGCGCTTCGCAGATGCACGCGGCCTCGAAAAAGGCGCGTTCGCTTTCCGCCGTGGCGTCCAGTCTCAGCGCGCGCCAGAATTTCAGCGCCTTCACCACCTCGTCCGTATCGCGCGAAGCGAGCACGCGCTTGCTCTGGTAGCGCGTCCAGCGTTCGGGCGATTTCAGGTTCTCCAAAAGCTGCTCGTTTGTCGCATCTGCGATCGGCGGCTGCTTCACCAGCGGGCGGCCTTTGTAAGTGATGCGCCAGATGCGGCCGTGGGTCTTGTCGCGGTCGGGGTGGCGGAAGCTCGCCTGGTAATGGCCGATGATCGGGTTATACCAATCGGCCACGTAGATCGCGCCGCCGGG
>CAXSDZ010000357.1:0-440 GCA_964235505.1 uncultured Chthoniobacteraceae bacterium
GCAAGCGTTCCGATTTTGAGCGGCTCTCGCGAATTGCGAACTGCCGCCCACGCCTGCTTTCACCGGGCACTCAGTCGAAGCGCAGCCGCTCCTCCACTTCCCGCACGCTCCGCGTGATCGCGACGCGCTGGCCGTCGTGCAGGATCGCCACGTGCTCGCCTGCGCAGACCGATTGCAGCTCGCGCACCCGGCGCAGATTTACGATCGCCGAGCGGCTCACCCGCAGAAAGGCATCCGCACCGAGCTGCGTCTCCAGCGCGCTGAGCGTTTCACGCAGGATGTGCGTCTCCTTGCCCGTGTGCAGGATCGCGTAGTTGCCCGCCGCCTCGATCCAATCGACCTGCTCGGCCGCGACAAAGATCGTCCGCTCGCTGCTGCGCACCGCGATGCGGCGGACGCGGTTCGCAGCGCCTTCGCGCTCGGCGAGCAGATCAAGTAGC
>CAXSDZ010000357.1:450-1244 GCA_964235505.1 uncultured Chthoniobacteraceae bacterium
ATGCCGGCGTCGCGCCCGGGGTGACGATCGACCGCGCCGAGGCCCGCTCGCTGCTCACCAGCGTGGTGACCTCCTCGCCGTCGACGGCCGCGGCGCGGACCGCAGCCTTCGCGCTCGGCGAGCAGATCAAGTAGCGCCTGCGGGATGGCGCCATCGCCGGGCGTCGCAGCGAGCCGCTCACGGGCTCGCGCGAGCGCTTCGCTCAGCCGAGCGCGGGAGGTTGGCTTCAGCAGATAATCCAGCGCCCGCGCTTCAAACGCGCGCACCGCGTGTTGATCGAATGCCGTGACAAAAACCACTGCCGGCAGCCGCTCCGGGCCGAGCGCGCGCAGCACTTCAAAGCCATCCATCCCGGGCATCTGCACATCGAGCAGCAGCAGGTCGGGCGCGTGCTGTCGCGTGGCCTCCACCGCGGCGGGACCATCTCCGCACTCCGCCACGATCTCCACATCCGCCTCGCTCCCGAGCAGGCGGCGGAGCCGATCGCGGGCGAGCGGCTCGTCATCGACGATGAGGATGCGCAGCGGCTTTTTCACGCGGTGGCAGCGGTGTGAAAGGGAAGCGCGACCTGCACCCGCACGCCATTGTCGTTGATCAACTCCAAGGTCGCAGCATCGCCGTAAAGCTCCCGCAGACGGGCGCGAGTGTTGGCGAGCCCGATGCCTTCCCGCGGCGCCGCAGTGGCGGCGAGGCCTGCGCCGTCGTCCGCCACGCAAAGGCGCAGCATCGCGCCTTCGCGAAGCGCGGAGATCGTGAGCGTGCCGCGACCGACCTGCGGCTCGAGCCCGTGGCGG
>CAXSDZ010000357.1:1254-3702 GCA_964235505.1 uncultured Chthoniobacteraceae bacterium
GGGCGACGACAAGGGCGGCGACGACGGGCGCACCGCGACCGTCACGCGCACGACACCGACGGAGACCCCGCAAGGGGTCGCGGAGGGCGTTCTGCGCCCGCCCGGCGGCTCGGGCCCGTGGGGACCGCATTTTCCACCAGAGGCTGGAGCACCAGCGCGGGCACGAGTGCCGGCAGCGCCTCGGGCGGCACCTCGATGGAAAAGTGCAACCGCTCGCCGAAACGCACTTTTTCAATCGCGAGATAGCGCTCTACAAATTCCAGCTCGCGCCGCAGCGGCAGCTCCTGCTCGCCAGCGCTTTCCAGCGTGAGCCGGAGGAAATCGCTGAGCGCGCCGAGCATCTCATCCGCCGCGTCGGCGTCCTTATGCACGAGCTCGGCGATGGCATTGAGCGAGTTGAAAAGAAAGTGCGGCTGGAGCTGCATCTTCAGCGCTTCCAGCCGGGCGCGGGCGAGGCTCGCCTCCAGCTCGAGCGAGCGGCGCTCCCGCACTTGCGAGCGGCGGTAGAAATGCACCGCGTGCGCCACGCTCACGATCGCGAAATAGACCGGGAGGCGGAAGCCGATGAGGAAGAAAAACGGGAACGGGTTGTGCCGTTGCGAACGCTCCGGTCCGCGCGGCGGCATCCCTTCCGGCGCTGCCATGCGAGGCGGTCTCGACTCGCGATTCTCCGTGCGCGGTCCGCCGCGACCGGACGGCCGTGGCAGCACCGATTCCGACCACCATTGGCAGAGCGCCAGGATCGCGACACAACTGGCGAGATGCACTACCAGCGCCGGCTTCCACCGCTCGCGCTCCAGCGGCATCCGGGCGACGAGGCGAAAGATCAGCGGCGCGACCAGCGCCCACGGCAGCCAATCGCGTGCGGCCATGCGCAACGCATCGCTCCACGGCATCGAGACCGCCAGTGCGAACTGCCCCACGAGCCCGGTCGCCAGCAGGCCAAAAACGAGGAACGAAAGGAGCCAGCCTTTGAGCAGCGGACGGATGGGCGAGAGGGCGGGCACGGGACGAATGACGAATTTGGCGATTTGGCGATTCGTCATTCGTCATTCACTTCGCCTTCACCAGCACCACCTCGCGCACGGAGCCGTCGGCATACACCGACTTCATCGTGCTCGCGTCGAGCGAACGGCTGTGCGGGCCTTCGCCATTCTCGGCGTAGTCCATGAAAAGCCGGACGCGGCTCGGAGGCAGCGTGCGCACTCCGCCGCGACCGTAGCGCTTCACCGCGTTCACGTTTTCATCCTCGTAATAAGGCAGCCACTCGTAGCTCGATCCTTTCGCCACGAAATAGCTCGTCGGTCCGTTGCCGCTCCCTTTCTTCGGCTGACAAAGCTGGGCGCGCAGGTCAGCCGGGCACTTGAGGATTTCCTTCGACACGCCGCGCGACTCCAAGAGATCGGTGAGCTTCCAAACCTTGCCGTCTCCCTCGGCATGCACCGGATCCTCCAGGTCGTTTTCGATGCGCGGATACATGCCGCCGTTATCGATCGCGACGCCCTGGATCACCATGCCGAGCTGGCGCAGGTTGTTGCTGCATTTCATGTCGTTCGCCTTGTCCATGACTTTGGCAACGCCTGGCACCAGCAGCGCGGCAAGCATGGCGATGATGGCGATGACGACGAGCAGCTCGATGAGCGTGAAAGCGCCGGAGCGGCGAGAAAACGGAGGAAGGTGGGGAGTGATCATGATCTTGAGTGTTTGAGGGTTGGCGACGCGCGGTGGTCTTGCTGAGCGCAAAACACCGGGCGCCGGTTTTTCGTGTCAGTTCGAGCTCTGCTTCTTCTTGTCGAGGTAAGAGCGATACCGGTCCGAGCGGCCTTGCGCGGTCTGCATCGCGCCGCGGCGCAGGCTGCCGTTTTCCATGCGCTCGGCAGTGGCGGAGTTGTTCATCGCCTGCTCCATGCGCTCCTCGAATTTCGCGCGGCGCTCTTCCGGCGAAAGGCCGGCGAGTTCCGTGAAGAACTTTTTGCGCTCTTCCATCTCCGACAGGGCCGCGGCGCGCTGATCTTTCGGCAGCCGCTCGATCTGCGCCCGCGCGCGATCTTCCATCGCCTGGCGCATTGCGTCGCTGGGCATGCGGTTCTCGCGGCTTCTGCCTTCGGTGCGCCGGTCTTCGCCTTCGCTGGCGTTTGCGCCCGCGTTCGCGAAGTCGCGCCCTTGGGGCCGGCCGCGCAGCAGGAAAATCTCCGTGGTCTGGCCATGCACCGCTTTGGCCACCTTCGGCATCACGTCATGGATCTCGCCCGATTTCGGCGCGGCGGGCATCGCGGGATTCCACTGCTCGGGCGCCCAGAACTGCGCGGAAGTGGCAAATGCCGCCTGCTCGAGATAGCCGTGCAGCGTCGGCTCCGTCGCGGGCTTCGGCTGCCACGCATCCGTGCGCGGATCGGTGGCTCCGCCTCCGAAATCCTCGCCGCCCATGCGCCCGCCGCCGCCAAAGCC
>CAXSDZ010000358.1:0-3446 GCA_964235505.1 uncultured Chthoniobacteraceae bacterium
AGATGAAGCCGACCGGAAACGGCTCGCTCTTCATCGGCGAAAGCGGGCGGCTTTACGATGACTACGACAAGGGCGGGCCGACGCTGCTGCCGCGCGACAAGATGACGGATTTCAAAGCGCCGGAAAAGACGCTGCCACGCTCGCCGGGACATTATGAAGAATTCGTCGCTGCCTGCGGGGGCGGGCCGCGCGCGGGTTCGGACTTCGTGAACAAGTCCGCCGGGCTCACGGAAATGGTGCTCCTCGGCCAGCTCGCCGCGCACATGGGGCCGGGCAAAAAGATCGAGTGGGACAATGCCGCCGGGCGGGCGAAGAACATGCCGGAGGCGGACCCGTTCATTAAGAAGACGTATCGGCCGGGCTGGGTGAGCTAGGCTGCGGCTCGCTGAGCGTTGAGCGTGAAGCGTGGAGCGTCTGGGTGAGCGAAAGCTCGTCTGGCGCTCCACGTTTCTTTTTGGGGAAAGGCAGCGGTTATGCAGGTGGCTCGGTCGGCGCGTGCGATGGCAGCAGGCAGGTCTGGCACTTATCCGCGGCTCGCCCACAGCGCGCCGCGCCCTGTCCTGCGATTGGAAAATTGCCATGACGACCAGCGACCAACCTGACGCCGCCACAGAGCCGAATGCCGCAGCCGCCGGGAAGCACCCTTCCATCCCGGCCGCCACTTACCGCTTTCAGTTCCGCAAAGAGTTCACCTTCGACCATGCGCGCGCGCAGGTGCCGTATCTGCATGCGCTCGGCATCACGCACGTTTATGCCTCGCCGATCTTCAAGGCGGCGCCCGGCAGCCCGCATGGCTACGACATTTCAGACCACAACCTGCTCAACCCGGAGCTCGGCACGCGCGAGGATTTCGACGCCTTTTCCGGCGCGCTGCGCCAGCGCGGCATGGGGCTCATCCTGGACTTCGTGCCGAACCACATGGGGATCGCGGAGGCGAAGAATGACTGGTGGCTGGACGTGCTCGAAAGCGGTCCGGCTTCGCCGCACGCGGCCTACTTCGACATCGACTGGCATCCGCTGAAGCCGGAGCTCGAAAACAAAGTGCTGCTGCCGATCCTCGGCGATCAATACGGGCGCGTGCTGGAAAATGGCGAGCTGAAGCTCGGCTACGAAGACGGAGCGTTTTTCATCTCCTACTATGAAACGCGGCTGCCGGTCGCGCCGCGCACGACCCGCCCGCTGCTCGCACGCGCGCTGGAGCTCGCGCGGGAGTCCGCAGACGCGGACGGGGACGCGATGCTGGAATTCGAGAGCATCCTCACCGCGCTGGAGTATCTGCCGGCGCGGGCGGAAACGAGCCCCGATCGCGTCGCGGAGCGCGCCCGCGAACGAGTCGTGATCCGCCGCCGCTTGAATACGCTCTGCGGCGCGACACCCGCGATGCACGAGGTGATCACGCGGGCGGTGGAAGAGATCCAGTCCAAAGGCGACGTGCATTCCTATGATGCGCTGGACGAGCTGGTGAGTGCGCAGAATTACCGCCTCGCGTATTGGCGCGTCGCGGGGGAAGAGATCAACTACCGGCGCTTCTTCGACATCAACACGCTGGCGGCGATCCGCATGGAAGTGCCGGAGGTTTTCGAGGCCACGCACCGCCTGCTGTTCGAGCTGGTGGAAGCGGGCGCGGTCACTGGTGTGCGCATAGATCACGTGGATGGCCTGTATTATCCACGCCAGTATCTGGAGCAGCTCCAGCAGCGCTACGCGCAAAGTCTCGGCCTCACGCAGAAGCAGCCGGGGCTCTACCTGCTCGTGGAAAAGATCCTCGGGGTCGGCGAGCATCTGCGCCGCGACTGGCCGGTGCATGGGACGACTGGCTACGAGTTTGCGAATGAAGTGAACGGCGTGCTCATCGATCAAAGCGCGGAGAAAATGCTGACCGAAACGTATCGGCGCTTTTCGGAGCTCGACCGCCGCTTTCACGAGATCGTGTATCGCGGCAAGCTGCTGGTGATGCGCACGGCGATGTCGAGCGAGGTGAACGTGCTCGGCCACATGCTGAACCGGCTTTCGGAAACCAGCCGCTGGTATCGCGATTTCACGCTGAACGCGCTCACCACCGCGGTGCGCGAAGTGATCGCCTGCTTTCCGGTCTATCGCACCTACCTCACGCCGGGCGCGGAGCCAGGCGAGCACGACCGGCGCGTCATTTTCCGGGCGATCGAGCAGGCGCGGCGGCACAATCCCGCGCTGGAGCGATCGGTGTTCGACTTTCTCCGCGAGGCGCTGCTGCCGACCCCAGGCAACCCGCACCCGGTGGGTGAACAGCAGCGGCAGGACTTCGCGATGAAGTTCCAGCAATGCACCGGACCGATCACCGCGAAGGGCGTGGAGGACACGGCGTTTTACATCTACAACCGGCTCGTGGCGCTGAATGAAGTTGGTGGCGAACCCGCGATGTTCGGCTCCACGCTGGAGACCTTTCACGCGCAAAATGCGACACGGCTCGCGGAGTTCCCGCACTCGATGCTCGCGACTTCCACGCACGACACGAAGCGCTCGGAGGATGTGCGCGCCCGCATCGCGGCGATCTCGGAACTCCCGCAGGGCTGGGCGCAGGCGGCGCGCCGCTGGCAGGTGGCAAATCGCAAATGGAAGCGGCAGGTCGTCGGCGAAGACGCGCCGGATGCGAACGAAGAATATCTGCTCTACCAGACACTGCTCGGGAGCTGGCCGCTGGCACCGATGAGCGCGGAGGAGCATGCCAGCTACATCGAGCGCGTGCAGGGCTACATGGAAAAAGCGGTGCGCGAGGCGAAGGTGAACTCCTCGTGGATCGATCCGAACAAGGAGTGGGATGAAGCGGTGCGCGAGTTCGTCGCGAAAGTGCTCGCGCGGCGCAAAGGCAACCGGTTTCTGCGCTCGTTTGAGCCGATGGCAGCGGAGTTCGCGCAGCTCGGCGCGGTGAATGCGCTGTCGCAATGCGTGCTGAAGATGACGGTGCCCGGCGTGCCAGATTTCTATCAAGGCAACGAGACGTGGGACTTTTCGCTGGTCGATCCCGACAACCGCCGGCCGGTCGATTACGCCGCGCGAGGGCGGATGCTGGAGTCGCTGAGCGGCGAGGTGGTGCCGGCGGAGTTGATGGAGGATTGGAAGGACGGGCGCATCAAGCTGTTCATCACACAGCGGCTGCTGCGGTTTCGGCGGGAGCAGGCGGCGTTGTTTGAAGGTGGAGATTACAAGGCGGTCACGGCGAGTGGAGAATTCGGTGCGTGCTGCATCGCGTTCACCCGTGCGGCGGAAGGTCAGCGGCTGCTCGTCGTCGCGCCGCGGCTCAGCTCGCGGGTGGGCTTTCCGCCGATCGGTGATCGCTGGCGTGACACCTCGATCGCGACAATGGGGCGGTGGAGAAACCTTTTCACTGGCGAGGAGATGGAGGGCGGATCGCTGCGGCTGGCGGAGGTGCTGCGGGAGTTGCCGGTGGCGGTGCTGGCGGGAGCGTG
>CAXSDZ010000358.1:3456-3683 GCA_964235505.1 uncultured Chthoniobacteraceae bacterium
GAGGCGGGAGGCTTTCTAGCAAGGCGAGCACCGCTGCGCTGGGCTGAACGTCGAACGTCGAACGTCGAACGTCGAACGAAACAGCGCCGCACATGGGATGCGTCGCTATCCGATGTTCGGAGTTCGACGTTCGGAGTTCGACGTTCGGAGTTCGGAGTTCGGAGTTCGACGTTCGACGTTCGACGTTCGACGTTCGACGTTCGACGTTCGACGTTCAGCCCGCCGCA
>CAXSDZ010000359.1:0-2229 GCA_964235505.1 uncultured Chthoniobacteraceae bacterium
ACCCGTGCGAGCCGCGGAAGATGCGTGGATTTCGGCGACCTACGTGCCGGATCTGGTGCGCGCCGCGCTCGACCTTTTGATCGATGGTGAACGTGGGATCTGGCATCTCGCCAATGCAGGCGCGGTTTCGTGGGCTGGACTCGCGAGAGAAGCAGCGCGGCTCTGCGGCCTGGATGAATCGCTCGTGCAAGACTGCGCGCAGGAGTCGCTCAACTTCCTCGCCCGTCGGCCTAGGTTTAGCGCGCTCGGATCGGAGCGCGGATGGCTGCTGCCATCTTGGGAAGATGCGCTTCACCGCTACGTCGCTGATTCGAGCGCGTCCGACGATCGCCCGCCAGCGACCAATCCATCGTTGCGAGCAGAATGCGTGGTGTGACGGACAAACCGCCGGTGCCTGATCGGAACGAGAAAGCCGCGCTCGCAACCGATTAGTCGCACGTCGTGAGCGCAGCGATCACGGGGCAAGCTTTCGGCCAGTTCCGCACCAGGACCCAAAAACCCTCAGCGCGACATCAAATCGGCAGCGCAGGAGCGCGCACGATCTTGGAAATTCCAGCATCCCCTTCTCCAATCCCGTCAGCGACCAATCGGCTGCTCAGGTTTTTGTAAGTCGTGAGCGCCTGCGCCACGACTTGATCCATGTTGTAGTAGCGATAAGTCGCCAGCCGGCCGACAAAGTGGACGCCCGGCGTTTCCTTCGCGAGCGCCTGATACTGCTGATAAAGCGCCGCATTCTCCGGCTTTGGAATCGGGTAGTAAGGATCGCCCTCCGCCTGCGGAAACTCATACACGATGCTTGTCTTCGGATGCCGCTGGCCAGTCAGGTATTTGAATTCCGTGATGCGGGTAAAGGCGTATTCGTTCGGATAGTTCACGACCGGGGCAGACTGGAAGGTCTCCTGTTCGTGGGTCTCGTGTTTGAAGTCGATCGAGCGATACGGCAGCTTGCCGTAGCAGCAGTCGAAGAACTCATCCACCGGACCCGTGTAGATCATCTCACTGTGCGGGATCATCTTCAGGACATCGCGATAGTCGGTCTGCAGCAGGACGTGAATGTTCGGGTGATCGAGCATGTTCTCGAACATCCGCGTGTAGCCATGCAGCGGCATCGATTGATAGCTATCGGTGAAGTAACGATCGTCCCGGTTCGTGCGCGTCGGCACACGCGCAGCCACTGCAGCATCGAGCTCACTTGGGTCGAGGCCCCATTGCTTGCGGGTATAGCCGCGGAAGAACTTCTTGTAGAGTTCCTGCCCCACCTGGCTCACCACAGAATCCTCAGAAGTGCGGATCGGGTCGCGCTTTTCAGCCACTGAAGCGAAGAACTCCGCTACGCCGCGCGAGTCGAGATCTGTGCCGTAAAGCCGATTGATCGTCTCGAGATTAATCGGGATCGGCACGAGCTGGCCATCGACACTAGCGAGGACGCGATGCTGGTAGTGGCGCCACTGCGTGAACTGCGAGAGGTAGTCGAAAACGTCGCGCGAGTTTGTGTGAAAGATGTGCGGCCCGTATTTATGGATGAGCACCCCGGCGGCGTCGTGGCAGTCATAGGCGTTGCCGCCGATGTGATTGCGCTTGTCCACGATCAGCACGCGCTTGCCGGAGCCGCGAGCGAGCCGCTCCGCAAGCACGCTGCCCGCAAAGCCTGCGCCGACGATGAGGAAGTCGAAACGAAAGCGCTCGCTCATGCGGCGCAAGTTTCCGAGCGCTGCCGCTTCACGAGCACATCAGCGATGTGAGCCTCGAGCTGCGCGACGATTGCTTCCCAAGTGTTGCGCTTTGCCAGCTCCAATCCACGCGCGATCCGCGCCGCATCCGGCGCTGCCACCGCCCGCTCGCACATCGCGATGAACTCCGCGTGCGAACTCGCGATTGCGACGACTTCAGAGAACTGCAGCACGACATCCTCCACCGCGCTGGAAACAATGGGCCGTCCCGTCGCCATGTATTCGAGCGCCTTGGTTGGGTTGATGAACTCCGTCGCTTCATTAATGGCGAACGGCATCAGGCAAACATCCATTCCCTTCACATAGGCCGGGAGCTGGCCGTAGTCGCGCCCGCCCAGCCAGTGCAGATTGGCATGCTGCGGAAAGTTTACCGGATCCACTTTGCAGGCCGGGCCGATGATCACCACGCTCCACTCCGGGTGCGCCGTTTCGAGCGGGGGGATCATCGCCGCCCAGGCGGTGCCGTGCGTCGCCGAGCTCGGGCTCGATCCCGAGACCG
>CAXSDZ010000359.1:2239-3654 GCA_964235505.1 uncultured Chthoniobacteraceae bacterium
GCCGGGTGCGCCGCGGCGAGCGCACTTAGCAGTGCATAATCCATGCGTTCATCGACGACGCCGAAGAATCCAAGCCGCGGCCCAGGAAGGCTGGCGATGTCTTCTGGCAAGACTGTTGCCGCCGCGAGTGCCTGGCCGAAATGCTTCACATCCACGCCGCAGCCGAAGGAATGGCAATTCGCGTTCAGCTCGCGCTTCGACTTCCAAATCTTGGGTCCACCGGCGAAGACCACATCCGAAGTGGCGAGCAGCTCCCGCTCGCGGCGCACGAGTTCCGGCGGCGCGCCGCGGAACTGAGACAGCTCATCCATGCAGTCATACACGATGGCGCGCTCATCCATCTGCCCCGCAAAAGCGATCGTCGCCATTGGGTCGTAAAACCACTGCACTGGCCGCTCAAACGTGGCGCCCAATGGGCCGGCGAGTGTGGCGCGGACGAGCCGGCGCTGGGCCGCATCGAGCGCCGCGCGATCGGCGAGCATGGCCGGAGGAAACTCGGTGCGCAGCACAGTTAGATTCGGCAATCCATCCACTTCGCGCAAAGTAGCGCGCGGTGCGTCGAGGCCTTCCACCGCCATCGGCTCTTCCACGAACAAGATCGGGTGGCGCTGGGACAACCGGGAAAGAAACTGCTGCGGACGCTGCCACACCCAGTCCCAATGCAAATGCGAGTGAACCAGAATCGGATAATCGAGCTTGCTGCCCCGAGCTTTGGAGGAGGATTGAGTAGCAAGCTTGAGCGCGGGCACCGCTTTCCGCGGAGAGCGCGCACGGGTTGCCTTCTGATTCGGATTCGGTGGGATGGTATGCATTATTTCCGGTGTGTTATCGGCTCTTATACGCAGGGCAGGCGTAAGAAGCTCCCCGCACTCATAGCTGAGACATTCGAGATGGGCGAGCCTTTGCGCGAAAAGAGCCCGGGCGGCGGCTCATCTTCCGCATCCATTCACTTGCGCGCGGTCGAATCTCCGCCGCCTTGGTCTGCGCGCAGCCGCTTGCGCCACCGCGCTGTTGCCATTGTTCCGAAATCTCTCCAAGGCCATTTGATCCCATGCGCACACGCACGTTTCTGCCCCGCCCCGAGTATCCACGCCCCGATCGCCAGCGCGGCTTTGTGCATGGCGTCGATTGGTTGAATTTGAACGGCGCGTGGGAGTTTCGCTTCGATGGCGAGCGGCGCGGGGCGGAAGACAAGTGGTTCGCACCGGGCGGGCCGCAGTGGTCCGAGCAGATCCTGGTGCCATTTTGCTGGGAGTCGCTGGCGGCCTGGGGCGAGGCCGACGCGGCGGGAAACGACAACTATTTTTCGTCGCGGGTGTATCGCAATCCGCTGGAAGTCACGCCCTTCAACTACCGCAGCTCGCCGCGCTACGAGGTCGGCTGGTATCGCCGCTCCGTCACGATTCCAGACGGCG
>CAXSDZ010000360.1:0-3559 GCA_964235505.1 uncultured Chthoniobacteraceae bacterium
ATCAATGCTTCCTTCGCCACTAACCAATGTTGCACTGCAAAGTTGAGCTCAGGCGCTTCGTTCATTTCGGATTAGATCCTTATTCAGTTCGTAGAGCTTCTGGACGAGTCCAATCGTCTTCGTGAGTGCCCCAAGAGCGCCCTCCGTTGAAGTCGTCGAAAGACCGTGGACTACTTTGCAGAGGGCGCGGTAAAGCTGATACACCTGCTCGGCGTATGGCCCAGCCACTAAGTCAATGCGGCTGCGGGGAGGATACTTGCGGAACATATCTCGCTCGATGACTTCTGGAGGTAGTTTGCCGGTGCGAACTGCAACGTCATTGACGGCTGCTTCGAGGATCGTGCGACTGAGAGACTGCACGCGGCATGGTGACCGATCGCGTAGCACTCGCGCGCCTCGCAAAGAAACTGTTGCAGCTCGGATGGCAGGTGAAAAGGTGCCAAAAGAACATCGACCATCGCCAGGTTGGTGGCGCAATCCTCGGGACTGATCGACCCCCAAAGAAGGTCCATGCCGGCTCGGTCTAAGTCCACAAGGTTGGTGCGGTCGAAACCGGCAAGAAGTTCCTTAACGGCGGGATCTTCGGTGACGACGGTAGGATGGTGCAGAAGTAGCGATTGCAGACGGGCGGCAACGCTAATCTCCTCAGCGATGCTGGTGAGCCAGCCCTCAATGTCGCTGGAGTCCATCAGACGTTTGGAAGTCTGGCGAAGCTCGATTAGTTGGCTGGCGAGAGCGTCAATTTTCATGGAGGTGTGTAGCAGCGCCTAACGACCCCAAGCTCAGCGACGGCGGAGCGTGGCGCGGTAGCTGCGAAGGTGGAGCGCAGAAGGAGGGTGCGGACGTATGACAACGCCACGACCGGACGAGACGGGTCCAAGCCAGAATAGCAGCTACCGTGACACGCGGAGCCGTTCGCTGCAGCGCATGGTTAGGCGCTTCGGCTTTTGGGTTATTGGCGTCGGCGTGCATCTGCTCCGCAATCGGTTAAGCGGGCTTGGTGTGGAGCACGCAGACCGGACCATCCGGCGGGATATGCTCAGCCTGGATAGCAGTGAAGCGCTCGCCATAGCAAATGCGAGCGGGCTTGTCCGGGTCAGACCACTGCACCCAGACCTCGATGTCTCCGTGGGCGCGGCGAATCTGTTCCAGTTCCTTCACCAGTTGAGAGATGCGTGTCGCGCTCATTTGGATGTTGGGAGTGAAGTGATTTGGGGCGGGAAGAAGGCAACGATACTGGGAATCAATCGAAAAGCAGGAATAGCCTGCGTCAGCGTGGACGGTGAGCGGCGACCGGCTGCGCTGAGTAACATGATGCCGCTAACAGAAAGCAAAGTATGAAGAACGATCATTATGATGAGCGCGTAGGAGCGCCTAACGACCCCAAGCTCAGCGACGGCGGAGGCTGGCGCGCTGGCTGCACGGTGGGCGGTAAGGCGGCGGCGGAAGCAGCCAGCGTGACAGCCGGAGCCGTTCGCTGCAGCGCCTGGTTAGGCGTTTCCGGTCCTTTGTCAGTTGGCTTCATCAAAGGAGATTTCTGTTGGCTGTAACTCGCCCGTCTCGTGGAGCCAGATGAAAGGCTGTGGCTGAAGCGTAGTCGAGCCGGCAGATGGAATGAAAACGAGTTGGTCGCCGCAGCCGTTGGAGGCGATTGCGACGGCTTCGGGTGGGAAGCCGCGCCACTGCCTCGCGGAAGTAGTCTCGCGCACGATGTCGTTGGAGGTGCGGGAAAGCCGCTTGCTATCGCTGGTGTCGAAGAAGGGATATAGCTGCCAGTCGTCGTCGTCTGTCGAAACCTCGCCACCGTTGTTGCTGGTTATGCGTGCTCGGAACGCGTCGGGGAACGCAACGCCAAGCTTGCTTTCGGTCGCTGCGATGAACTGCTCGGCTACTGGAAACGGCATATTCGGCTTTCGTTTACACGGGACGCGAGGAAACGCCTAACGACCTCAAGCTCAGCGACAGGCGGAGCGGGCGCGGCACCTGCGCGGTGGGTCTGCGGGGAGCAGGAGCCGTGACCGCGGAGCCTGTTCGCTGCAGCGCATGGTTCGGCGTTGCGGTTGAATCGGAGCAGATCATTGGAAACGGTGGAGTGCTGAGAGCAGCGCTAAAAGAACGATGACGGAAGGAACGATGAGCCAGAACGAGGCCCGATAAAGCTGCTGCTGAAGTGGCGGAAGATGCTGGCTGCCGACACGCCAGAAAATGCCGGCACGATACTGTGGGAGCTTAGCGAGGAACAAGAGCACAACTCCGACAATTGAAGTGCCGGTAGCGATGGCGAGCGCCCAGAGCCATGAGACAGGAGTTGGGTGTCGAAGCCAGCTAATGACTGGAAACAGGGAACCCATGAGCAAAGCAACGGCGGCAATAATGATCGGGGAGAACAGCAACGCTGCGAGGTCGAGAGGGAACCAGTTGCCAGATTTCATGGCTTCGATTCTACGAGACGCGTAGCATCGCCGAACGACCCCAAGCTCAGCGACTGCGGAGCGCGGCACGCTGGCTGCGGAGACATGGCGGGGGCAGGATGGGCGAAGGTGGCGGGATGGTGCGCAGCAGCCAGCGTGACGCGCGGAGCAGTTCGCTGCAGCGCATGGTTCGGCGACGGTTCAACCAGAGTAATCATACTTCGCCGCTAGTTTCGGGTAGAGGTCGGCAACTGTGTCTTCGTCCCATTCCTGTCCAGACGGTTCGGCTGGCGCGGGTTTGGTGCGCGGAAGCGGCTCGGTAACGCCAAGTTCGGTTCGGACGGTGGCGGGCACATACTGATAGCCCTCGTAGGTGGCAACCTCTGCATCGTAGTTGATGTCCGCGAGCCAGGGGGGATCTGCCAGCGCACTCTCATAAGTCTGCCGCCCCATCGAAATGAGCGTGCTACGAAAGTCCGAGAACGAATCGTCCGAGCAACCCCCATGAATAATGTAGGCAGCCGCCCAAAGCTCCCAACTGTAAGCGCGGTCGTCGCAATCGTCGAAATGGTCCTGAAACGAGCGCACCTCGTCCAAGGAAAGTCTCCGCAACTCATTGCCGAGTAGCTTGCACTTCTTGTCCATGTCGCCACCAGAAGCGCGGTGAACGGTCCCAACGGTGTTCCAGAATTGGTCGAGTGTCATAGCGGTGCGGTGTAGTCGCCGAACGAGAAGAAGATCAGCTACTGCGGAGTGCGGCGCGGCACCTGCCGGAGCGAAGCGGAGCAGGAGCCGTGACGCACGGAGCAGTTAGCTGCAGCGCCTGGTTAGGTGTTAAGACGTTCAAGTGGGAATCCGGAAACCGAGGACTATGGAGAGAAGGTGAAGAAAGATAGCGCCTCCGGCAGCGCGGCGGCAAGAGAAGCGTGGAAACTCGAGGCTCTGAACTCCCGAGCGAGGGAGTAATCGTGGGGGCAAAGATGTGGAGCCGTGGATGGGGGAAAGGGCGACAGCAAGGAAAGCAGAAGGCGCGTCGCGGTCCGAAGGCGGAAACGGATTGGGTGAGCGGCGTTCAAAACGAGTCTTCCCTCCGAAGGAACGCGGAAAGGTCGCGGAAGGCAGAAGGCGCGGGGAAGAACCCAGAACGG
>CAXSDZ010000361.1:0-2757 GCA_964235505.1 uncultured Chthoniobacteraceae bacterium
TCGCGCAGCGGCGGGCAGCTCCGGCTGGCGCAGTTCAGCGCGAAATGGATGCGCTGCTCCTGGAAGCGTTCCCGGATGACCTCCTTTTCCAGCCGAGTGAAGCTCATCTTTTCGCCCGCAACCGTGATCCGGTCGCCCATGAAAAACCTGAAAAGCGGGTCTTTCACGCTGCGCGTCGGATATTTCCCGAGTGCCTCGTGCAGGATCCACGCGTTGTAGGCATTCAGATAAAAGGCGAGCTGCTCCTTGTCGCGCGACTTGGATGCTGGCGTCGCTGCGATGGCATCCGTCACCTTGCCGAGCGCCGCCACATCTGCCGCGTTTCCCTTCCACTCGGCGTAATGCACGCCAGCCGGCGTCACGTATTTTTTTAGCAGGCGCCCATACTCACCGCTCCATTCCGCGGCGCGGGCGAGAGGTCCAGGCAGGGCAAAGGCAAGGCAGAGAAGAGGAAGTAGAATTTTCATGTGGAGAGCGGAATGACTTTGGGCGGCATCCATATACGTTCGCTGCGCCTCCGCGCCACACGCTTCTCGCATGCGCCGCCTGCACACGTGGGACGGAGGAACGTGACATTGTGTTTCCCCGCGCCGCCTCAGTAGATTCCTGGCATGAACCGTCGCCGTTTCCTCCAGACCACTGCCGCCGCTTTCGCCGCTTCCTCCCTCCGCTCCTACGCCGTTGATTTCGCCGACCAGAAAAAGCGGGTCGGCCTGATCGGCACCGGGTGGTATGGAAAGGCGGATCTATTCCGGCTCATCCAGGTCGCGCCCGTCGAGGTCGTCTCGCTCTGCGACGTGGATAAGACCATGCTCAACGACGCGGCGGACACCGTTTCGCAGCGCCAGGCTTCCAAGAAGAGGCCGCGCATTTACAGCGATTGGCGCGAGATGCTAAAGGAAAAGGATCTCGATGTGGTGCTCATCGCCACGCCCGACCATTGGCACGCGCTGCCGATGATCGAGGCAGTCAAAACCGGCGCGGACGTCTATTGCCAGAAGCCGATCGGCGTCGATGTGGTCGAGTGCCAAGCGATGCTCGCCGCCGCCCGCAAATACAATCGGGTGGTGCAGATCGGCACCCAGCGCCGCTCCACTCCGCACCTCATCGAAGCGCGTGAGCAAATCCTCCAGACCGGCAAGCTCGGCAAGATTTCGCACGTCGAGATTTGCTGCTACTACCACATGCGCGCCACCGAGAATCCGCCCGATTCCGCGCCGCCGGAAAACTTCGACTACGAGTTGTGGACCGGCCCCGCGCCGATGCGGCCTTACAACGCGCTCGTCCACCCGCGCAAATGGCGCGCCTTCATGGAATACGGCAACGGCATCGTGGGCGACATGTGCGTCCACATGCTGGACATGACCCGCTGGATGCTCGACCTCGGCTGGCCGACGCGAGTCTCCTCCACCGGCGGCATCTTCGAGGATAAGCAGAGCAAGGCGAACATCTCCGACACGCAAACCGCGACCTTCGAGTTCCCGGAGCTAAACGTCGTCTGGACCCATCGAAGCTGGGGCGATGCGCCCGATCCGAAGTATCCGTGGGCTGCTACTTTCTACGGCGAGAAAGGAACCTTGAAAGCCAGCGTGAATAGCTACGATTTCATTCCTAACGGCAAAGGCGCGCAAGCTACCCACAAGGATTGCGTGATGGAGCTGGAAGAGTATCCCGAAGACAAGACAGAGAAGGACCTGGAAAAGCACGTCGCGCCCGCGATCCGCGTCCACATGCGCGACTTCCTCGCTGCCATCGCCCAGCGCTCCCGGCCAGTCGCCGACATCGAGCAAGGCTATATCTCCAGCGCTTCCTCTATTCTGGCCAACCTATCGATGCAACTAGGACGGACTCTACAGTGGGATGCGGAGAAAGGCGTCATTATTGGCGATGAAGAAGGCAACAAGCTACTCCGCCGCCCCTACCGCGCACCGTGGGTGCATCCCGATGCAGCTACGGTTTGAGGTGCTTTGGAAGCTCAGAGTAGAAAGCAAAGGCTCGGCAATGAGTGTGTTCCTCGCTTTCTGGCCCGCACACTTGTGGCTGAGTGCGAAAGGATGATTTGAGTGAATGACTAATTCCGAGTCCCTGCAAAAGCTGCTCTTTGTTTGCAGCCGGAACAAGCTTCGCAGTCTTACCGCCGAGAAGCTGTTCGAGGGTTCGCAGCAGTATCAAGTTCGCTCAGCAGGCACGCAGCCAGGTGCGCGCATCGTGGTCACGGAGGGGCACCTCCGCTGGGCCGATGTTGTGTTTTGCATGGAGAAGTCTCATGTCGCCCGGCTCCGGCAGAAGTTCCCCGAAGCGCTCGATGGGAAGCGGGTGGTTTGTCTGCGCATCCCGGATGATTACGAGTTCATGCAGCCCGAGCTGATCGAGGAGCTGCAAGCCGCGCTCGCTCCTCACGTGACGCTGCCGGCTGAGAGCGCTTGATTAGAGATGCCGACGGAGGCGGTGCATTCCGCGGGGCACGAAACTAGAAGCGCTTGTTCACGCGACGGCTTTGTGGCGTTCTGCCGCCCGACTTCTCCCACATGAGCACTCCCCCTCGCACTGGAATCCTCGCCGGCGGCAACTGGATCGTTGATGCCGTCAAGATCATCGACACTTGGCCGCAGCAGGATGCGCTCGCAAACATCCTGACGACCTCGAAGGGCACTGGCGGCTCGCCCTTCAATCTGCTCGTCGATCTCGCCCTCGCAGGCGCGACGTTTCCGCTGGAGGCCGCCGGTCTGGCCGGGTCGGATGAAAACGGGAAGTGGA
>CAXSDZ010000361.1:2767-3552 GCA_964235505.1 uncultured Chthoniobacteraceae bacterium
ATCGTGGAGCTGTGCGCCGCGCGGGGCATCGGCACGCGGGCGCTCCTGCAAACGCCAGACGCGCCCACGTCTTACACCGATGTGATGACGGTGCAGGGCTCTGGCCGCCGCACGTTCTTCCACGCGCGCGGGGCAAATGCGCTGCTCGACTCGCGGCACTTCGATTTCACCGAAACCAACGCGCGCATCTTTCATCTCGGCTATCTGCTGCTGCTCGACCGGCTCGACGCGCCACACGCCGAGCGGGGCACGGTGGCGGCGGAAGTGCTCGCGCGCGCGCAGGTGGCGGGTTTGAAAACCTCCATCGATGTGGTGAGCGAGGACAGTGATCGCTTCGCGAAGATCGTGCTCCCCGCGCTCCGCTACGTGGACGTGTGCATCATGAACGAGTTCGAGGCCGGGCGCGTGACCGGGCGGACGATCCGCGACCGCGAGACGCTCGACCGCGGCGCGCTGCGCGGAGCGATGGAAGCGCTGCTCGAGGCGGGCGTGCGCGAGCGGATCGTGGTGCATTTCCCGGAAGGCGGCGCCGCGCTTGGCCGCGACGGCACATGGCACGAGCACGGCAGCGTGCGCCTGCCGGAGGGCTACATCAAAGGCGCGGCGGGAGCGGGCGATGCCTTCACCGCCGGCATGCTTTTCGGCTGGCACGAAGGGGTGCCGGTGCAGGAGGCGCTGCGGCAGGCAGTTTGTTTCGCAGCGGCAAATCTGAGCGACGAGACATGCACCGGCGGCATGCGATCACTCGCCGAGTGCCTGGCGCTCGGGGAGCGCTTTGGGTTTCG
>CAXSDZ010000362.1:0-3464 GCA_964235505.1 uncultured Chthoniobacteraceae bacterium
CTGCGCGTCGCGTCCCCGCAATGAGACTTCCGCGTGGACGATCCACTTCGAGGAGCCGCTGCTGAACATCTTCGTCGCCGGCAATAATCAATTGGGAACGGTTGTTGGCCAGGTTTTCACGGATGAAGTGAAGGAGAAAGGACACAGCCTTTTTCACGCCGATGTCGTGCGAGGCAATCAGCCGACCCGCCGCAGCGTCGTGGAGTTTGAAGGTGCGGAGCCCTTTCTAGCCGTGGAGCGCTACTACGCGCGGAGCGAGCAGCGCCCGGCCCGCTATTTTCGACATGGAGCGGAGGACTTCGTAATGGTTTCCGCGCAGCCCGGCTGCGACATAGCCTGGTTTGAAGCGCTGGACGAAGAGAAGGTCCGCGCCCTCAGCGAGCAGGAAACTATGAGCCTGCTCGAGCAGCGCTATTATCGGTGGGAGTGTGGCTGCACGCGCGAGCGGATGCTGGCGGTGCTCGCTCCCATCATGCATTCCGATCCAGATGGCCTCTTCGGCGAAGAGACGCTCTTGCGGATGAGCTGCCCGCGCTGCGGCGCCCGCCACACCATCACGCGCGAATCGCTGGAAGCGTATGTGACGGTCGAAGCAGCGGAGTAGCGGAGTAGCGGTGTCGTGCTGCTAAGCGAGCGTCATTTTTGCGCCGGTTCCACGCGCCTCCGCGCTTCCGCCTCCCACGCGGGCCAGTTTTCGCCGTGATCAGTTCCTAGCAGCAACTCGAGATCTGCATGTGCCACGGAAGCGAAAGGGTGAGCCGGGGTGCGCGCCACCACGAGCAACGCCGGCAGCGCAATCGAGTCCGGGCGTTCCAGCAGGTCGGTGAAAAGCACGCCCGCGATCACCCCGTGTGTTTGTGCATTGAGCAGGAGCGGGAGCGCAGCAGGGAGGTAATCTTCATCGCGCAGCCGATCGATCGCAGCTTGCGTGGTCTCCTGCAGCAGCTCTTCCGGCAGCACGGGTAAAAGCGCGAGCAGCGTCTGTGCTTTCACGGAATCCGTGTGTTCCGTGTCGGCGAGCACGGCGGCGACATGCTGCTCCCAAGCCGGAGTGCCGAGTTCGACCATCGGCGGTTGACCGACGCTAGCTGCGCGCATCGCGGACGCTGGCGCTTGTGCAGAGGACGGGGCTTTTTCGCGCGCAGGCAGCGTTGCTGCGTCCACCCATCGGATGGTGTAAGTCGCAGGCGCTGGCAGTTCATCTCGCGGCACCGCCCGCGCTGTTTCTCGATGCTCCCAAAGAGCACCGCCCAACCAGCCAACAGAAGCCACACAGACAATCAGCGCGGCGACGATCACGCGCCGTTTCCATCGCCAAATCTGGTCGGCTGTCGTGCTCATTTCCGCGGTCGTTTATTCGATCCGCCGCGCCATCGCCTGCGCGCGCAGACAAAGCTCCGCCGCTCGAAAGGCATGCTCCTGCGTCATCGCATTCTCCGTTCGATGGAGACAATCCAAGATGAGCTGGCCGAAGAATGGATAGCCAACCTCGCCATGGCAGCGGATGTGGTGCTCGCCCTGGTGATCGACAAGATAAAGCTGGTCGCCTTCCATCTCGCGCGCGACATCGAGATACTTGCGCAGCTCCATGTAACCGGCCGTGCCGAGGATGAATGTGCGCCCGTCGCCCCAAGTGCGCAGCCCGTCGGGATTCAGCCAATCCACGCGGATGTAGTTCGTCGCGCCGTTGTCCGCGACGAGGTTCGCTTCGCCCCAGTCTTCAAACTCCGGATGATTTTTGTGGTGATAATTCGCGACCGCGGCATTGACGATTTCGGCACTGTTCGCGCCCGTGTAATGCAAGAACTGCTCGAACTGATGGCTCCCAATGTCGGTGAGAATGCCGCCCGTTTTTTCCCGCGACCAGAACCACGCCGGACGGCTTGTAGGCGAAGCGCGATGCGGCCCCAGCCCGATCACCTGCACCACCCGCCCGATCGCGCCCTGCTCGATGAGCTGCCCCGCCCGCACCGCGCACTCCACGTGCAGCCGCTCGGAATAATAAACCATATATTTGCGCCCGGTCTCCGCCACTTTACGGCGTGCATCTGCGAGCTGATCGAGCGTGGTGAAAGGCGTTTTGTCGGTGAAGTAATCCTTGCCCGCCTCCATCACACGCAAGCCGAGCGGCCCGCGCTCGCTAGGCACTGCAGCCGCGGCGATGAGCTTCAGTTCGGGCTTTTCCAGGACGGCCTCCAGCGTCGGCAGCGGCTCCACGCCGGGAAAAGTTTTGCAAAAGGTGTCCACCTTCGCCGGGTCGGGATCGAAGACGTAGCGCAGATCGCCGCCTGCTTCGATAAGCCCTTTGCACTGCCCGTAAATATGCCCGTGATCGAGCGCCACAGCGGCGAAAGGAAACTCGCCGCGCGCCACCACGGGCATCGGCTTGCCCTCGGGCGCGTAGTTCATGCCGTCTGCTTTTTGCATCGCGGCGGAGCGTGAAGCGGAGCGAGGAAAAGTGCCAGCTCGGAAGGTGCAGACGCAGCCACGATCCTGTTTAGAAACGTGAAAACATTCCGAGGGAGCAGACCGACGGCTACTCAAGTCATCGGCGCACCTCGCCTTGCAGCAGTGCGCTAACTCGCGCTTCTGCGCCGCTAGCTACGGTTGCATCACACCTGATTTCTCTCCCGCCCGCCCGCAGCAGTTCTTGTATTTCTTCCCACTCCCGCAGGGACACGGATCGTTCCGGCCTGCTTTCAGCGGCTCCCGCACGGGTTGGGCGCGATTTGCAAACGCCTCATCAAGGGTTGGTCCGCTTTCTTCTTCGCCGTTCGACATCACCGCGTGCCGATGTTTGTCCGCAGGCGTTTCGCTTCCGCGATTTCCCGGCACGGCGGTCTGCGACGAGCCACCAGTCTCATCCGGCGCAGTAAGAAACTGTGGCAGACTTGAGAGGAACTGCTCGAAAGCCATCAGATTCGAGGTCGAGCGGAAGAGGTTGTGCAGGATCTCGTTTTTGATGTTCCCCATCAGCTCCGTGAACATCTCATACGCCTCGTTTTTGAACTCGATGAGCGGATCCTTCTGCCCATACGCTCGCAGATAAACCGCCTCTCGCAGCGAATCCATGCCGTAGAGATGCTCCTGCCAAAGCCGGTCGATGGCATTCAGCATGATGTGCCGCTCCAGAAAGCGCACCGACTCAGCATCCTCGTGCGCGCACTTCAGTTCGTAGCTTTGCTTGACCTTTCCGATCAGCGCATTGCTCACCGCATCCGCATTTTTGCTCTCAAAATCAGAGCCTTCGCGCGTCATGCCGAGCGGGAAGGTGGTGTTCAGCCAATTGAAAAGGCCGTCGTAGTTTTTGTCGTCGTCCGGCGGCAGGAAAGTGATGACCTTGTCCGGGATCGCCTCGTCGATCACCTCGTAGATCAGCGGACGCACGTCGTCCAAATTGATCGCGTCATTGCGCCAGCCGTAGATGACCTCGCGCTGCTTGTTCATCACGTCGTCGAATTCGA
>CAXSDZ010000363.1:0-3349 GCA_964235505.1 uncultured Chthoniobacteraceae bacterium
GCCGGGACGGGCGCGCTCTGGTGCTGGCAATCCGGTGGTTTCACCACCGGCTAATGTCCGGCAAGCCTCCAGCTTGGGGAACCCAGCACACCCGCATCTCCCATTGCGCATTCGTCATTCCCTTTCCCCTCCCGTCCGCCCGTTGCTTTCCCTGCCCGACTCGCTACCGTCCTCGCCCGATGTCCTGCTCCAAAATCGCTCCCGCGCTGCATCAGGGTAAAAAGCCCGACTGGATCAAGGTCCGGCTGCCGTCGAACCCGATCTTCTTTTCCACGAAAGCGCTGGTGTCCGACCTCCGTCTCCACACCGTGTGCGAGTCCGCGCAGTGCCCAAACCGCTGGGAATGCTGGAGCCAGGGCACCGCCACTTTCATGATCGCGGGAGATCGCTGCACCCGGGCGTGCGGCTTTTGCGCGGTGACGACTGCCAAGCCGTTTCCCCTCGAAGCCGACGAGCCCGAGCGGGTGGCCGAAGCCGTGCGCCGCATGCGGCTGCGGCACGTGGTGGTGACGGCCGTCGCGCGCGACGACATGCGCGATGGCGGGGCGCGGCATTTTGCCCAGACTATCGAGGCCATCCGGGCGATGGACCCGAAGGTAGTAATCGAAGTGCTGACGCCGGATTTTCACGCTCGCGAGGAGTGCCTCGAGATTGTCGCGGAAGCCCGGCCGCACATCTTCAATCACAACCTTGAAACCGTCGAGCGGCTCACACCCATGGTCCGGTCACGCGCGAAGTATCGCCTTTCACTCGATGTGCTCCGGCGGATGAAAGAGATCGCGCCGAAAATCGTGACGAAGAGCGGCATCATGCTCGGGCTCGGAGAAAGGGAGCCGGAAATCTTCCAGGCGATGGATGATCTGCGTGCGGCGGGAGTGCAGGTGCTCACGATGGGCCAATATCTGCGGCCCAGCCCGCAGCATCTGCCGGTGGTCGATTACATCCACCCGGAGACGTTTGCGCAGTATGGGGAAGTCGCGCGCGGGAAAGGCTTTGAGCACGTCGCTTCCGGGCCGCTGGTGCGAAGCTCCTATCATGCCGCCGACTTCGACCCAATGCCCCTCGCCGCGCGCGAGTGAAGCGACGCCTGCCACACGGTTCGTCTCCCGGCTTCGCACGGCACGCGGCTAGCTTCCAGGATCGCCTTGCCATGATTGATCGCACAAATGTCGCCGCGCTGATTCCTGCCTTTCGTGAAGAGCGGCACATCCGGGAAGTTGCCCGCCGCACCTGCGCGCAGCTCGATGCCGTGCTCGTGCTGGACGACGGCTCGCCGGATGGCACCGAGCGCCAGGCGCGCAGTGCGGGTGTGGATGTGCTCCGGCACCCGGAAAACCGCGGCAAAGGTGCGGCGATCAAGACCGGTCTGCGCGAGCTCAGCGCGCGTGGCGGGTTCCGCTACATCCTGCTGCTCGACGGCGACGGGCAGCATCTGCCGGAGGAAATCCCACACTTCATCGCGGCGGCAAACCGCACCGATGCCGCGCTGCTGCTCGGCAATCGCATGAGCGACACGCGGCGCATGCCGGTGGTGCGGCGGCTGACGAACCGCTTCATGTCGTGGCAGATCAGCCGGGTGTGCGGGCAATGGATGCCCGACACGCAGTGCGGCTTTCGCATGGTCCGCGCGGATTTGGTGCCGGCTCTTTTCGGTGCCAGCAACAACTACGATTACGAGACGGAGATGCTGGTGATCACGGCGCGGCGCGGCTCGCAGATCGTGCCGGTCCCAGTCAGCACCATCTACGGGGACGAAAAGAGCAAGATTCAGCCGGTGCGCGACACGTTGCGCTTTTTCCAACTGCTGCGCCGCTATCGCCGCGAAGGACGAGGAATCTCGCACGGGCAGCCTGCGGTGAAAAAGGCTGTGGTTTGATCGGTCGTCCGGCTTCGTTGCGCTCGGCCGCATGGCGGAACTACGGTGCGGGAGTCGCGGCTGCGTCTTCTGAAAACTCCGCCTCCAGCCGCGCGATGATCTCCTGCACGAGCGGCTTCCGCTTTTCCTCCATCTCGCGGCGGAGCTGCTCCTCCACTTTGCGGCGCTCCTCGGCGTAGCGCTTCGAGAACTTCGTCCGGCGCTCGCCTTCGAGCGGCAGTCCGGCTTGTGTAGCGGCGCTTTCGGTTTCGTCCGTCATCCGCTTGCGCCGGACTTCGTCGCGGTCGCGCAGGGAGCGCTTTTCATCCGGCGCGAGATTCATCCAGCGGGCGAAGTTTTCCTGAAATCGTTTCCGCTGCTCGGGAGTCAGCGCATCGATCGCCTTTCGCACGTAGTCGAACTCGGGCGAGTTTGCCGCCGCCGTGCGTTCCGCTTTCCTTTTCCCGGCAAACCAACCCTCGCGTTTCGGCGGAGCGGTCTTTTCAGCGCCCGCTTCGCCCGGAACCGGGGTCTGCGCGGAAAGCGACGAGGCTAACAGCGCCGCCAGTGGGATTAAAAAGTAGCGCCGTCCAGCCATACCGAGTTTTCCTCCGAATCGAGCAGCTCATCGAGGTGCGAGATGACCTGATAGTCCGGACCTGTGGAAACGCGTTCCGCAAAAGCGATCAGCTGGCCTTCCTCAGCATCCTGCGCGCTGCCGTCGGCGAAGAATGCGCCCGCCATCACCGCCAACCCGCACGTCACCAGCGCTGCCATCTGCCACCGCCGCCGCAGCCAGGCGAGAACACCCACCTTTTCCTGCTGCAGCTCCCGAATTTTCCGCAGCACATTGCGCGAGAAAAAGGGCGACGCCACGGGTTGCCGGGCTTTGCCGAGCAGATCCCAAAGCTCATCGTGCTCTTCGGTGGAATTCATGGATGCTAGGTGGAACCGAGGAGGCGGAAGAAAGTTGCGGCGGGGGCTCGTCGTAGCGTGGCGCGTGCGCGAGGTGACGGCTGCAGGGACGCTCCACGCTCCACGACCCGTCACTCGTGTGCTTCGAGGAAGCCTTCCAACTGCCGAATTCGCGTCGGATGCCGCATCTTGCGCAGCGCTTTTGCCTCGATCTGCCGGATGCGTTCGCGCGTCACTTTGAACTGCCGGCCCACTTCCTCCAGCGTCCGCGAATAGCCATCGACGAGACCAAATCGTTGCTCCAGAACCTGCCGCTCGCGCTCGGTCAGCGTGTCGAGCACGTCGCGGATCTTTTCTTTCAACAGCGCGATAGCCGTCACGTCGCTGGGATCTTCCGCCGACACATCGGGAATGAAATCGCCGAAGCTCGTGTCGTCGCTTTCGCCCACGGGCGACTGGAGGGAGATCGGCTGCTGCGCCATTTTCAGCACCGCGCGCACACGCTCGACGGGCAGGTTGATCTCTTCGGAGACCTCCTCCGGCGTCGGCTCGCGACCGTAGTCCTGCACGAGCTGCTTC
>CAXSDZ010000364.1:0-3332 GCA_964235505.1 uncultured Chthoniobacteraceae bacterium
TCGCTCGCGCCATGCCGCAGCGCCTGCCGCGCAGTCTCGATCGTCTCGTAAGCCGTGAGCATCACGACTTCGATCGCGGGATTGATTTCCTTGAGCTCTTTCAGCAAGTCCACGCCGGACATGCCCTGCATGAGGATGTCCAGCACGGCGACATGCACCGGCTGGGCTTGCGCGATGGCGATTGCCTCGGGCGCGCTGCTCGCGACGACGACCTGGTAGTCGTGCTTGAAGACGATGCGCAGCGACTGGCGCGGGCCTTCCTCGTCATCGACGATGAGCAGCGTGAGCTTTTCGGCACTGCCGCCCATTTCGCCTCGGGGAACGGTGGGTTCAGGTGGGGTCAGCAAAACGCAGTGGTCATCGGCTGAAAGCCTCCCGCGGTCAACTCCCGAGCCTAAGCGGAGCGGGCGTCGCAGCGCTCGCGCAGCCCGTCAAAACTGGAGCCCGGCGGATAGCGTAATCGCGTGCGCGATGGTCTGGTAATCGCCGTCTGCGGTGGTTCCTTGCTCGATGTGGCGCTCCACGCCGTAGGCGAACTGGTAGGCGATATCCCAATGCCAGCGGTCCGTCTGCTGGCCGAGCCCCGCGCTGAAAACGTGGCGGTCGGAGTCTGGATTTACGGGGTTGAATTCCGACTCGGGCACCGAGTTTTCGCTGAAAATATAGCCGGCGCTGGCGCGCAGCCCGCGGGAGAATTTCTTCGTGATGCCGAACTCATACAGGAAGCTGGAGGTGTAGTTGAAGGGCAGCGCCGACCGGCCGGTTTGCTGTCCGCGCAGCGTCACCGTTTCGAGCTGGTCCCAGTCCGCCCAGTCGATGTTGACCTCGAAGTTCCAATCCGGCGCGGGGCGGAAGGAATAGCCGAGCACGACAAACTGCGGGAAGTCCACGTCGGCATCGGAATCCTCCTCGAAGTTCTGCCCGGGCACTTGGAATGGACCGGCGGGTGTGGGGACGGTGAACGGCTTGGTTTTCACCGACGAGTGGCCGCTGAAATCGATCGAAGTCGGGCTGTGGTATTTGATGCCAAAGGCGTGCTGCTCAGTCGGCTTCCACAGCAGGCCCGCATTGAAGCCGATCGCCTGGCCAGTGCCTTCAAACCGGAAGCGGTCGCCCGCGGCGAGGATGCCGCGCTCCAGGCTCACGTCGGCGGCATTCAGCGTCGCCCCAATCGCGACGGAAAAGGTGCGCGTCACTTCGACTGCGATCACGGGATTGATGGTGAAGTAGCGGATTGCGCCTTCCTTCGCGATGGTGCGAAACGGGACGTCGTCCGGGTATTCCACACCGAGTCCATACGGCGCGTAAGTGCCGAGCCCGAAGGAAATGGGCGAGTTCTTCGCGCGCCAAGTGGCGAAGAAGTTCGGCACGGCCTGGACGTCGTCGCTGCTGTCGAAGCTCCGCCCGTCGATGCTGCTCGTGAAGCCGGTCTCGATGCGCACCGCATAGACGCCCAGTTGGGCGTTCAGGCCGTGGAGCTGCGTGATGCCGGCGGGGTTGTAGAAGACGGCGGAGGGATTGTCCGCGGTGGCGGCAAAAGCACCGCCGCGCGCGGTGGCGAGGGCGTCGTGGTCGGTGATGCGGAAGCCGAGCGCGCGCACCGGCACGGGAGCAATCGCGACGGTGGCGAGGAAGGCAGCGAGGAGGGTTTTCGATGTCATGAAAGCGCGGGGGAAAGCGGCGATGCGTCCGGCAGAAATGCCCTGCCAGGCAGCGCGCCGGTGAGCGGTAGCGAGATTCGGACCACCCCGGTGTCGCCTTTCTCGGAGGCCGGGATTTCGATGCGACCGTGGTGGCTCTCGATGATGCGGCGGGAAACGGTGAGCCCGATGCCGAGCCCGACGCTGCGGGTGGAAAAGAAGGTCTCCTGCGCGCGCTTCGCCGCGTCCGAGGAGAAGCCGCCGCCGGAGTCGCGCACCTCCACCTGCAGCTCCGGTTCGCCGCGCTTTTCCTCCAGCTTCACGGTCACGAGAGGCGCATCGGGGTTGGCCTGCAGAGCATTGAGCATGATCTCGGAAAAGGCGTGGCGCAGCGCTTTCACATCGCCCGCGACTTTCCACGGCCCGGCGCTTTTGTTGAAGGAAAGCTGCGTCAGTTTCTTGCCGGGATGGAAGGCGTTCGCGTCGTGGAAGGCATCGACGATGAGGTCGGCGACCTGCACATCTTCCAGGAACTCCGACTTCTCCCAATCGCGCGCGAGAAAGGCCATCTGGCTGGAAAGGCGCGAGATCCGTTTCACTCCATTCGCCAGCGCCGCCGAGAGCGACTCCTGGAACTCCGGGTCGTCGATCGACTCCTTCAGCAATTGCTGATGCGTGGAGATCGGCACGAGCGCATTGCCGATTTCGTGGGCGAGATGTTCGGCCATCGATTTGACGAGGCGCAGGCTGGCGGTTTCCAGCTCCAGCCGCTGCGCTCGCTCGCGCTCGGTGATGTCTTCGATCGTGAGCAGCGCGGCGTTGGCGTGGCCGGTGTTTTGCGCTGCAAAAGGGAAGATGGCGACGTGATACCAGCGCCCCGGCTGATGCGGGAACTGGTGCTTGAACGCCGGGACCGGCGTGCCCGTTTTCACGGTCGTAAAGAGCATGCTCCCGAGCTGCTGCGGCAGATCGGTGAATTCGAGCTGCGCCTTTTCCGCGCGTCCGTCGAGCAGCGTGCGCCGCGCGGAGTTGTTCGTGTGCAGCACCGCCATGTTGCTGCCGACGACGAGGCAGCCACTGCCGATCTGGCCGAGAATGTCCGCGATCATCGCGTGGTTCGCCTGCATCTGGCCGTAGAGCCACGAGTTGCGGATCGCGAGCCCCACTTCCTCCAGCATGTGGAAGATCATCGAGAGCTCTTCATTCGTGTAAGGCTCGCCGGTGAGCCGCTCATCGAAGACCGCGACGCCGAGCAGCGATTGCCGGTCGAGGATCGGGATGGCGACCTGCGCGCCGAGCAGTTGAAACTCTTTCGTGATCTCACGGCTCGCCTGCGCATCCGCGCAGCCGGCGCGCAGGATGCGGCCCTGCCGGTGGAGCGCGCCGCCGATGCCCGCGCCGAGTGAAAGCGCGAAGTGCTGGAGCAGCCCTTGATCGAGCCCGATCGCGCACGCGGAGCGCAGCCAGCGATCCTCGTGCGAAAGCGGGCCGTCGCCAAGCAGGCCCGCGGGCTTCCGCAGAAAAACGATCGCGCGATTTACGCCGATGACTTCGCGCAGGATGAGCAGAAACTGCCGGAGCAGCGCGGAGGGATCGAGGCTGTGCGCGAGCACGCCGGAAAAGCGCCGCAGTGCCTCCAGCGCTCGGATCGGCTCATGCGCGGCCCAGCGCGGCGTGGCCTGCTCGGCGAGC
>CAXSDZ010000365.1:0-2156 GCA_964235505.1 uncultured Chthoniobacteraceae bacterium
ACTGATTTCGGCTACCGCGTGGCGCGGCGCTTCGGGTTGCGCGTCACGGAGACGCGCCCCGGTCTCGTTCCGCTCACGCTCGCGCCGGGCCAACTTGCGCAGTTTCACGAGCTCGCCGGCGTGGCGCTCCCGGTAGTCGCGCGCTGCGGCAACCGCAGTTTTGCGGAAGCGATGCTCTTCACCCACCGCGGACTCAGCGGCCCGGCGATCTTGCAAATCTCGTCGTATTGGCGCGCGGGCGAGACGCTGCGCTTCGATCTGCTGCCGGCGCAGCGCGATGGTGGGTTGCTGCTCGCTGAGCGGGATTCCAAGACATCGCCGGCAGCCCTGCTCGCCCGAGTGCTGCCCCGGCGCTTCGCGGAAACGTGGGCCGCGCTCCACACGCCAGCCAAGCCGCTGATGCACTGGAAAACGCGTGAAGTGGAGGAAACTGCCCGCCTGCTCCGGGAGTGGCCGCTTTCCCCTGCCGGAACGGAGGGCTACCCAAAGGCCGAGGTGACGCTGGGCGGCGTAGACACGGGCGAGCTTTCTTCCAAGACGATGGAGGCGCGCCGGGTGCCCGGCCTTTTCTTCATCGGGGAAGTCGTGGACGTGACGGGCTGGCTTGGCGGATTCAATTTCCAGTGGGCCTGGGCAAGCGGACACGCGGCCGGCGAGGCTGCGTGAGGCAGGGTGCGAGGGTGAGGTCCACGCGCCGCGAAAGGCGCGAGCCCGAGAGCAATCCACTCACTTTTGCACTTCGCCCGCGATCTGCCGGCCGGGACTCAGCGCGTGCTGCAGCAGGCGTCTTTCTTCGCGTGCTTGGCAGGAGTCGCGCAGCAGGCGCCGCTCTTCATCTGGTGGCCATTGCCGCGGTGTTGCGCGCACGCGCCGAAGCTCAATGTGACGGCGCAAAGGGTGAGGCTGAGGAGGAATTTCATGGAGCTGCCGTGTATGCCCGACAGCCGCGGCGGTGTCCATCGCGCTGTGCTTTCCCAGCCCGGCGAATCTTCGCCGCCGCGCGACTCCTTCCATGGCAGACCGCTTACATTCGCGGAGTCGTCGGGAGCGCTTTTACGTATTCGTCCGGGGCGGTTTTCAGGAAGTAAATCGGGACGCCGGGCGCTTCGATCTCGCCGTCCTGCAGCGGCACGTGCTCGCGCGTGGTGTAGATGTGGAACGCGCCGGAGTCGTCGCTGCCGGCCTGGATCATGCGGCTGTCGCGAATCTCCAGCCGGGCGTAGCTGACCGGATAAAGCGCCTGGCCGCGGAAGTTCGCCGCTGCGGCGGGTGGCTTTTGCGAGATGGCCGGGAGCAGCAGAAAAGCGCGATCTCCGACTGCGGTGGTCTGCGCGGTTTTTTCCAAGGTCGAACGCCGCGAGTGATCGAGCGTGGTGAAAACGAGCACGAGCGTGAGCCCGGCGAGCACCGCCGCTCCCGCGCGGATGGCGTGCTTGCGGGCAAAAAGCACCGGCTCGGCTTCGCTCACGTCTGGGGTGGAGTTCATGGCGGCAGGCCTAGCAGAGACACCGGCACCCGCACGAGTGCGGAATGGAAGGGAGCGGGATTCGCTTCTTCGGCCCGGCAGGCGGCACGCAGCAGAAAAGTGAAAGCGCCTTCACCGCACGGCGGCGAGCAGCAGCAGCAACACGACGATCGCCATCCCGGCCCAGATCCAAAAGGAAGTCTGCACGAGGCGCCGGTCCTCCTGTGCGCTCGTGGCTTTCGATTCCAAAACCGCCTGATGCAGCTCGCCGACCCGCAATCGCACCGCCCGCACTTTCTCCAGCGCGAGCGGTTGATTGATTGGTGCGAGGTGGTTGTCCGCCAGCACCTGGCCGATGCGCTGATACGGGTTGGCCTTCGCCGTTTCCAAGGCGTTGATCTGCCCTTCGATCGCCTCCTTTTCGCGTCCTAGCGTTTTGAGCTGCAGCGTCCACGCGCGATCCCGCTCGCCCCAGCTTTTCTGGAGCGTCGCGAGCCGCTCGTCCGCCGCTTTCACTGTCGCCGCCTCGGTCGCGAGCGTTTCTTCCAGCGCACGGATCTCCGATACCGTGCGCAGATGCTGGGTGCGCAGGTCGGCTTTTTCATTTGGCAGCCCGACGATGCGCTCCCGGAGTCGCACGAGCTCGTCGCGCATCGCCGGTGTCTGCCGTTCCAGCACGAGCAGCTCGGCG
>CAXSDZ010000365.1:2166-3331 GCA_964235505.1 uncultured Chthoniobacteraceae bacterium
CGGCGCTCGAAATTTGGCTCGATCTTGCGCCGCGCAGCGAGCTGGCGCTGCACACCGGCGTGCGGCTCGCGCAGCTTGCGACGCCCGGCTTCCAGCTCGCGGCGCGTTTCTTCGAACTGCCGGCGCGCCGCGGCGAACTCCCCTTGCGTCGCGCGCAGCAGGTTGCCCACGCGAGCGGATTCATTTTGGAGCCGCGTCTGCTCGCGTTCGACCTGCTGGATCTCATCGACCTGGCGCTGCGTTTCGTCGTCGAAATCCGCCTGCTGCCAGCCGAGCAGCCCGAGAACCGTTTCCACACGATCCAGCTCGCGCTGGCGCCAGCGCAGCCGCGCGCGCAGGGCGAGCCGGTGGAGGACGCGGGCAAGCTCGCGGAGGCCTGGGGTGAAGTAATCCACGGCGGCTAGGCAGGCGCGGCTCCGGCTCGCAGAGCAGTGTTCATGCGGCAGGAAACTCTCATTCCCCACCGCTCCCGAGCTTCGCCAAGATGGAAAGATCCTCCAGCGTCGTGGTGTCGCCAGTGACCGCTTTGCCGCTGGCGATTTCCTTCAGGAGACGGCGCATGATCTTGCCGGAGCGCGTCTTCGGCAGCGCTTCGGTGAAGCGAATCTCGTCCGGCGTGGCGACCGGACCGATGACGGTGCGGACGTGCTTTTTCAGCTCGTCGCGGAGCTTGTCGCTGGGCCGATCGCAGTTCTTCAGCGTCACAAAACAGACGACTGCCTGCCCTTTCAGCTCATCCGGCCGGCCGACGACCGCGGCCTCCGCGACGCACGGGTGCGACACGAGCGCACTCTCCACTTCGCTCGTGCCGAGGCGATGGCCGGCGACGTTCAGCACGTCGTCGATGCGGCCGACGATCCAAAAATATCCGTCCTTGTCGCGGCGCGCGCCGTCGCCTGCGAAGTAGCACCCCTTCACCTCGCTCCAGTAGGTCTTTTTGTAGCGCGCCTTGTCGCCGTAGATCGTCCGCAGCATGGACGGCCACGGCTGGCGGATCACGAGTTTGCCGCCGACGTTCGGGCCGACTTCGTTCCCCGCGTCATCGACGATCGCGGCATCGACGCCGAAGAACGGCAGCGTCGCGGAGCCGGGTTTGGTGGGCGTCGCGCCGGGGAGCGGCGTGATCATGATGCCGCCCGTTTCGGTCTGCCACCAGGTATCGACG
>CAXSDZ010000366.1:0-3273 GCA_964235505.1 uncultured Chthoniobacteraceae bacterium
CTTCGGAGCGCCGGAGTTCCGCGTTCACGAGCTGCAAAGCCTGCGTGCGCTCCTGCACGAGTTGATCGAGCATCGCCATCCGCTCCTGCATTTGCCGGGTGAGGAACCACTTCTTGGTGAGCGCGTGCGCGAGCTGCAGCACTTCGATGTTGTCGAAGGGCTTGCGCAGAATCACGAAGCTGTCGCTGGCGCCGAGCCGCTCCGCCATCCGTTTCCAGGTGTAGTCGGAATAGGCGGTGCAAATGACAGCCTGCAACGCGGGGTCGGCGCGCCAGAGCTGCTCGATCGTTTCCACGCCATCCCAACCCGGCGGCATCCGCACATCTACAAAGGCGAGCGCGTAGGGATCGCCCGCCGCGATTGCGCGCCGCACCATTTCCAGCGCGTCCTTGCCTTGAAAGGCTGAATCTATCTGGAACTCTGCCCCGGGCCGCACCGGCTGCGGCGCGTCGAAGAGCACCGCTTCCATGGCGTCCAGCGCCGAATCGCGCGTCTGCGAACCGAGCAGGATTTTGCGGAAATCGTCGTGGATCGCGGAGTTGTCGTCCACGAGCAGGATGCGATAGCGGGAAGGTTCGGGCGGGTTCATGCGGCGACGGGAACGAGGAGAACAGCGGGCGTGGCGAGCGGGAGTTCGAGCAGAAAGGTGGCGCCGCGGCCGAGCCCCGCGCTTTCCGCGCGCAGGCACCCGCCGAGCTGCTGCGTGGCGAGCGCGGCGCTGTGCAGGCCGAAGCCGTGCCCGCCTTTCCGCGTGGTGAAGCCGTGCGAAAAGATGCGGGTGAGATTGTCCGGCGCGATCCCGACGCCGCAGTCGCGAATCCCGATCTCCGCCATGTGCTCGCCATTCTGGCGGATGGCGATGGTGACACGCCGGTCCGCGTCGTCGGTTTCGCTCATCGCGTGCGTCGCGTTGCGGAGGATATTCACCAGCACCTGCAGCACCCGATGCTTGTCCACGAGCACGACCGGCGCGCAGGCGTAGTCGCGCACGACCCACACGCCATGGCGCTCGAAAGAATCGGCATCCATCGCGAGCGCATCCTCGATGAGATCCTGCAGCGGGAGCGGCTCCAGGAAGCCCGCGGCGCGCGCATGCGTCTGCTGCATCGCCACGATTTCCTTGATGTGCTCGACATGCTTGTGCAGCAGCTCGATCTCGGCGTGCGCCTCCGCCTGCTCGCGCGCGAGGTGCGCGCTGAGCTCGGCAAAATACGCCGGCAGCAAACGGCCTTTCGGGTCCGTGGTGAGGAACTCTGCCGCTCTTTCCCCCTGCTCACGCAGCATCGCGGTGGCCTGCGCGAGGTGCGCTACTTTCGACCGGCTGAACTTTTCCGCCAGCAGCGTGGCGGAGACATTCACGCTGTTCAGCACGTTGCCGACATTGTGCAGCACGCCGGTGGCGATCTCCGCCATGCCGGCCTGGCGCGACGCTTCCACGAGCTGCCGATGCACGCGCCCGAGTTCCGCTTCCGTGCGAGTGCGCTCGGCGATCTCGTGCCGCAGCGCCGCGTCGCGCCCTTCGATCTGCGTCAGCATGCCATTGAAGGCATCGGTAAATGCGCCGAGCTCGTCCTCCACGAACTTTTCCGCGCGCAGGGAGTAGTCGTTTTGCCGCGCGATGCGCTTCGCGACTTTTCCGAGATAAGAAAGCGGATCGAGGATGACGTGCTCCAGCCGGCGCGAAACGACGACCACGACCAGCAGCGACACCGCGAGGACCGCAGCCAGGATCCCGGCGAAAACTCGCAGGAGTTCATTGGCTTGCGCGCGGAAGTCCGGGTGCAGCAGCAGCGTGCCGAGCCGGCGTCCTTCCAGCATGACGGGGCGGATGTAGATCCGCTCGCCGCCGAGTTGATGCATGCCGGCTGCCGGGAGCGACACGCGGCGATCCGGGAGCACCGCGTCGCCGCGCTGCACGAATGGAGTGCCGTCTTCCAGCACCAGCACCGCGCCGGTGATGAACGGTTTGGCCTGCAGCGCGTCGAGGATTTCGCGGGCATGCTCTTCGTCTTTCGCGACGAGCGCCTCGGCGCTGTTGCTCGCGATGATCTCGGCCACAGCGGCGAGATCCTGCTCGAAATGCCGTCGCACCAGCAGCAACTGGAGCCCAAACAACACTCCGCACGCCGCGATCAGCGCCGCGGAGCAGGTCACCAGGATGACCAGCCGCAGCTTGCGCTGGATGGGAATGTTGCGAAGCGAATGCATGCGGACAGGATCGGTGCCGTGCGTCTTCAACCGGGCGGCGCGCAGAGCGATACGCCGCACCCGGGAGGGCGGTGGGAGAGAAAAAAGGCATGCATAAGCGCGGGGGTGAACGGAAGCATGTGAAGTGCCTAAGTGGGCCTGTTTCTTGAACTTGCGAAAACCGCTTCCCCCCGCAGCAGGACAGGGCCGGGCAGACGTTTCCGGCGTTTTCCGCAGGCTCTTCTCGGCCGAGCTGGCCGGGGCAGCGCCCCGCGCGGGAGCAGGTCGAGGGCGAGGATCGTTTCTATCCGCCTCCCGCCGGACGTGCCCCATTTTCCGTCTCCTCCAGCCGCTTTTTGGCAGCCACCTTCAGCTCCCGCCAGCGTTCCCAGTCGTGTTCCGGTGCGTGCGCGACATGCCGCAGGAGGCTGCGCCATTCGATCAAAGCCCGCTCGACATCGCCTGTGCGCAACGCGTCGGTGAGCAGCTTGTGGCGGGGGAGCGCGTGCTCGACCATCGCGCGAATCCCTTCGCTCGCGCCCGCGCCGTATTCCGGCGGCACGCCCATTTCGAGGTATCCCGCCATGTCGGCGCGCTCGTAAGTCTTTTGGCAAAGGATCGCGAGCCGGCCAGCGTGCGGCGAGTCGTCGCCGGCGAAGCGCGGGCCTGCTCGCAAGTTTGCGAGATCGAAGATGAGATCGTCGATTGGGTAGCCTTCCTCCTCGAGCGCAGCGGCGACCGCCAGGCCTTCGCCGTGCTGAAAGAACGAGAAAATGATCCCGCGCCGCGTCGGCCGCCCGTCCGGCTCGATCAGGCCGAGGCGTCTCCAGGCGTGCGCGGGTGAAGCCACGATCTCAACCCCGAGGCACCCCGCGAGCTGGGGGCAGGGGGCGGGCGGGGAGAATGACGAGTGCGGAAGGGGTGCGCTGCGGACTGCGACTGGGGGAGAGGCTGCAATGCTGACCGCTTCTTGCTGCGGAGGTCCTTCGCCGCCTGCGGGCTCATTCGCCATTTCGCATTCGTCATTCGTCATTCCGCCTCCCCCGCCTCCCCCGCCGCACCGGCACGGCACCGGCAGCTCGCGGC
>CAXSDZ010000367.1:0-3228 GCA_964235505.1 uncultured Chthoniobacteraceae bacterium
CTGCCGCGAGATGGGCTACATCCCGAACGATCTCCGCGCCGTGGTGCGGATGTATCCCGAGCTGGGCGAGTTTTGCCTGCTCATCGGCGAGAAGGTTTCCGGCGGGCTGAGCGACTCCTTTGCCGCCCGCGTGGCGCATGCGGCCATGCGCGCCATCGCCGATCCGTCGCACCCACTCACCATCTGCATCTACGACGAAGGGCACGACTACTCCGGCAATCTCGAAGACCTGCCGTATCCCGTGCGGTCCGGCGTGGCTTCGAAGTTCCTCTTTTTCGGCGGGCCAAACATGAGCCTGCTCCAGCAAATCCTGCGGCGCGGGCTTCCGGCGATTTCCCTCGGCACGGAGATGGGGACGGCCGGAGTGCTGAGCCTCGTGCCGGATTTCATGATGGCGGCACGCACGGCCATCGAGCATCTCTCCGGGCTCGGCCACCAGCACATCGGCATCGTATCCGGCCCTTTCGGTTCGACCGACGCGCAGACGATCGAGCTGCATCGCGGGGTGAAGCACGCCTTCGACGAACTCGGCACTCCGATCGAAGCGAGCAACATCGTCTATGGCGACCTGACTCACGCCGCCGGCATTGCCGCGCTGGATGAGCTGCTCAGCCGCCCGGTGAAGCCGACCGCGATCTTCTGCCTTTCCGACTCCGCCGCCGCGGGCCTCCTCGCCCGGGCGCAAGCGCGCGGCTTGCGAGTGCCGGATGACCTGAGCGTCATCGGCTGTTCGGACGACTGCTGCGCGCAGTTCATGTTGCCGAACCTCACGACGATCCACATTCCCGCCGAGGAAATGGCTGAGATCGGCGTGCTGGAAGTCGAGCGCCTCGTGCGCGAAGGCATCCAGGGCGAAGCGCAAAAACGCGTGCTGCCGGTGCGTCTGGTCGAGCGCGGCTCGACGGGGAAAGTGCCGGCGTAGTCGATTCCCTGTGGCGGGCTCGCGGTATGGTCACGGGCACGATCGAGTGAGGAGCGCGCTTCCAAAGGAAACCCGGAATCGCTGACAAGCACAGTGTTGCTGCACAAAGAATTGGCCCGGCGTTTCTCCTCGCCGTTTGCCCCTTGACGCCCGCACATCTTCTCCCCAAAGAAGCCGCATGAGATTCCCCTCGGTCCTTTCCACGGCCATCGCGGCCATCTGCCTGGCGCTGAGCGTCTGGCTTTATGGTGCGAGCGCATCGAACCAGAGCCTGCAGACTGAGCTGCAGAAGAAGCAAACCGAGATGCAGACGCAGCAACAGCAGATGCAGTTGCAAGCGGCGCAGCTTCAGGAGCAGCAGGCTTCCATCAACCAAGGGATGAAGCTCGCGCAGGAAATCGGGCCATCCGTCTTAAAGGATCTCGGTGCGCTGGCGGTGCAGAACAAGAACGAGAAGATCCGCAAGCTGCTTTCCAAATACGGCCTGAGCATCCAGGAAAATGCGGAAGGCGCATCCCCGGCTCCGGGGAGTGGCGCGGCCACTCCTGCCGTCCCGCCTGCTCCGGCCGCGACTCCCCGCGCCACCTCCTCCACTCCTCGCTGATCTTTTCTTATGTCCGAGCCTTTTTATCCTTCCGACGAACAGCCCGTTTCGCGTGCTCCGGGCGTGCATCTCCCGCTCTCCTTGCTCGCCCTCACGCTTGCAGTTTTTCTCGGCACGCAGATCGGCGCCGCGCGCGCCGGACACAAGGCGATGGAGTGGCAGCGCGACAATCTCGACAAGCAGATCGAGAACGTGAAATCCGCGCAAAAGCAATACGGCGAGCAGATCCAAAAGCGCGATGAGATGGTGAAGCAGGCAGCCAGCGTGCAGCAGCAATACACCGCGTTGCTGAACGACGTCCTGGAGCTCGCAAAGGATGACGAGGACGCGAAAAAGGTGATCCAGAAATGGAATATCCAGCGCAATCAACCCGCTGCCACGGGCGATGCCGCGGGCGGCAGCGCCACCGAGGCAAAGCCAGCCGGGCAGTAGCAGCCACCGGACTCAGGCCGCCGCGCCGCTTCAGATCTCCACGCGCGAGCCGAGCTCGACGACGCGGTCGGGCGGGAGGCCGAAGAACGAGGTCGCGTCGCGCGCATTTTGCGACATCCACGCGAAAACGGTTTCGCGCCATGTCTCCAGCCCCGCGCAACGCGTGGCGAGGATCGTTTCGCGGCCGAGAAAGAAGCTGCACTTGAGCGGGTCGAACTCGAACTCCGGACTCGAAATCCGATCGAGCGCTGCGGGCACATCCGGCTCGTCCATGAAGCCGAAGCGCAGTGTCATGCGCCAAAAGCCGAGGTCGAGGCAATCGATGCTCAGACGGTTTGCCGGCTCGATGTGCGGCATTTCATCCGTGCGCACGTTCAGGATCACCACGCGCTCGTGGAGCACCTGATTGTGTTTGAGGTTGTGCAGCAGCGCGATCGGTGTGCCGATCGAGTTTCCAGTCATGAAGACGGCGGTGCCGCTGACGCGCACGGGCGAGCTGGCCCGGATCCCGGCGAGCAGTGTCGCGAGTGGGACTGACTGCGTTTTCATCCGCTGCGCAAGGGCCGCGCGGCCATGGCGCCAGGTCCACATGAGAGCAAAAATCACCGCCGCGACGAGCAGCGGGAACCAGCCGCCGTGCAGGATCTTTGCGAAATTCGCAAAAAGGAATGCGAAGTCGATGACGAGGAAAACGCCGGCGACTGCCCCCGCGATCCAGGCGCGCCACTGCCACTGCCAGCGCGCGATGATGTAGAAAAGCACGGTGGTGATGAGCATCGTGCTGGTGATCGACACGCCATACGCCGCGGCGAGATTGCTGGAGGTTTTGAACCCGAGCACGAGCGCGATACAGGAAACCATGAGCACCCAATTCACCAGCGGCAGGTAGATCTGGCCCTTGGTGCTGGCGGAAGTGTGGAGAATCGTGAGGCGCGGGCTGTAGCCGAGCTGCACGGCCTGCATCGTCAGCGAAAATGCGCCGGTGATGAGCGCCTGCGAAGCGATCACCGCCGCAGCGCTCGCGAGCAGGACGATCGGGTAAAGCGCCCAGCCCGGCGCGAGCCCGTAAAAGGGATTGGCAGCCGCGGCGGGATCGCGCAGCAGCAGCGCGCCCTGGCCGAGATAGTTCAGCACGAGCGCAGGCAGGACGAGCGTGAACCAGACCAGCCGGATCGGCCGGATGCCAAAATGGCCGATGTCGGCATAGAGCGCTTCGCCGCCGGTGACGACGAGGAAGACCGCGCCGAGAATTACGAAGCCGTGCCAGCCG
>CAXSDZ010000368.1:0-3175 GCA_964235505.1 uncultured Chthoniobacteraceae bacterium
CGCAAACGCGTGGAGCCGCCTCGCCATCGCGGCTGATCCCGGCGTGCTGGAGATCAATCTCCCGCCGTGCGCGTCGTGGCGGGATTATGCGCGCTGGATGCGCGAGCTGGAGCAGGCCGGCGCGACTGTGGGACTGCGCTCGTGGAAGCAACTCTCCGCCGACGAGCAGGCCGGCACGGGCGGTGGAAACCATCTGCTTTTCGGCGGGCCGACGCTGGCGGAGAATCCGCTCTTTCGCCATCCGGGCTGGGTCACTTCCATCCTGCGCTACTGGCAGCATCACCCTTCGCTCGCCTATCTTTTCACCGGCGCGTATGTCGGCTCCGCTTCGCAAGCGCCGCGCCCGGACGAATCTGCCAGCGCGCTTTACGATCTGGAGATGGCTTACCAGTTTCTGGAAAGCCTGCCGGCGGGCGAAGATCACCGCCGCTTGATCGGCGAGACGTTGCGCCATCTGCACACCGACTCCTCGGGCAACACGCACCGCAGCGAAGCGTCGTTCGACAAGTTCTGGAGCGCGACTTTCGATGGTGGCTGCCGCGGGCTCATGGAATTTCGCGCCATCGAAACACTGCCGCACGCCGAGTGGATGTCGGCCGTCGCGCTGCTCTGGCAGGCGCTCGCGGCGATGCTGGTGGCGAAGCCTTTCGTGAAGCCGCTGGTCGATCACGGCCGCCGCTTGCACGACGCGTTCTTCCTTCCATCCGTCCTGCGCGCCGACCTCGCAGCGGTGCTGCGCGATTTGCAAAAGGCGGGTTTCGCCTTGCCGGCGGAAGTGTATCGAGCCATCGCGGACTGGCGCTTTCCCGTGATGCTCGACGACCGTCGCGGCGCGGCGCGGCTCACCGTGCGCAAGGCGCTGGAAGACTGGCCGCTGCTCTGTGAGACGCCGCTGGAAGGCGGCAGCACAAGCCGCTTCGTGGATACCTCGATGGAGCGGCTGGAGTTCTCCGCGAACCTCGCTTTCGCCGCGCAGCACCGCGTCTTCGTGCAGGGCCGCGAGCTCGCGCTGGAGCCGTTAGCCGGTGGCCGCCCCGGCGCCGGTCTGCGCTACCGCCGCACCGCGCTTTACCCATCGCTGCACCCCGGCATTCCGCCGCACCTGCCACTGGTCGTCACGATCACCGACCGCGCCGGAAAGCCTCCCCGCGCGCTGAAGCTCGAAGCCGACACGCGCCACTTTCAGCCCTGCGACGCAACCGAAATGCCGCTGCGCCGACAGCAGCCGTGTAAGAAGATGCACCCCGAGTTGCTGACCTTCGACCTGCGACTGCCGTAGCTGGCGGGCGCGACTCGGATTTTCGTTCGGAGCGGCGCCATCGCCAAGCCACTTGGCTTCACAGAATGGCGATGAATTCCTCGGCTGCAATGCCCGCTTGGCGCAGCACACCAGCAAGCGTGCCAGTCTTGATTTCGCGATGATTTGGAACGATGCAGCCCGACGTTCCGCGACGCATGATGATGTGGCTGCCGCGCTGCCGCACCACTGCAAATCCGAGTCGCTCTAGGGCACGGACTGCATCGGCACCCGAGATGCCACGCGGCAGTTTAGGCATGAGCAGCGACTTCGAAAGTGGTCACCAACGGCTGACCTGCGCTCTCCAGTGGGAACTCCTCCAAGTAGAGTTCTGTAGCCTCGCGGAGACTCGCCAATGCCTCGGGCACACTCTCACCTTGCGTCGTGGTGCCGGTTTCAGGATTGAAGGCGACAAAGCCTCCCTCCGCTGCGGGAATTAGAACGGCGGTAAGAAGCATGGAAGCAGTCTGGGAGCAGGGACACGCCAGTCAAGGGATGCAGCGAGCACAAGGCTCTCAGATGCTTCTCGGCAGATCAGTTCACTGCCGCCCCTGATTAGGCACTTTCGGTCGCATAGTCTGAAACCTCTTGGAGGAAGTCGGTAATGCTGTCCCAACGATCTTCTGAGGTGTTGATGATGTTCTCACGTGTGATGGGCAGTGTAGGAAGGAAGTCGGTGTTGTCGGCGTTCCAGCCGGGTTCGATCCCGTCGGCCTCATACTTCTCGTGCGAAAGGTGAAAAACCTTGCCTGTGGTGACATCGACTGCGAACGCGTCGCCGCACGAATCGGTGGAGATGGTAATGAAACCATGTGGTGCGCAGAAAACGCTCGGAATGAAGTCCTGATTGTCCGAGGTGATTTCCGTTGCGGAGAATATGCGGAAGAGATCGAGGTCGAGCTTGGCGCTAGGAATGCAGGTTGCGAAGAACTCGGTTACAGACGGCGCAAACTCGAAGGAAGCACCTGCAAACAGAACAGTCGGATCGAACGCGCCAAATGACACGGAACCCAAAGTGGCCAGGCGGGCGAGCTGGATAAGTATGTCTTTCATTCCAAAGAGCGCCAGAAAGCGCCTGACAGTAATTGAGCGCTGAAGGCGCAGCAGAAACCTGTGCGAGACAACGGAGCTCAGTGAACCTTGGCGGTTCGGAGCGGTGCCTTACTCCGCATTTAACACGTGCCCGCAACCTGCGCAGAAACGGTCGCTCGGGCTGGCGGCACGGCCGCATTGCGTGCAAAAGCGCTGCTCGCTTTTCGCTGGCGGCTCGTCCCTGCTCCCCATCTTCATCTGCATCCCGCCCATCCGCATTTCCATCGGGCGCATGGGTTTCAGCGGCTCCAGCGGCCGCATGGGCTCCATCGGTTTCATGGGCTGCATCTTGGCCGGACGCGATTCTTCGTCGGCAGGCGCGAGCGTCTGGCGGTCGGCGCCATGCACGTCCGGCGCGCTGCTGGAATGCCGGATCTCGTGCCCGTGGATGTGGATGCCTTGCACGCCCGACGCGGTTTCCAGCCGCACGATGAACTCTGCGCCGCGCCGGTAAAGAGCGGGCTCGCCGGACCATTCGCCCGTGCGAAAGCCCGTGCCCTGGCTTTGCTGCTGGCCGGGAGAGGTGCTGCTCAGATGCACGAGCGTCTGCTCGCCGTCGTTTTCCAGGGTGATGCGCGTGCCGTGGTCGCCGCTGTATTCGTAGAGTTTCACGTCTGGCTCTGGGTTTGGAAGGAGGAGCCGGGCTCCACTGGCCGCAGCTCGAAGAACGTCTCGTGGATCGCGGCGCCTACGCTGTTGAGCTTCGTCTGAAAGCAGTCGAGATATTCGTGCAGCCCACACGCGATGATGTCGGCGAAGGGAGTGTAATCGAGCTGGGAGCGGAGA
>CAXSDZ010000369.1:0-3145 GCA_964235505.1 uncultured Chthoniobacteraceae bacterium
TAATTTCTGGTGAAACAAGTCCCCTAGTAGCTGCTTAGGGCGGCGTTTGACGGTATCCGTCACACTAAGAATATTCGTGAGCGGTTTGTGTGACTCATGCGCAAACACGGCTGAGGTCGTCCCCGCGGTCGCTAGGCTGCGGTAGAGTTGGAGATCCTCTTTCAAAGTAACGGTTTCGCTCTGCTTTGCCGATTCGAAGCGTTTGAGGGCTAAGAGCACGGCGGACTGATCCTTCTTCGGAACTGTGGCTCGCACTTTTTCTTCGAGCCTCGCCCTGGCCTGCACAACAGCAGGAGTCGTGGACGTGCGCTTCGTTTCGCGCCGGTCCTCTGCTACTGCAAGGCGGCGCGTAGCCATCCAATTCAGCGCGTCGATTGCGAAACGCTTCAATTCGCGAAACGCCTCATTTTCGATGAAGCCTGTTCGATCGGTTTTTTGCGTCAACAATTCCTTCAAGTCCGCGATTTTGATCTGTCCAACCGAGTTGTTGGTTGACGGTCGTTCCTCGGGACTGCCGACGCGTTTGCGATCCATCTCCAGCCAGTCGTATCCGGCTTCGCCGAACGGGCGCACTCGGATCTTGCGATGGTAGAGATGCACGCCACCGACCACACGCAGCCATTCTTTGACATCCTGAACTGAGGAGTTCTTTGATGAAAAGCTTCCCCCACTGAGTTTGAAATTCCAAAGATCGAAGCTTGCGGGAGGCGTCTTGTAACGCTGGCTCTTGAATTCCTCGGGCTTACTTGAGAAAAGCACCTTGTCCTGCCAATCGAGCACCTGTGCCGATGGTCGCCCTTTCTCGTCAACTGACGCCTTTAGGTGGAAATCGGCGTCTCCGAAGTAGTTGCCTTTGGCAACACCTAACAAATCCTTGAAGAGTGTGCTTTTGACGGACGCATAGAACCCTGCCTCGTTGTCGAAAGGGTCTGAGAGTAAGATTAGGTTTTTGCTTAAGTTCGGAATTTCGTCCCGCGGCAGCGCCTTCGGAATGTCATCCAAGATGATCTCACTACCTTTCCCCTTATCCGTCGCTGTGGAACTGATATCGAAGAACTGTTGTTCGACGAAGGCTCCATGTTCCACCTTATCCCAATCGATGCAGATTCGATACTCGGAGCCACTTTCCGCTGCTGGGCGGGATATAAGTGTCACTTTGCGGCCGAGCCGCAGCGCAGCCAGCCGGCCTAGACCCTTGTTTCCGACGGGAATCCTCCCGAGCTTCGTTGGCTTCTTCGCGTCCTTGCGTGATCCCCCAATCAGGAGCCAGCCTTCCAGAATGTCGCGATCGGTCATTCCGTCCCCGTCGTCTTCGATTCGGATTGTATGCTTCTCAATCTTGATTGTGCAAAACGAAGCATCCGCGTCGTAGGAATTTTTGACTAGCTCAAGCAATCCGTCGGTCGCATTGGGCACTAGCTCCTCACCGAGACGAATAAGGATGTCCGGTGAAAACCTGAGGTTACCTTTCATTGCGGTGCAACCCAGGGAATGTCCTTCACGACCCCTACGGTCAGATGGCGGCAGCGAATTCTTTGATTGAGGAACGAATTCGTCGATGGTTGCTGCAGGACTTTCAGCAACGTTTTGCAAGCGGTTACTCCACCTGACTTCGGGCTGCATACAACGAGGTGGTTTTCGACAGCTACGAATTTGGATCCCCGGATGATTGTGCCAAGTGCGCGGTGTCGATCTGAAGGGCTTGAGGTGCGACGCACTACTACGAAGGGCGGGCAGACTGCCTTGCCAGCGAACGAAACTTCCTCGTCGCCGGGCGTGAAGACTCCCCAGAAAGGCAACGCTTTTGCGTGCACGAATGGATAGAGTGGCCCTTCATCATCCGCGAGGCGATGAGGCACAACGGCTCCGACATGAACTTCAAACCGGTCACCGACCGTCTCAGACGCTTTACTGTCTTCCCACCAGCATTTTCGCGGGCTTGCGGATCGCTGCCCGGCCCCAGTGTTCAGAGTAAGCAGGAATACGTCTACATCGGCAGTTCCGAAATTCCCCTCCGGAGTTATGCTGAGCACTTCAGCTCGCTCCTCAACACTTTGGCGCCACCGCTGATAGCGTGATCCCGCGCGCAGCACATCGGGGAGAATAGCGGAGACATGGACGTTCGGCGGCAAGGTCTCTAAGCATTGGTCTATGAATACCGCAGCCTTTGTGACTTTGCCCTTTGACCATAGGCACTTCTGATGTGCGGTCACGATTCCATACGGCGGATTGATGAGCATATGAGTTGTAGCGCCAGCCAATCCGATCAATCCGCGTAGTCCGTCGCCTTGCTTAATATGGGGAAAATAGACTTCGAGCGAGAGATTCGCAGGCAGGTCGAATTCCGCACCCCTTAGAAGAGCTAAAATTGCGAGCCGCAGATGAGCGGCGATAATGAACTCTGCATGAAGATCAAACCCGGCAAGGCGCTGCCCCCAGCACCGCAACGTTGCACTGAGGCTCCTCTGCACTGGTAGCTTTTGTGCGGCGGCGAGTAGAAGGTTTCCTGCACCGCATGCGGGATCGATTATCAACCCTCTGCATTCGATTCCGTTGAATTCAATTCGCGCGGCGGCTCGCGCGGAGAGGGCCGAACTAGAGAAGAAGGCCCCGGATCGTTTCAATCCGTGCGCAGAGACCAGTTCAGTCAAGCGCGATGACGCCTCGCCGTTGACGGCCCGCTCGGCTAACCCGGGGAATGCGGATTCCGCGCGTTGGTCGAGAAGTAGCCGCTTCAGGTCGTTCACATATGGAGTGTATGCCTTCAACCGTTTGAGGAGATACGAGTCCGCGAGACCGAGCGCAATCCTGTGTCCTTGGTGCGGGCGTCTTCGCCGGAGACGGCCTGCATCTCGCTCGGGGTGAGCACGCGGGTGCCGCGCCCTTTCATCTGCTCAAAATAGACGCGGCTGCGCACGTCGCGCAGGAAGAGGAGCACCTCCAACGGCTTGATGTCGGTGCCGGTGGCGATCATGTCCACGGTGACGGCGATGCGGAGCTGCGGCGAGAGGCGGAACTCCTGGATGAGCTGGGGGAGATTGGCAGGCTGGCCGGTCCCGGCGTGGACGGCGCGGTAGGTGATCTTTTTGGCGAAGTCGTTGCCGCGCCCGAAGACTTCGCGCACGAGGTGGACGATGTCTTCGGC
>CAXSDZ010000370.1:0-3084 GCA_964235505.1 uncultured Chthoniobacteraceae bacterium
CTTCATCCGCGCGTTTCTTGAAGTGCAGGCGCGCCTCGCCTTCCATCGCAAAACCGAGCAGGCGCTTGAAGCAGTCCTGCGCGGCGAGCCGCACCTGCGCCCCGGCGGGCGACGCGTTCTTTACAAAGAGCCGCTCCAGCAGCCCGGCCGCCTCATCGTCCGGCGGCGTGAGGCGGGTGAAAAGAAAGCCATCCGCTTCGCCGCGGCGCATCGCGAGGATGCGGTGGCTCGGCGATTTTTCCGCCGGCTCGCTCCAGTCGAAATAGTCTTTGAACTTCGCGCCTTCCTCTTCTTTCCCAGCGACGACCTTCGAGCGGATGACGCCGCTGCCGACGTAGAGCGCGCGCAGCCGGGCGCGGGCATTTGCGTCGTCGTTTATCCGCTCGGCGAGGATGTCGCGCGCGCCGCCGAGCGCCTCCGCGATGCTTTCGATCTTCGCCAGGCCTTTTTCCGTCGCATACTCGCGCCCGACGTAGGTCTCCGCTGCGGCATCCGGGTTCGTCGCTGCCTCCTGTGCCCAGAGCAAGTCGGCCAGCGGCTCCAGCCCTTTCTCCTTCGCGATCGTCGCCTTGGTGCGCTTCTTCGGGCGGAAGGGAAGGTAGATATCTTCCAGTGTCGAGAGCGCTTCGGCGGCATCGATCTTTGCCTGCAATTGGTCGGTCAAAAGCTCGCGCTCCTTCAGCGAATCGAGGATCGCGCCGCGGCGTTTATCTAGCTCGGCGAGCTGCTCCAGCCGGTCGCGGATCGTGGTGATCTGCACTTCGTCCAGCTCGCCGGTTTTCTCTTTCCGATAGCGCGCGATGAAGGGAACCGTCGCGCCTTCTTCCAGCAAAATGGCGGTGGCAGCGACCTGGCGGGGCTGGAGACTGAGTTCCTGGGTGATCTTGAGGACGTGCTGTTCGAGCATGGTGGCGGTGGAAAAAAGGCGGGAATGATGCGGGGCAAAGCCGCTCAGTCAACCCATGAGCGGACGATGTAAAAAATAGGCGACGCGCCGCCTCCGCTCTTGCCTTTCGCGAAAAGTTTATCATCTGTAGCGCGTCGTTTCCCCCGAAACGGTTTCACGTTTGCTCCCCCGCTATGAAATCTCTCCGTCTCCTCGGCTTCGCCTGTTTCCTCGCACTTGCCGCGTCTGCTCACGCCATGCAGGTCGCCATTTCCGAGATCATGTATCATCCGGCTGGCACGAAGCCGGAGTTCATCGAAATCTGGAATGTGTCGGCCACCCCGCTGGACATGGCGAAGTGGCAATGGACAGATGGAATCGCTTTCCAGTTTCCCGATTTCAGCGCGAGCGCGACGCAGGCGCATTTTCTGAAAGGGCAGGAGCGGATCCTCATTTCTTCCGCGACTGATGCGGCCACACGAGCGGCCTACCCGGGCATCCCCGCGACGGTGCGCATCTTCGGGCCGTGGGTGGGAAGCCTGGACAACGGCGGCGAGCGCGTGACGCTGAAGGACAAGAACGGGGTGATCATGAGCAGCGTCTCGTATAAAGACGCGGGCCGCTGGCCGAAAGCGGCGGATGGCACCGGACATTCGCTGGTGCTGCGCAACGAGAATCGCGACATCGACGACTGGCACAACTGGACCTACAGCCAGGCCAATGGTGGCAGCCCGGGGCTCGGTGACAGCGGCGCGGCTGGGGCGATGACGACGGCGATCGACCTTGGTGAAACCTGGAAGTATTCGCTTCCGACTTCCGACCCGGGCACTGCCTGGCAGCAGGTCGGGTTTGATGACAGCGCGTGGGCTTCCGGGCCAGCAATCATCGGTTTTTCCAATTCGACACTGCCTGCGCCTGGAATCCAGACGAACCTCGCTCCCGACGGAAGCGTGCCGCAAAGGGCCAGCTTTCTTTTCCGCAAGACCTTCACCTTCGACGGGAATCCAGTCGATGCGGCGTTCAGCATCGACCAGATCATCGATGACAGTGTCACCTATTATCTCAACGGCCAGCGGCTCGCTGTGTCGCGGATGGCAGTGGGGCTGGCGTGGGACGCGTATAGCGGTTCGAGTGTCGGCGTCGCAGCGCTCGCGGTGAACGCTCATTCCGGGACAGCGCTCGGCTTGGTGAACGGCGTGAACGTGCTCACGGCCGACGTGCGCCAGGCATCGCCGGGCAGCGATGACATGGCCTTTGCCGTCCGGCTGAAGCTGCGGGGCGGGCGAGGGACGACGCGGCTGAACGAGGTGCATTTTGCAACGAATGGCCGTGTCGATTGGGTCGAGCTGCAAAATCCGGCGGGCATCCCGCAACCCGCCACGGGCCTGTTTCTGGCAAGCACGGCGGACTTCTCCGACAAGGTCGCGCTGAGCGGCATGCTGGCCGCGAACGCATTCGCTTCTTTCGACGTGAACTTTCCGACGAACGCCAGTGGTGACGTGACGCTGTATCTGCTCGATGCGAGCAACAACGTGATCGGCTGCGCCGACCTGCGGCGGGTGGCGGGGCGGTCTTCCATGCAGGCGGAATACCCTGCGCCAACGGTGGCAACGCCGGCGCTCACTGTGCTGGAGCCGGAATGGTATGCCTCCACGATCTCCACGCGCGATGCGGTGAACAGTCCGCAGCGCACCACAAGTGTGGTGATCAACGAGATCATGGTCGATCCGCCGAGCAACCAGCGCGAAGGGGAATACATCGAGCTTTACAACAACGGCGCGGCGGCGGTGGACCTCGGCGGGTGGCGGCTCGACTCGGCGGTGGATTTCACCTTTCCGGCGGGCACCAGCATTGCTCCCGGCGGCTACCTCGTCATCGCGGCGAATACGGCCTTTCTGAACGCGAGCTACCCGGGGCTGAGTGCAATCGGGAACTGGAGCGGCGAGCTCAGCAACAAGGGCGAGCTAATCCAACTCAAGGACGCCGTGGGCAACCTCGCGGACGCGGTAGATTTCCGCCTCGGCGGCGCGTGGCCGGATGCGGCGGGCGGCAACGGCTCTTCGCTGGAGCTCGTCCATCCCGGCACGGATAACAGCGTGGGCGGAGCGTGGCGCGACAGCGATGAGTCGAACAAAAGCACGTTCCAGTCGTTCACGATCAACGGCCGGATCGATCAGGATTTAGTGAAAGCGGCGGTG
>CAXSDZ010000371.1:0-3034 GCA_964235505.1 uncultured Chthoniobacteraceae bacterium
ATGCGTGTGGCGTCGGCTTCATCGCGCAGATCGAGGGCAAGCGCTCGAAACAAGTGTTGCGCTATGCGCTGGAATCGCTCTGCAAGCTCGCGCACCGCGGCGCGATGGATGCCGACGCGAAGACTGGCGACGGTGCGGGCGTGCTGACGCAAATCCCGCACAAGCTCTTTGCTCCCGAGGTGGCGAAGCTCGGGCACACGCTGGCGGAGGCGGGTGATCTCGGGGTCGGTTTCGTCTTTCTGCCGCACGATTCCGCGGATCATCAGGAAGCGGCGAAAGTGATTGTCGGTGAGGTGTTGGCGGCGCGCGGGCTTACTGTCTTCGGCTGGCGTCCGGTGCCGATCCGCACAAAGCTGCTCGGGCAGAAAGCGGCCAGCACGCTGCCGCGCATGGAGCAGGTGCTCATCGGCAGGCCGGCCGGGCTCGATGCGGACGAATACGAACGCCGCCTTTTCCTGTCGCGCAACGAGATCGAAAAGCGCGTGACCGACCGCGGCATCCGGCACTTCTACATTCCGTCCTTTTCCAGCCGGGTGATCGCCTACAAAGGCCTGCTCCTGTCGCCATCGCTGGAGAAGTTTTACAAGGATCTCCAGCACCCGGACTTCGAGACCGCGCTCGCCGTTTATCACCAGCGCTACTCCACGAACACCTTCCCGACGTGGCCGCTTTCGCAGCCGTTTCGGATGCTCGCGCACAACGGCGAAATCAACACCCGGCGCGGAAACGTGAACTGGATGCACGCGCGGGAGGCCGAGCTGCAGGCGGACTATTGGAAGGAGGACATCGATCTGCTCAAGCCGATCATCCAGGCGGGCGGCAGCGATTCGGCCGAGCTGGATAATGCGCTCGAAGCCCTCGTGATGAGCGGGCGCGATCCGCTCCACGCGATGACGATGCTCGTGCCGCCGGCGTGGAAAAGCGACAAGCACACGCCGCAAGAACTGCGCGACTTTTACGCCTACCACGAGTGCCTAAACGAGCCGTGGGACGGCCCCGCCGCGCTGGTCTTCACGAAGGGCCTGACCGTCGCCGCCTGCCTGGATCGCAACGGTCTGCGTCCCTCGCGCTACAAGATCACCGATGGCGGCATCATCTCGCTCGGCTCGGAAGTGGGGACCGTGGAATTCGACGACGCGGAGGTGATCGAAAAGGGACGCCTCGCGCCGGGCGAAATGATCGCCGTCGATACCGTGACGGGCCGGCTGCTGCGCGACGATGAGATCAAGGCGCAGCTCGCCCGGCTGAACCCTTACGGCGAGTGGCTGAAGACGCACCTCGTGAAGCTGAGCGACCTGCTTGCGGGGAAAGCCGAAAGCCAAAACGCGAAGCCTGAAATCTACGACGACATTCTCGGCCGCACCCAGCGCCAGTTCGCCTTTGGCTACTCCAGCGAAGAGCTGGACATGATCCTGAAGCCGATGATCCAGACCGGCTCGGAAGCCATCGGCTCCATGGGCGACGACACACCGCTCGCGGTCCTGTCGCAGCAGCCGCGCCTGCTTTACACCTACTTCAAGCAGCTCTTTGCGCAGGTCACGAACCCGCCGATCGACCCGATCCGCGAGAAGCTCGTGATGTCGCTCACGGTCTATCTCGGCTGGCGCCGCAACCTTCTCGCGGAAACGCCGGAGCACGCGCAACTGGTGCAGCTCGACTCGCCGGTGCTCTTTGAAAACGAGCTCGCCGCGCTGCGCGAAATCCCCGCGCATCCCGCGCAAACACTCGACGCCGCATGGTCTCTGGCGGCGGGCGAAGCGGGCTTGGAAAGCGCGATCGACACGCTCTGCGGCAAGGCCGAGTCCGCCGTGCGCGATGGCGCGCAGATCCTGATTCTATCGGACCGCGCGGTCGATCACGCCACTGTCGCCATCCCGATGCTGCTCGCCACCGGGGCGGTGCATCACCACCTCATCCGCCGCGGATTGCGGATGAAAGTCTCGCTCATCTGCGACACCGCCGAGGCGCGCGACACGCACCAGCTTGCCTGCCTCATCGGCTACGGCGCGAGCGCGGTCTGCCCGTATCTGGCCTTTGAAACTGCGCGCGAGCTGCTGGAGGGCATCAAGACCGCCGCGCAGTCCGCCGTTGCCCGCGCCGGCGCCGATGCCGACAAGCTCGCGAAAGCGCAGACCGCGTTGCGTGATGCGGAGGCGCTGAGTTTTGAAAAGGCCTGCGCGAACGTGCGCCAGGCGATGCAGGATGGGCTGCTGAAAATCATGTCGAAGATGGGCATTTCCGTCCTCGCCAGCTACCGCGGCGCACAGATTTTCGAGTGCATCGGCCTGCACGACGCGGTGATGACCAAGTGTTTCGACGGCACGCCTTCGCAAGTCTCCGGCATTGGCTTTGTCGAGATCGCGCGCGAGTCGCTCGCCCGCCACGCGAAAGGCTTCGCCGCCGCGCCCATCGGCGAAAGCCCCGCGACCGTCGCGGCAAAGCTCGACGACGCCGGCATCTACCGCTTCCGCCGCGCTGGCGAAAAGCACGCCGTCACGCCGCCAGTCATCCAGTCGTTCCATTCTTTCGTCAAAACTGGCAACCCGGAGGACTACAAAAAGTATGTCGCCGCGGTGAAAGAGATTCAGCCGATCTCCTTCAAAGACATGCTGGAGCTCGTGCCGAAAGGCGAGCCGATCGACATCGATGAGGTCGAATCCATCGAGGACATCCGCCAGCGTTTCACCTCCGCTGGTATGTCGCTCGGCGCACTTTCGCCCGAAGCCCACGAGGCGCTCGCCATTGCCATGAACCGCATCGGCGGCAAGTCGAACTCCGGCGAAGGCGGCGAAGATCCCGACCGTTTCCACGTGCGGCCAAATGGCGACAACGCGAACTCCGCCATCAAGCAAATCGCCAGCGGCCGCTTCGGCGTGACCGCCGCGTATCTCGCCAGCGCAAAGGAGATCGAGATCAAAATGGCGCAAGGCGCGAAGCCTGGGGAAGGCGGCCAGCTCCCCGGCCACAAAGTCTCCGCGCTCATCGCGCGGCTCCGGCACACTGTGCCCGGCGTCATGCTCATCTCGCCGCCGCC
>CAXSDZ010000372.1:0-3027 GCA_964235505.1 uncultured Chthoniobacteraceae bacterium
TTCCCGCCGAAGAGCCGCTCGCGCCCGGCCGCGCCGCCTTTCCAGGGATACGGATTGAAGAAATCGATCGCCCCCACGGACGGCAGGTGGCGATAGCTCTCGGAGGAGAAGTCCTGCCACATGCGCCCGGTCATGGCATTGGTCGCCATCGCCCGCCCGGAGTTCGTGCGGACGAGCGTGATCGGGAGGCGGAAGTCGGTGGAAAGGTAGTTGTTGCGCCAGAAGGCCGGCTGCTCGACCACGCGCTCCGCCCACGCGCGATAGCTCTCATCGCGCAGCCATTGGCCGGGATTGTGATCCCAAAACTCCCCGCCCGCCGAGGACTGCGCGAGGTGGTCGCGCCGTCGCTGGGCCAGCTCTTTGAACTCCGCGGCGAGCGTTGCGCAGTCCGCTCTCTCCGCGTCGCTGGGATTTCCCTTGCCCTCGCCAACCATCAGCAATGCGCGCGCGGCCACGAAACCCTGCACCTGCTCATCGGTCTGCCCGTCCTGCTTTTCGACCGCGAGCGTCTCGGGCTGGAGGCTGGAGTGGCAGGCGATGCAGTTGCGCGCAAAGACGCGGCGGCCATCCTTCAGCTTGGAAATGTCGATGTGCTGCGCGCGCTCCGCGGCTTGCAGTTTCGCGAGGTCTTTGTTCTGCGCCCGGGCCTGCGCGCTGAGCGTTGGAGCATCCAGCAGCTCCGTCCGACCGCGCGGCTTTGCGCCGCCGCTGTTGTCCGCCGCGGCGAGGAGCGGCATCGGCGGCGTCACTTTTAGAAAGTAGTCGCGCATCGGTCCGACGCGCGCCTGCGTGGCGTGCCAGTAGGCCGAGTGCATCCGGCAGTCGGTGATCGTAAATGGACTCTGCGGGCGGAAGCCGACGAGCGGATTGTGGATTTGATTCCACCGCTCCCAATAGGTGCCGATGTTCAAATACACGCGGGCGAGCGCGACCCACGCGCCGACGGAATCCGACCCATCCAGCAGGACGCGCGGCACGCGGCGCAACGCGTCATTGGAATTGCGCAGCTCCGCTTCGAGGCCCACCGACTTGAAAAGATCATCGTAGGATTTCGGCACCCGGTCGCCATTCCGGCTCCAAGCGCGCCGCTGCGCGAAGTCGGGACTTCCATATTCCGCGTGGCGGGAATCCGGCGTTTCATCAGGCGCGGCTTCCGCCGGATTCCCCCACAGCGTCGGCTCCGATCCGCTCACCGCGGAGGCCTGCTCTTTCGGCAGCAGAAACGAGCGCACCACGCGTTCCGGCACTCCGAAGATGGAGTTCATCGTGTTCGGATTATTGATGTTGTCGGAAGCGATGAGCGACGTGTCGATGGTGCCCGGCGGCTGCGAATCGAGGATGTGATAGACGAGGCTGTCGGGCTTCAGGAGGTTCCCGAAGACGGCGCGGATGCGCAGATATTGCGCGCCGATGTTGCCCGAGATATTGGCCCACTCGGGCGTGGAAATGTCGCGCGGCGGATTGAGCGGATGAAACGACGCGTGGCAAAACGCGCAGCTCATGCCGACGCGGAAAGGGCGGACGAGCTTTGGGTCGTTGAAGTATTCCGGGTCGTTGTAATAGCGCTCGCCGTCCCAGCTTTTCTGCGCTTCCGGGCTCGCGAGGAAGTTCGGGTTTGGAAACAGCCGCAGGCCGATGATGCCGCTGGAAATGCCGTAGATTTCCGGCGGCGGGATCCGCGATTTGTCGTCATACGGCTGCGCGCCGCTGGTGGGATTGGGAGCACCTTCCGCCGAGCCCGCGCTGGCGGTGTCGGGTCCGCCGGCTGCATTGTATCCACCGCCGCCCGGACCGACGGTGCCCGCTCCACGCTGCGCTTGGGACGCGCTGGCCGCGTCGATTTTGAACGCCTGCCGGAGGTAGTCTGCGCGCCAGTGGCGCACCGCGGGATCCTCCGGCGCATCGAGCCAGAGGCCGAGCGAATCGGAGCCAGCCGCGCCGCTTTGCGTCATGCCGGGCTCATTGATGACGCCCGCGTCGCGGAACCGCGTCGTGCGGGTGCGGCTGTCCACGAGCTTCAACAGATCGACGAAACCGAAGCCATTCGAGGCAAGCCAATCCCAAAATCCTTCGTTGCCGCCGGACCAGATCATCCAACTGTTGCGTCCGAAAGTTTCGTCAGGGGAAAGCTTCGGAGCTGCGGCGGTGAAGCCGGCTGGGAGCGGATGCGGCGGCGGCATCCGCAGCGGGCCCGCCAGTGCGCCGCCCGCCACGCGCAGCGCGGTATCGGTCTCGGACGGTGCGGCTCCCACGACGGTCGCACCCGATGGCGGCGGAGGCGTGGAAGGCAGCGGGGCCGTCGCTGGATTCGCCTCGTTCGGAGGCGTCGCGGACGCTGCAATGGCTGCCGGGTCCGGGGAAGTGGGTGGCGCAGTTGCAGGCTCCGCAGCGCGGCCCGCAGTGGAGGACGGGGCGGCAGGAAGCATCGACTGGTCGAGCAACTGCGACACGGGACCGGTGCGGCGCTCGACGATGCGATCCATCCCGGGGAAGTAGTCCTCGATCTTGCTCGGGTAGAATGCCTTCGCGGCTTCTTCCGCGGGAAAGAGCGGGTCCTTCCGCTCCTTCCGCACCCGCGCGAGCGCCTCGTCATCCGGTGCCGGAGGCGGGGCATGGTGGCAGCCTGCGCTGAGCATCACCGCAAGGGCGAGGAGTGCGACACAGGAAAGCACATGACCAGCAGGATGGGAAAGGCGCGCCTGTGCGCTCGGTTGCGGCATAGCGGGCCGGTGATACCCGCGCGCGCGGGATCTTTAAATGGGTGGAAACCACCAGAACACGCGTGGAAAACCACTCCGTCACGGAGTCAGAGCTCCGGTATCCCAAAGCATGCCGACGTCGTGGGAGCGTGGAGCGTGGAGCGTGGGAGCGTGGGGCGTGGGAGCGTGGGGCGTGGGGCGTGGTGTGAGTCGCGAAGCGACGGGCAGATGATAGCCCAGCGCTTCAGCGCTGGGTTTGGGACAAACCGGCGTCAGTCGCGAAGCGACGAAAGAAGACCGGCGTTGGCTTTCTTTCGTCGCTCCGCGA
>CAXSDZ010000373.1:0-2014 GCA_964235505.1 uncultured Chthoniobacteraceae bacterium
GCTGATTGCGACCCATTTGCTCCTCCAGAACGAGAGCTGGCTCAGTGCAAAGTAGGAGAAAAGAACGGTGAGCAGCGGTGTGGTGAGTTGCAGCCAGCCAGCCAGCGCCAAAAGGAGAAAGATAGCCGCGTAGGAAAAGGCGACCGATTTAGAAATTGCTGCGTGCATGCTGCAACATCACGCTCCGGACCGACGCCTACAATTCGATTCCGGTGCCAAATAGAAGTCGCTGAACGCGAAGGGCCGCTCGGATCGAGCCACTTGCGTTGTTGCCCACAAAGGGAGCGCGACCGGAACACGCCAAACAGCGCAATACCCCTGACATCTCTAACTACTGTCTGTTCGGCCCACAGACGCCAAGCTGACTCGTGAACCGACCACTCCCGCTACGTTTTGGAATCTACTTTTTCCACCTTTTCCTTCACCTGCTTGCCTACGTGGACCGCCTCTCCCAAACGCTTTGTCGCCCAAGCCAGGATCACCGGCTTCGTCACGTCGATCAAAAGCTTCACTGCCCCGAGCGCCAGCCCTGCCTTGCCAGTCGCCGCCAGCTCGGCGTTCATCTGCTGAGGCTTTCCTTTTCGATCAACGACGACCTTTTTGGTGCGCGGCGGAAGCTTGGAAATGACCAAGCCGGTCAAGACACCCCCTGCGAGCCACGACACCCGATGGCGAGCGATCGTTTCCTTGATCTTGCCGGAGACCTGCACATCCCGGCCCAGGCTGCGCCCATTCGCAGTGGCGCGCGACCGCGCACGGTCCAGTTCCGCAATCAGCGCGGCCTTGCGTTCGTCGAGTTGAGCCATTGTTGGTCCTTGTGAAATTCCTGCAGCGTTTCTGAGAACATCGGCGACGAGAACCGGCCTTTCGCCAGAAAGACCATGGCAACTGCGCCTCCGAAATGGAGCAACGCCATCCCAAAGGTGACTCCGATCCAAGCGTGCCTGCTCTCAAACAACGCGGCGATGGCAAACACGATTCCCATGCAAAGGAAGACGTAGCCAAAAACGACAACGATTAACGCGCCAATCAGGAGCGCGACGATGATCGCGTAATGAACTGCCGCTTCTTTCGCTTCCAGCCCTGCGAGTTGGAAGCGAGCCTTCAGATAGGCCGCCGAGGCAGAAAGATACCCAGCCAAATGACCGATGAATCCCGCCTTCGCCGCTGTCCATTGATCTTCTGTCCTCGGCTCAGCCATGAAAGAGGCCTGTTACAAAGACAAAGTTGATATGCCCCACATTCTAACGCCGGAACATCAGTCCGAGCACAAAGCCCGCACCCAAGCCCATGAGCACTGCGCGCAGCGGGTTTTCACGGACGTAAGCGTCGCCATCGTCCTGCAAAGTGTGAGCGCGCTCGCGCGCCTGATCGTAATAATCCTCGGCTTGGTGACGCAGGTCGCCTGCCTTGGATTCAGCCGCTGAACGCAGCTCGCGAGCTTTGCTTTCCGCGGCCGCCCGGAGATCATCCGCCGCCTGCCGGACAGTGGCTTTTGCCCCTTCCAAGCCGCCTGTCTTGCCACCTTCCGCTCCGCTCTGGCCCGCCGAGCCGGCACCGCCAGAGCCTTCTTCGCTGTTGCTCGTGCCTGAAGTTCCCGTCGAGAATTGATCTGGATCTGCCATAAACGTGTGTGTTGGTGAAAGTTAAGCTGCGCTTCGCGGGACAAGTCGCCGGAGATGCGGCGGCCACCCGGTTTCGTTTGTGGAAACGTGAGCCGCCCACCGGGCGCGCTTACGGGTTGTGGCTATTGTTCGCGGAAGACAATGCGCGCCTTGCTCAAGTCATACGCGGAGAGTTCGAGCTCCACCTTGTCGCCCGGGACGATGCGGATGAAGTGCTTGCGCATCTTGCCGGAAATATGAGCCAACACGAGCGCACCATTCGCGAGCTGCACGCGAAACATGGTTCCGGGGAGAACTTCTTTGACGATTCCCTCAGTCTTGATCCCGTCTGCTTTCGGCATGCGGCAGATTGTGCGAAGCGCAAACGCGAAGGCAAAGGGCAAAACGCT
>CAXSDZ010000373.1:2024-2987 GCA_964235505.1 uncultured Chthoniobacteraceae bacterium
GGGTTCAGATGTATTCTAGGATCAACGTGATGGGCAGGGGATACCGGCCGCAGTCGCCGCCATAGACCGTGCAGCCGCCGCGGGCGGTCACATCGTCCGGCACGGTGCAGCGCAGTCGCAAGACATTGCCGTCCACCCGCGCGAGCACTTCCTGAAAAAGCGCTCCCTCCACCGTGGCATGCGTGAGATAACCGTAGCCGCCGCGGGCTCCGCGCAGATAGGAAAGCGCCCCCCGCGCATCGTGCGGATGGTCGGGCAGGATCTGCTGATAAATCCGTGCGCCGTTGAGCTCCATGCGGAAAACGGTCGGATGCGTGAAGACATCGGTCTGCGGAGTTCCCTCGCGGAATGCGGATGCCTCGCACAGCACACGGATGCGCGTGCAGCCGCGCAGCTCATCCGGCGCGAGCGGGAACTCCCACTCGAAAAAGCCGTGCTCAGTCCCGTGGCATGCGCCGGCAGCCTGCGCCTCCTCGCGCGAGCAGGCACCCTGGCCCCACTCTGCCGCACTCCAGGTGTGTGGCTCGGCGCGGAGCACCACGCGCCCATCGCCCGCCTCGCGCGCAGGCAGGCCTCCATCCGCCAGGAGCTGCACATAATTGCGGGCGATCAGCGTGCCGTCCGGCGTCACCGCCCGCACCCATAGCGTGCAGAGCATGGTGTGCATCGGCAGGCAAAACGTCATGCATTCGGCGAGCTCCACACGGTTTCGGCGGAAGGCGATCGAGGTCATGCCCGAAGCGAGATCGTCGTGCATCCACCCGAGCGAATCGATGCCGATGAGCCGCCATTGCAGCGTCACGTCCTCATGGTGCTGCCGGGAGAAGTGCGACCCGAAAACCTCGATGGAAACTTCCTGCCCAGGCTCCTTGCGCTGGATGGGCGGAGCGTCGATGGGAAGCACGTCCCCCTGGTTCACGAGCGGCGGATCGTAGCCGAAATCCTTCGGCGTGCGGTCGTAGT
>CAXSDZ010000374.1:0-688 GCA_964235505.1 uncultured Chthoniobacteraceae bacterium
CAATGCCCCACTGGCCGCGGAAAAGCGTCTTCTCCTTTTTGAACTCGCCCGCTTGCGTCCAGCGAAAGCGCTCGTTGCTTTTCGCGTTGTAGATCCAGTTGTCCATCGCGGGGAGCAGGCCGTTCGGGAGGTGCTCAGGGTTGCCCGTGCCGCAGTAGGTCGGGTGGATCGGCGTCTTGGAATCGGCCACCCCGTCGCCGTTTTCGTCCGCGCACCAGAAGAGCGCAGGCGGCTCCGCGATGACCGCGCCGCCCTTCCGCAGCAGCAGCGCGCGGGGCATCACCAGCTTGTCCAGAAAGACCGTTTCCTTGTCCATGCGCCCGTCGCCATCCGAGTCCTCCAGGATGACGACCCGGCCGATCGGCTCTTCCTCGCCCTTGCCGTCGATGTTCGGCATGTAGCCGCGCATTTCCACGACCCACAAGCGGCCTTTCTCATCGAACTGCATCGTCACTGGCTCGCCGAGTTGCGGGTCGGCGGCGACCAACTCCGCGTGAAAACCGGGCGCAAGCGTGAACGTCTTCAACTCATCTTCCGGCGAGAGTGGCGTCGTGGGCGGGATCGGCTGATCCGCGGGCCACGGCAGCTCAGGATCACCCGGCTTTGGCGCGCTGAGGTCCACGGCCGAGGGAGGTTCCGTGGGCTCCGTCGAGGCCGGCGGGACGGCGGGCGGAGCCGCCGATTGGGC
>CAXSDZ010000374.1:698-2962 GCA_964235505.1 uncultured Chthoniobacteraceae bacterium
GTGGAGCCGAGCAGAAGGGCGAGGGAACAAGCGCGAACGGTCATAAGCAGATGGGGAGCAAAAGAAATGGCATCGAACCCGGGGAGCGCAAGCGGCGCGTCGAGCGGCGGCGCGTTACTCGGGAAGCGCGGGAATTCTTCGGTGCGATGACGCGATACGTTTGCGCCAGCGCCCCGGTTCCCGAGTCCCACGGCGCGCTGGTCTCCAGCCTGTCCGATGGCGCAGCCGCCCCGCCGCACACAGCGGCTACCGCGATGGATTCGCCACCGCCGCACGCGCCACGCGCGCCACATACGTGAGCGCCGCGAACCCCGCAAGGAGGCCCGCTCCGAGCAGCACGTATTCAAAAGGATGCCGCGGCCGGCCTCCGCCGACGATTGCCTCCAGGCCAGCGTGCGCCGAGGCTCCCAGCCACACGAAGAAGCAATTGCCGGGAATGATCACGAGCACGGTGGCCAGAAAGTAGGGCCAGAATCGGATTGCGGTCAGCCCGTAGCAATAGTTCGCGAGGCCAAACGGGACCGGGCAAAAGCGAAGGAGCGCGATGATCTTCCACCCTTCTCGCCCGATCGCAGCGTCGATGAGTTGAAACTTCTCGTTGCGCTCCAGCCGGCTCGCCACGGCCTCGCGCGCGACGTGCCGCGCGATCCAAAAGTTCACCGCCGCGCCGATGGCAGTGCCGAGCTCGATCGCCACCACGCCACGCGCCAGCCCGAAGAAAACACCGCCTGCGATGGCGAACGGCGACAGCGGCGCGAGAAAGAGCTGCACCAGCACGATCAGCCCCGCATAAGCCAGCACGCCCAGCCAGCCGAGATCCTGGAACCATTGCTGCGAGGCGTTGAGCCATTCGATCAAGCGGGACATGATAAGCGGCAGGGCTTGGAAAAGGGAAACGGGAGCGGGCTCTTGTGGCAGAAAAGCGGGCGTTTGCAACCGCTGCGGAGGCGCATTGGCGAGCCTTCATCCAGCGCCGCTGCCCGGAGCCATTTGCGTTTCGGTGTGCGCGGAGGGACGCGCTCCCGCGCGTCCCATGCTTGGCGAGAGAAGGGGACGCGCGGGAGCGCGTCCCTCCGCGCAAGGCTCACGCATACGAAAACCGCTCGGGAGATTTCAGAGCGGCGTGTCTGCCGGGGTGCCGCCGAGCGCCGCGCGCCAGCGGGCGAGCTGCGCTGCGACATTTGCGGGCGAGGGCGCGCCGATCGCGCGGCGCGCAGCCATCGCAGTTTGCAGGTCGAGAGCGTCGAAAACGTCCGCCTCGAACGCTGGCGACAGCACCTGGTAATCCGCCAGCGAAAGCTCCGGCAGCTCGCAGCCGCGCGCCGCGCAGAGCGCCACCGCCTTGCCGATCACCTCATGCGCTTTGCGAAACGGAACACCGTGGTTCACGAGATAATCTGCGAGGTCGGTGGCGAGCAGATTCGGATCGCGGACCGCTGCCGCGCACGGCTCGGGATTCACCCGCATGTCGCCAAGCATCGCGGCATAAATCGCGAGCGCAGCTTTCACCGTGTCGATCGAGTCGAAGACCGGTTCTTTATCTTCCTGCATGTCGCGGTTGTAGGTCATCGGCAGGCCCTTCATCGTGGTCAGCAGCGACACCAGATTTCCATACACGCGCCCGGTTTTGCCACGCGTGAGCTCGGCGACATCAGGGTTTTTCTTCTGCGGCATCAGTGATGAGCCGGTGGTGAAGGCGTCGGAAATGGTGACGAACTTCCACTCGCTTGAAGCCCACAGGATCACGTCTTCGCTCAGCCGCGAAAGGTGCATCGCCACGAGGCTCAGCGCGGCGAGCAGCTCCAGCGCGAAGTCGCGGTCGCTCACGGCGTCCATCGAGTTTTGGGAAACGGCGGGGAAATCGAGCAGCCGCGCGACGAGTTCGCGGTCGAGCAGGATCGTCGAGCCAGCGATGGCACCGGAGCCGAGCGGCATCACGTTCATGCGCTTGCGCGCGTCCGCAATGCGCTCCGCGTCGCGCGCAAACATCTCCACATACGCGAGCAGATGGTGCGCGAAGCCGACGGGCTGGGCGCGCTGCAAGTGCGTGTAGCCGGGGATCACGATGTCGCGATTCTGCTCGCCCAGCGCGACAAGTGCGCGCTGCACTTCCCGCAGATGCTCCGCGAGTGCGTCGCATTCCGCGCGGAGGCAGAGCCGGAGATCGAGCGCGACCTGGTCGTTGCGAGAGCGCGCGGTGTGGAGCTTCGCGCCCGCGTCGCCGATGCGCCGCGTGAGCTCGGCCTCGATGTTCATGTGGATGT
>CAXSDZ010000375.1:0-2938 GCA_964235505.1 uncultured Chthoniobacteraceae bacterium
GGCACCACAATCCGCAACTCCATCATCATGGGCGCGGATTTCTACGAAGTGAACTTCGCGCAGCAGACGGGCGGCCCCGGCGTGGGGATCGGTCGCAACTGTGTGATCGATCACGCGATCATCGACAAAAACGCCCGCATCGGCGACGGCGTGGTGATCTCTTCCGAAGGCAAGCCCGAGACGGCCGACGGGCCAAACTACTTCGTCCGCGACGGCATCGTGATCATCCCAAAGAACGCGGTGATCCCGGACGGGGCGTGGATCTAGCGAAGAAAGCGGCGGCTACTTCAACGCCGTCGCGAGCACCGTTTCAAACTGCGGGTTCTTTTCGTCGCGTGCGACGACGCTGATCTCGATTTCGCGGAATCCGGCGTCTTCCAGAAACTCCTGCAAGTCTGCCTCGGTGAAGCCCAGCCAGGTGTCGGCATACAGCTCGCGCGCTTTCTCAAACTGGTGCGCGTGGAGGTCGAGGATCGCGACGCGGCCGCCGTCTTTCAGCACGCGGTGCGCGGCGGCAACTGCCCGAGCCGGGCTCGCAGCGTGGTGCAGCGCTTGTGAGAGAAGCGCGAGATCGACCGTGCCGGCGGGGATCGGCGGCTCCTCGATGTCGCCCAGCCGATACTCGAGATTTGCAAAGCCGTGCTTCTTGGCGAGCGCGGCGCCGAACTCCACCATCTTCTCCGAATTGTCGATGGCGATCACCTGCTTCGCGCGCTTCGCGAGGAGCTGCGAAAGCGTCCCCTCGCCTGCGCCGAGATCGGCGATGGTGATGGCCGGGACCAGCGCGAAAAGCATGTGCGCCACGCCCTCCCAGGTGCGGCCGGGGCAGTAGGTGCGGCCGAATTTTCCGGCGAGCTGATCGAAATACTCGCGCGCGGTGTCCTGCCGTTTGCGCAACGCCAGCCGGAGCGCTTTCTGGTCTTTCGCGGCAGCAGGAATCTCCAGTGCGCTGGCCTCCAGGATCGGCGCGAGCTGCGCGTGGGCAGTGCGATCGGCGAGCCGATAATAGATGTTTTTTCCCGCCCGCCGGTCCTGCACGAGTCGCGCCTGGCGAAGCTGCGCGAGGTGCGAGGAGATGCGTGACTGGCCCATGCCGAGGATCTCCTGAATTTCCACCACTGAGAGTTCTTCCTTTTGCAGCAAGAGCAGCAATCGCAGCCGCGTTTCATCGGCCAGCAGGCGGAGAGATTTGATGATGGAGGCCATGCGCGCGGTGAGGGTGGATGTATCACCGCCGCATGATTGGTCAACGCGTGGTGGCAGAACGGCGTTTGCTACTAACCTACTTCTGCGGAGCGCCGCATTCCCTTGTTCAGCGCGGAGTCGCTGCGCAGATGGGCACTTCTTCTACGCGAGGCTGCAAGCCGTTAGAGACAACGTGGACGCACTGAAGTGGCTCGTGAAGAGGAGCAGTTTGCTCGTGGGCTATTGAAAAGCGCACGCAGCGCATGAGCCGAAACTCAACGCGAAAAAATTTGCGCTCGAGCGGGAAAACACGTTGACGCTCATACCGCTCACTGTTGCTATTGAGACCTAATCTCAACATGAACACCACCGTCCGCTCATCCCTATTCGCTTGCCTCCTCCTGCCGCTGATCGCGCAGGCCGATGAGCATCTTTTTGGCTATACCCGCACCACCGAGACGCTGCCGCAGGGGCACTTCGATCTTTACCAATTCACCACCCTGCGCACCGGTAAGGAGGCGGGGCGCTACCGCGCATGGGACTTCGATACCGAGGTGGAATACGGTTTCACCGATCGATTTCAGATGGGTGTCGGCGTGGTGCAGCATTACTTCCACATCCGTGACAACACGGAGCTGGAAAACACGAGCAACTACCAATTCGGTGGCGTCGATCTTTCCGCGAAATACCGCCTCTGGAGCCCGTTCAAAGATCCACTCGGCGTCGCGGTCCGTTTCGAGGCCGGCTATCTGGAGCACGACGACGTCGCCGGTCTGGCGGAGGAGGAAATCTATCTCGCGCCGGAAATCCTCCTGCAAAAGAACTTCTTCGACGACACGTTGATCATTGGCCTGAACGCTGGATTTGAGCTCGCCTGGGGCAAAAAACCGGCGGAGCAATACGACTATGAGCTGGCGCTGGAAGGCGCGTTCGGTGTGAGCTACCGCTTCGCGCCGAACTGGTTCATCGGCATCGACAGCCGCATCCGCTCAGAGTTCCCGGAGTTCGACTTCCACAACCACGAACACACGGTTGTCTTCACCGGCCCGGCGCTGCACTACGGCGCAAAGCGCTGGTGGGCCACGCTCTCTTGGGGCTACCAGGTCTATGGAAACGAGGTCGATGCGCCGGTGCGCGACAAGGCCTATGCCGAAGAATCCCGCAACGAATACCGGCTCAAGGTCGGCTTCAATTTTTAGAGCCTTTCGCCATGCATCCTGCCCTTCGCCATTCCCTGCTCCCGATCGCCCTCGTCAGCACGCCGATCGCCGGCCGCGCAGTCGTTTATCTCTCCGTGGAGCAGGCGCAGGAGGAGATCTTTCCTGGAGGGAAAATGACGCCTAATCTAGTCCGGCTCACCGGCGATCAGCGCAAGCGGATCGAGTCTGCAGCCGGCGTGCGACAGCGCACCGACGAGGTGAAAGCGTGGCGAGTCGTTGGCGGCGGCTGGTTCGTCGTGGAGGAGGTCATCGGCAAGCACGAATTCATCACGGTTGCGGTCGGGATCACCGATGGCGGTGCGGTGAAGGGAATCGAGGTGATGGAATACCGCGAAACCTACGGCGACCAGGTGCGCAATCCGAAGTGGCGCGCGCAATTCACCGGCAAGACAAAGGCCGCGACGCTGAAGCTCGATGCCGACATCCAAAACATCTCCGGGGCGACGCTTTCCTCGCGGCACATCACCGAAGGGGTGAAGCGCCTGCTCGCCGTCCACGACGTCAAGAAGGCCGAGGTCGCCGCGTGGTGCAAG
>CAXSDZ010000376.1:0-2881 GCA_964235505.1 uncultured Chthoniobacteraceae bacterium
AAGGCGACGATCGGCGCGGGCCAAACAACGCCGGCGTGGTGATCCCAGCCGGCGTGGCGCACGCACTGCGTTGCGAAGGCGCGCAGGATGCCATCATGGTCTATGGCACGAGCGTGCAGTTCGACCCGGCCTTCGAGGGGCGCATCGCGGACGACGTGGAGCGCGCGCCGCTGCCGCCTGAATGGGAGCGTTATGTCAGCGGTGAGGCGCGCTGAATCGGGTCACGCTGCTGGCAGGCGCCCCGCCGCGCGGAGACATTCCGCCGCCCACTTCGCGTCGTCTGCTGAAAGCGGCGGCTCCAGCGGGATCGAGTAGTCGAGCGTGTCGTAGCCACCACCGTAATAGACCTGGTCAATCAGCGCCTGGAGATCGACCACGGCATCGCGATCGTCCTTGCGCAGCGGGATGGGAATGCGCGGGAGGCGCTGGCGGAGCGGGAGCGGATAGACCTCGCGGCGATCGTGCATGCCGCTCCGAAACACGCCGACGCGATACACTTCGCGCCGCGACGGAGGCAACTGGCGCATCCGCACCATGCAAATATCCGCGCCTCCGCGGAGAAGGTTGATCTCCACCACGTTCACGCCGGCCAGCTCATAGTTGCGGCGCTTCTGGAAGTAAGGATTTAGCGCAAAGTCGCTGATGATTTTGTTGGTCGGGCTGAGCAGCTCGATGACGGTCACCACTTGCGCGCCGTTGCTGGCGTCAATCAACTCGATGTGTCTGTAAGTCTCCGCCTCTGCTTCCAGAACCACCACCGGCTCCGCGACCGCGACCCCGCCACCCTCACTGGTGCTCGGCTCCGGCCATTGCTGCCAGACGCTCACATCGGGTCGATACCGTCGCTCCTGGCCATTTTCATCGAGAACCAGGCTTTCCTCTGCGCGCGCGACAAGGCCGGGAGGCAACTGTCCGCGCAGTGCATCGCTGAGATAGATGAGCAGGCGTGCATGCACATCGGGCCAGGTGTGCTCCAGCCAAGGATCCATGCCGGGAAAGGGGCTCTTCATGCGGAACAGATTACCCGGCGTGAGGCGGTTTGCAAAACCTCCGCGCCCGCGCTCGCGTCCTCCGCCAGTGTCGGCTACTTTTTGCAAAACGATGCCGATCTATGAATACGAGTTGTGCGAAGGCGACTGCCGCGTGTGCAAAGGCAAGTTCACGCTCAACCGCCCGCTCAGCGCGCCCGCGCTGGAGAAATGTCCGCTGTGCAAAAAAGTGGTGCGCAAGGTGATCTCCGCCTTCAACACGCCGAAGCTCACAAAGCCGCTCTCCGTCTCCGACGCGAAAAAGGCAGGCTTCACGATCTTGAAGAAAACCGGCGCGGGCGAGTATGAGCGGCAGTGAGGAGAGAGAGGGAGCAGAAGGCTGAGGACTGAGGTCAGTGTTCGCCACAGCGACTGACGCCCGCTCACTGCTCCGCCCGCGTGTAGAGTTCAAACTCCAGATACGTCCCCTGATAAACGTAGTGCGTCTGGATCCACGTTTTCGTCCGCAGGGCCCAGATGCCGAAGCGCGAGGCATCCGTCCCATTGATGTCCCAGTCGCTCAGCACGATGACTGCGGGCTGAAATTGCCGGATGCGCGCGATGGCTTCCGCATCCCAGTTTTTTGTCCGCGTGGCGTTGTCGATATAGACGTTCTTTTCGTAAGTCGGACGGCCGGCGAGGAGATTGATCGCGGGATGGTAAGGATAGGCCACGAGGTATTCGCCCGGCTGCGAATGCGCGCGGACAAGCCCGAGCAGCGCGCTGAGTCCGGCGTGCTCCTTCTTGCTGAGATACACGTCCACGCCATTTTCCGCGTGGAAGAGCTGCGTGCGACCGCTGCGCGCGGCGATCGTGCCCGTCCAGCGATCGGGCAGCATGCGCCAGAAATACAGCGCCGCGTGCGCGAGGAGAAATGCGAGCAGCACGCGCGCGGGCCAGCGCCTGGCGACCGGCCGCACCTCGCCATCCTCGCGTGTCCCGAGCAGCAAAAACGCCGCGGCGACCGCGGTCCAGAAGCCCGGCGAAAACTCCGACAAATGCGGCGAATCCGGGCGGAAGAAGAAGTATTGCGGGAACGCTGTGAGCGCCGCGCCACAGACCAGCAGCGCAGCGAGCGCCCGGCGATAGGCGCCCTCCTTATCCGGCGCGCGCAGGCTGCGCGCGAGCCGGGCGAGCGCCCACGCGACCAGCGCCAGCAGGCTCGCGAGCGGCGCGTAGAGCAGCACCGCGAGCATCTGCGCCTCCGGCTTTTCAGCAGTGAAAAAGTCGCGCCACGAGCGGCGGCGGAGCAGCTCGCGGTTCCATGAGTGCGCGGCTTCCGGCGTGGCTGCCATGGGCGGTTCGGCGTTTGGCGCGGCGGTGATTTCGTTTCCCAGCGAAGGCGCGGCGTTGGTTCTGGGTGGCAAACTCAACGCCTTTTCAGCAGACGGCAGCCCGGCGATTTGCGCAGCCTGCGGGCGCCCGACGGGCCGGTGCAGCCGCTCGCCCACGGCTTTGGCGAGGCTCTTCGGCCACGCGAGATATTGCCCCAGGAACTGCCGCTCGAAACCGCGCGCGCGCGCATCCAGAACGACCGGCAGATGCACCAGCACCACCATCGCTGCCAGCAGCGCGGGACCGCCTGCGAGCAGACGCGCTTTCTCCCTGCGCGGCATCGCGCGGGGCAGCACGCCCAGGCCGATCGCGCCGAGCCAGAGCACGCCGGAGAAAAGGCCGAGATCGATGCGGATCAGCGCCGTCGCCCCGAGCACCGCCCCGCCGATTGCGAGCCAGCGCCAGCGCGCGCGCTCCTCCGTGGCGAGCGCGAAATGCGCGAGGCAGAAGCCATTCGCGACCGCCAGCAGCGGCATGTAGTTCTTGAAAGTCATCCCCGGCACCAGCACGAGCCCAGC
>CAXSDZ010000377.1:0-2539 GCA_964235505.1 uncultured Chthoniobacteraceae bacterium
CGATGTCGTGGCAAAGCACGAGGTCGAGATGATCCGTGCCGAGCCGGTGGAGCGAGACATCGACGCTTTCCGCCACGCGTCTGGCGGAGAAATCGAAGTGCGTCAGGTCGTAGCGGCCGAGCTTCGTGCAAAGCGTGTAGGAGTCGCGCGGCACGCCTTTCAACGCAACGCCGAGCAATACCTCGCTCATGCCGCGGCCGTAAAAGGGCGAGGTATCGATGAGGCTCAAGCCGCACTCCAGCGCCACGCGGACGCTCGTGAGCACTTCGTCCAGGGTCACGCTGCGAAACTCCGCGCCCAGAGACGAGGCGCCAAAGCTCAGGATGGGAACGGAAAGGCCGGTGCGGCCGAGCGGTCGGGTGGGAAGCGTGGAGGCCATGTGTTTTGGAAAGTCGTAAGCGCCGGCGCAATCGAGGTGCGGCTCTCAACCATCAACTCTCACCTTTCATCTAAACGCGGCAGCCCAGCGTGAGCAGCACATTTGCCCAGAGCGCCTGGTCGGCCGTTTGAATAGTGAGCACGTGATCGGGCGACTCGACTGCGGTGTAAAAGTCCCACTTGGAAATCGGCTCGATCTCCGCGATCCCCGCCTCACCGGCGATGGCGCGATACTCGGCCCACGCAGGCGGCTCGCCGTGGCCGGCATACGGATCGTCCGGCGGGATGCCCATCGTATTCACAGAGTCCACTGGCAGCGCGGAAAGCAGCGTCCGCAGAACCTGCGCAACGGTTGGCACGCCGGGCGTCAACTGTAGGCAGACGAGTTCCGCCTGCGGTCCGCGCTTGGAGGAAGCCGGGTAGTTTCCGTCCGCAATCAGGATCTTTCCGTGGTGCCCGGCGCGCGCGCAGACGCGCAGGATTTCGGGGTGGAGCAGAGTGGTTTTCAGCATGGCAACAATCAGGCGGTGAAATGGCGGAAGCTCTCGATGGTCTGTCGCGCAGCAGTTTCGCTGTCGGGCAGCGGCAGGATTTCGGCGGAGAGGTAACCGCAGTATCCGATCTCGCGCAGCGCCTCGATGACCGGCCCAGCGTCGGTATGGCCGAAGCCGATCGCGTGGCGATTCGAGTCGGCAAAATGGATGTGGCCTACGCGGGAGGCGGCGGTGCGGAAGGCTGATGGAATCGAGCTTTCCTCGATGCTCATGTGGAAAAGGTCCGCCAGCAGTTTCACCGGCACGATGCTCGCCGAGTCGAGAAACTGCGCCGCGTCGGCGATGCGGTTAAAGAGGTTTGTCTCGTATCGATTCAGCGGTTCAAAGAGAAGCACCTGCCCGCGCTCCGCCGCCTGTGCGCCGAGTTCCCGCAACGCCTCGCCGAGCCACTCCAGCGCCTGCGGACGCGACACGTCACCTTCCGCGCGGCCTTGCATGGAGCCGATGATTGCTGGCGCGCCCAGCTCGCCCGCAACATCGATGATCCCGCCAATGAACTCCCGCGCCCGCGTGCGCACCGCAGCATCCGCGTGGCAGAGATGCCACTTGTGGACAACCCATCCGCCTCCCGTGCCGACCGCGGCGACGCTCAATCCGTATTGTGAACAGAGCGCGCGCACTTCCCCGCGGTCGATCGCTGCCGCTGAGGGCGGGAAAATCTCCACGGCATCGAAGCCGAGCGCTGCCGCCTGGGCGAAAGCATCGGCGAGTCCGTCCCAAAAAACGAATGGCCCGCCTTTCGCCTGCGGCACAAGCGAGACGGTGATCGCTGATTTCATGCGTCGGTGAACAGTGGGCGCAAATGCCGCGCGTAGAGGTTTTCGGTCACGTTGCGGCCGACGATTTCCTCGTTTGCATGGAGCAGATCGAGGTAACGCGCGCCCTGCTTCGCCGCCAGCTTGAAGCCGACGTGCAGAAGCTGGCGCAGGCTCGCGTTGAAGCCCGGGTGCGCCTGGTCGTGGCGCAGCGCTCCGGTGAACTGCTAGGAAGACCAGCCGCCCACCTCTTCCGCGCTTGGAAGCGCCGCGCGATCGATGTCGATCACGCTCGCATATGGCGCGCAGAGTTCATCCACGTGCGCCAGCGCTTTGGCGTAGATCTCCTTCGCAAATTCAAGCGCCTCACCACCCGCTTCGGCGAGGCCGATCAGCTCTTCCAGCCACGTCGTCCCGGCGGTTTTCAAATGCACGCCGGCACCGAACTTCGGCAGCGTGCGGCGGATGATCGGGTAGAGCGAAAACTTATCCGAGCCGGAGTGAACGCTGAGTTTCAGATTTGTGGGAAGGCCGTAGCGCTCGACAGCAAAAGCGATCACCGCGAGGTCATCGTGAAACTCGCGCTCGAACTGCACGAGGTCGCCGACGTAATCGACGCCTTTGTTGAAGCGACCCGTGAACTTCGGCGCGATGGTCTGCGCGGGAATGCCTTCATCCGCCAGCGCGGCAAGAATTACGAGCAGCTCGGGCGGCGTTTGCGGCGTGTCAGTCTCATCCATCGAAACCTCGGCGATGAACTTGCCCGCGCCTTTGTGCTCCGCGATGTGGCGGTAGATTTTCCCGGCGTCCTGCGCGGCGAGGAGGAACTTTTCCGTGATCCGCTGCACCTCT
>CAXSDZ010000377.1:2549-2848 GCA_964235505.1 uncultured Chthoniobacteraceae bacterium
GGGTTGCGCGAGGGAATCCGCGACGTCGATGGTGAAGAAATCGGAGTGCGGGAGGAAGCGATCCACTGTTTCGAGCCGGATGTGATCGGCATCGACGTGCCAGCCGCGGTTCCAACCGAGTGCCGTCACCGCTTGCTGGGCCGCCGCGAGCACAGAAGCAGGCTCCGAACCGATGAACGAGTGCTCGCGGTTGGATTTGTTCCAGACCGGCACCACCTCCACCCCATCCTTAGCGATGAGCTCGCACGCGCGCAACTGGGCGCGGGCTTGATGGGCAAAACGGTCGCCCACGCCGATGG
>CAXSDZ010000378.1:0-2830 GCA_964235505.1 uncultured Chthoniobacteraceae bacterium
CGCGAGCACCTTCGCGCCGAAGTCGTGATCGCCCACGCTCGCGCCGCCCGAGATCAACAAGAGATCCCACGCGCTTTCATCGCCGCATTCCCGCACCCGATCGACGAGCGCCGCGAGATCATCACGGCACCGGCTCTGCCGCACGAGTCGCGCTCCGCGCCCCGCCAGGAGCGCCGCGACCAGCGTGGAATTCGAGTCGCGGATCTGCCCCGCCTCAGGCGTCTGCGCAGGGTCCACCAGTTCATCTCCCGTGGTGAGATGCACCACGCGCACCGCAGGCGCGAGCAGCGGCGACACCGCGCCGAGCTGCGCCAGCAGCGCGGCCTCCCCCGCTCCCACGCGCGACCCGGCACGCAACAGCACGTCGCCGCGCCGCGCGTCTTCGCCACGCTGGCGGATGTGCGTTCGCCGGTCGCGCCGCCGCACCACGATTTCGTCTCCGTCGCGCTGCACCTCTTCCTGCATGATGACCTGCGACGCGCCGGCCGGAAGTGGCGCGCCGGTGAAGATGCGCGCGCACTCCCCGAGCCCGATCGCAAAGCCGGGCACCCCGCCCGCCCGCGCTTCCCCGACCACGGCGAATCGCGGCGAAAAGTCGTCGATCGCCACGGCGTATCCATCCATCGCGGAGCGGTCGAAGGCGGGGAAGTCTTCGGCAGCGATCACGTCTTCACGGAGCACGCGCCCGAGCGCCTGCGCGAGCGGCTGGCGCACCGGGTCGAGCGTCGGCGTGTGGGCGAGGATCAACGCGCGCGCTTCATGCAAAGAGATCATGCGGCAGGTCATAGCGAGCGAGTCGCGGCGGGGCGAGGATGACCGTTCCTTTCCCGCCAATCCAAAGTGCTCCGCCGTGCGGAACCCGCCATTCCGCTTTCCCTCTTCGCCTCCGGGCGGTATGCGGAGGAAATGCTGATCCGCCTCCTCGCCTTTGCGCTAACCCGCGAGCAGCTCGGATTTCATGAGCGCGACGTGCCGTGCTCGCCGGACGAAACCCCGCGCCAGATCGTGGCGCGCATCGCACCGGAGTTGGACTTCGCGCATCTGCGCGCGGCGGTCGATTGCGAGTATTGCGATTGGGACCGGCCACTAGGCAGCGCGCGCGAGCTGGCGATCATTCCTCCAGTGAGCGGCGGGTGATGCCGCTTCCCTTTCCGGCCATGCACATCGAAATCCAATTCACCGACGAGCCGATCGCGATTCCGCCGCTTGCGCTGCCGAGCCGCGAGATCGGCGCGGCCGTGGATTTCCTCGGGATCGTGCGAGAGCTGGAGGGCGGCGCGGCGCTGGCGGGCTTGCATTACGAGGCCTACGAGCCGATGGCGCGTCGGCAGCTCGAGCGCATCTTTCGTGAGCTGCACGAAGCGCAGCCGTGCGCGGCTGTCGGGTTCATCCACCGGCTCGGCTGGGTGCCAGTGGGCGAAGCGTCGCTCTTTATCCGTGTGCTGGCCAGCCATCGCGGCGAGGCGCTCCGCTTTTGCGGGGAGGCGATCGACTGCATGAAAGCAGACGTGCCGATTTGGAAAGTGCAGCGGCCAGGCGCATGATTTTGAGGTCGCGAGGGGAACACAACCAGAACGGCTGCGCGGCGTTCCTCAGTCCGCGGGCTGGAGATCAGAAGGCGTGTTCACGTTGTGGAAAAGCGGACACTCGGCTGGGGTCAAAACGTGCGCGCCTGCAATGCCTTGTGCGATGGCCGCGGCGGCAAAGCGCTGTAGGGATGGACTGCCATCGCGCAGACAGGCGCCTGCGAGCGGTAGGCAGGCGCGCGTGTAGATCGCCGCGAGCGGCTCGAAGCGGTGCGCATCCCGCGGCACGATGGCAGCGGCCGCGGCTTGGGCGAGCAGATCGCGCAGAAATGCGGACGTGATCTCAGGCAGATCGATGGCGAGAACCAGAACGTGCTCATGGCGCGCGTGGCGCAGAGCGGCGGCGATCCCCGCGAGTGGACCGCCGCCCGGCGTGCGGTCGAGAACGATCGGAACGTCTGCCGCGCTGTATGGCCCGCTGGCGTGGCCAGAGATGAAAATCTCTGCTGCCCCGCACGCGCGCAACGTGCCGAGCTGACGCTGCCAGAGCGGTTCGCCCCGCCACAGCACGCCCGCTTTGTCGCGCCCCATGCGGCGCGATTGGCCGCCTGCGAGCAGCACTGCGCTGAAGGTGAGGGTTGGCGATCGAGGCATGTTGGTTGGCGCATCTCCATTTCCATTCCGCGGCCTGCCGGGCAACCTTCTTCGCATGCAGCAAGCGCGCGCGGTCCGCATCCGGCATCTCTACATCTCGCCCGGCCACAACTATTTCGGCCACCATGGTAAAGAGCCATCCGAGCACCCGACCGTGGCCGTGCCCGAGGTGCATTGCGTCGCGGGACGCGGCATCGAGGGCGACCGCTTTTTCGGCTGGAAGCAAAACTACCGCGGGGAGGTCACATTTTTCGCGATAGAAGCCTACGACGCGCTGTGCGCGCGGCTGGACGTTTGGAATCGGCCACCGTCGGTTCTCCGCCGCAACGTGGTGATGGAAGGCGCGGATTTGAATGCCTGGATTGGGCAGGAGTTTGAGCTGCAAGGCGTGCGGTTTCTCGGCACTGAGGAAGCGCGTCCGTGCTTCTGGATGGAGCGCGCTTTTGCACCCGGCGCGGAAGCGGCGCTGAAGGGCCATGGAGGACTGAGAGCGAAGGTGCTGACCGGGGGAGTCTTGCGGGTGAAGGGCGACGAGTGACGGCAGGCGAAGAGTGGGAAACCAGCGCCAAGAGGTGTAGCAATCATGCAGCCTTGCGCGCCGGACGCTCAGCCGCCACCCGCGGAGGATGGCGCGGAAGTCACCTACCCTC
>CAXSDZ010000379.1:0-2799 GCA_964235505.1 uncultured Chthoniobacteraceae bacterium
CAGCGGCACGGAGGCGTGGTATCTGGCGCGATACGTTCGGAGCAAGGGCTGCGTGCCTCGGTTTGAGTTTCGAGATACCTACGCTCCATCGCTTGATTCGCCGGCGCTTGTAGGAGTCCGCCTGGGTGGGGCAGGTCACTTCATCGCTGTGCTCTCGGTGATTGGCGACAGCGTCACATATGCTGATCCGCTTCGAGGTGAAGAACGCCTTCCTTTACCGGAGTTTCTGCGCCTTTACCAATTCACCGGATTTCACATGGTCATCACCAAGGCCTGATCCAGCGTTAGCTCTCGTTGCCAAGCTCCAGCTTGGGAACGCACTTGTCCCCGAGGCTCTGCCTCGACAGTTCCCTTCTTCGCGCGGCGCACGCGTTTCGCAGAACGTGCATGGACGAGGCGAAGCCTCGAAAACACTGACATCCCCAAGCTGGAGCTTGGGAACGAGGGCGAACGAGCTTGGGAAGGAGGGCGAAATCACACGTCGTGGAATGGTCAAGCCACGCGGCCGCACGGATATGCTTCCGCATCGAACTTCCGAGTTCCACCCGCCGTAATTGACCGCTCCGGAGCGCCCGCTTACGCTCCGCCTCCTTTTTTCCGCACCGCCGCGCACCTACCGATGAGCCAGAACTACAAAGAGACGCTGAACCTTCCCAAGACCGATTTTCCGATGAAGGCGGATCTGGTGAAGCGCGAGCCGGAGCGGCTGGCGAAGTGGGAAGCCGCGGGGCTTTACGCGCAGATCCAGGAGGCGCGGAAGGACGCCGAGCTTTTCGTGCTGCACGACGGGCCACCCTTCGCCAATGGCGACGTCCACATGGGCACCGCGCTGAACAAGGTGCTGAAGGACCTCATCGTGAAGTCGCGTTCCATGCTTGGATTTCGTGCGCCGTTCGTGCCGGGTTGGGACTGCCACGGGTTGCCGATCGAGTTCAAAGTGGTGAAGGAATCGCGCGGCCTCGCACCGGCGGAAGTGCGGCGGCGGAGCGAGGAATACGCGCGCAAATACATCGATATCCAGCGCGGGCAGTTCAAGCGGCTCGGTGTCTTTGGCGAATGGGAACGGCCGTATCTCACGCTGGAGCCGGGCTACGAGGCGGAAATCATCCGCGCGTTCGCGGGCTTCGTGGAGCAGGGGCTCGTCTATCAAAGCAAAAAGCCGGTCTATTGGAGCACCGGCGCGCAGACCGCGCTCGCGGAGGCTGAGGTGGAATACGCTGACCGCTCGGACCCCGCGATCTTTGTGAAGTTCCCGCTGGTGAGCGGACCGCTCGCGGGGCAGGCGAGCATGGTGATCTGGACCACGACGCCGTGGACGCTGCCGGCAAATGTGGCCATCGCGGTGCATCCGCGGCAGCGCTACGTGGTGAAGGCGTTCCGCAAAAAAGCGGCGGCTCCGGCGGCTGGGATCTTCAGTGACGAACCGCCGCGTGCGGAGCTCTTCGTCATCGCGGAACCGCTTGTCGAAGCGTTCACCGAAGCCGCTGGCTTCGAGGAAGTCGGCTTTGCCCGGCCCGGTTTGGAAGAGCGGCTCGTGGAAACCGCGGGCGAGCATATTCTCACGGGCTACACCGGCGCGGAACTCACCGGAGCCGAAGCCCAGCACCCTTTCCTCGATCGGCGCGCGCGCATCGTCTCCGCCGAGTTCGTGACGATGGAAAGCGGCACCGGCCAGGTGCATATCGCGCCCGGCCATGGCGCGGACGACTATCTCGCAGGCGTGGAAAATGGGCTGCCAATCCTTTCGCCGGTGGATGAACACGGGCGCTTCACGGAGGAAGTGGGCGTGCCGGTTTGGGCCGGGAAATATGTCTTCGATGCGAACAAAGACGTGATCGAGCACCTCCGGGGAAATGGCACGCTGCTGGCCGAGCAGATTTACGAGCACTCGTATCCGCACTGCTGGCGCTCGAAAACGCCCATCGTTTTCCGAGCGGTCGAGCAGCTCTTCATCCGGGTGGAAAAGCTGCGCGGCGCTGCGCTAGCAGCGATCGATCAGGTCGCTTGGCTGCCGGCGTGGGGCCGGAATCGGATCCATGGCACGGTGGAGTCGCGGCCGGACTGGTGCATTTCGCGGCAGCGCTCGTGGGGCGTGCCGCTGCCAGTCTTCTACAATGCGGAAAAGCAGCCGATCCTCGATGCCGAGCTGGTGCGGCGCGTCGCTGATCTCGTGGAGCAGGAAGGGACGAACCTCTGGTTTGAACGCGACGACGCGTGGTGGGCGCAGACGCTCGGCCTGCCAGCAGGCACTACGCGGCGGAACGACACGCTCGATGTCTGGCTCGACTCCGGCGTATCCCATTGTGCTGTGTTGCAAAAGCGGCCCGAGCTGCAGCCGCGCAATGCCGGTGGCGAGCAAGCCCGCGCCGACGCCGTGCAGGCGGGCGCGAAGTTCCCGTTCCGCCAGGCGGACGTGTATATCGAAGCGACGGATCAACACCGTGGCTGGTTCCAATCTTCACTCCTCACCAGCGTCGCGCTGCACGCTGGGCAGGCACCTTACAAGACCGTGATCACGCACGGCTTCGTGGTCGATAAGGACACGCGCAAAAAGGTCTCCAAGTCCGCGCAAGGAACTTACGCGAAGCCGATGGACGCGCAGCATTTCGTCGGCAAATACGGTGCGGACATCGTGCGGCTCTGGGCTGCGAGCGTGGAATTCACGGGCGAGGTGCCGTTTTCCGAAGAGTCCTTCGCCGGCCTCACCGATGCCTATCGGCAGTTCCGAAACGTGCTGCGGATCCTGCTGGCGAATTCCGCTGGATCTTCCTCAACCGAACCCTCCGATCTGGCAGGCGC
>CAXSDZ010000380.1:0-1526 GCA_964235505.1 uncultured Chthoniobacteraceae bacterium
CCTCGTCGCCAACGCGGGCATCACGATCGACGGCATCCTCCTCCGCATGAAGGAGGATTACGACGGCGCGGAGCCTTCGCCAAACTCTGTCGCGGCGATGAATCTCCTGCGCCTTGCGCAAATTACCGACTCTAAAGAGCTCCGCGAAAAGGCGGACAAAACGGTGCGGGCCTTTTCCGAACAGCTCACCAGCGCGCCGACCGCGATGCCGCAAATGCTCTGCGCGGTCGATGCGTCGCTCGCGAAGCCGCGCCAGATCGTGCTCGCCGGTGCGCCCACTGCGGAGGACACCCGCGCGCTGCTGCACGAAGTCCACGCACACTTTCTCCCGAACAAAATCGTGCTCCTCGCCGACGGCGGCGCGGGTCAGGCATGGCTCGCGCACGAGCTCCCGTTCCTCGAAGGCATGAAGCCGATCGACGGCAGGGCCGCGGCTTACGTTTGCGAAAACTATGCCTGCCAGTTGCCGACGAACGAGCGGGCGAAGCTTGCGGAGTTGCTGAAATAGTGGGATAGCGCGACCCCGTGACCTCCCAGCGCGCTCTCCCCATCTTTGCCGCCACGCTGGCCGGCGTCGTCGTCGGCGCGGCCCTCATGTGGTTCGCGATCGGTGGCGAGCGCACGCCGCAGACGATCATCGTGGAGTCGAGCGCCGTGCCGATGGTTACGGCAATCGACAGCAGCGCGCCGCCGCGCGCCCCTTTCACGACGCGGATCGCGCCGCCGCCAGCGGCAACCTCTATGGTGCTGCAAAATGTGGCGATCGGGCAGACGGTCCTCACTGCGCCACAGCCCGGTAGCGCGCGCCCGGAGCGTGATCTCGCCGTCGATCAGCCGACGCATTTTCGTGCGCAGCAATCGGTTGGTTTGCAGACCATCGCGTGGCGCGAAACCCGGACCATCGTGGTGTTCCGCCCGCCGTGCCTCCAGATGCGACGCCAAATCCTGGTGCCCGGCGTTCGATCGATGACGCGCTCTCCTTCGCGCTGGAAGCAGCCGATCCTTACCTCAAGGAAGGTTTTACCATGCGCGAAGATTACTGGGGCGGCGACCTGCCGGCGAAACAGCAGAAAGCAATCGCCCACCAGCTTTTCAAGGGAAACGAATACTGGTTCTGGATGGGCTCGGATACCAGAGACGCGCAGCTCTCCATGCACGTGTATGACAGCGATGGACAGCTCGTGGAGATGGAGCAATGGCAGAAGGCGCACCAAGCCGCGGCGCGCGTGATTCCAAAAAAGACCGGCACTTGCTATCTCATTGTCGAGATCGAGAAGTCGCCGGAGGATCGCACGTTCTGGTCGGTGGCTTATGGCTTTCATTGAGCGACTCCCGGACGCCCCAGCCCCGCTTCACGGCTGGCTTCCTGTGGTCTGCTCGATGGTTGCAAACAGCGATGCGCTTCACGCCCGCGACGGCTCCATCGCCCGCTCGAGGAGCAGCGTAGCGAGGCGCTGCGTGGCTTCATCGAGCGCGGCGTTCGCCTTTTTCAAAGGCTGCGCGGCGCTAGCGTTGACAGCCTCCTC
>CAXSDZ010000380.1:1536-2786 GCA_964235505.1 uncultured Chthoniobacteraceae bacterium
CACCAGCGGCGAGCGCTTCCTCCACCGCGGCCACGCGCTCGGCGATGGCGGCGAGTTCGCCCGTCGTGAGTTGCGCGCCGACTTGCACGAGCGCTTTGCGGACAGCGGGGAGCATCTCGTCGGCCTTCAGTTTTGCTTCCGCAAAAACCCGTTCGCTCATGTCTTCAAACGCGTGCTCCAGCGAGTCTTCCAGCATCTTTTCCACCGCGTCGTCGGAGACATCGATCGCGCTAGTCATCGGCACGATCTGCTCGCAGCCGGTTTTTGTGTCGCGGGCGAGGACGTGAAGGATGCCGTTCGCATCGATCTCGAATTGCACGCCCACGCGCGCCTGCCCTTTTGGCGCGGGCTCAAACTCCAGCTCGAAGCGACCGAGCGCCCAGTTGTCGCGCGCCATTTCGCGTTCGCCTCGCCGCTCGCCGCCGCGCGCGCCGCGCTCGAGCACGCGGATGAGCATCGAGCGCTGGCCGGCGACCGCATTGGTGAACATCTCGCCCGCCTTGCACGGAATAGTGGAGTTGCGCGGGATGATCACATTCATGAGCCCGCCAAACGTCTCGATACCGAGCGAAAGCGGCGTCACGTCGAGCAGCACCACATTTTGCACCGCGCCGCTGAGGATGCCGGCCTGGATCGTCGCGCCGATCGCCACGGCTTCATCGGGGTTCTGCGAAGTGTTCGGCTCGCGGCCGAAGATCCCGGCCACGAAGCGGCGCACCAGCGGCATGCGCGTCTGGCCGCCGACGAGGATCACTTCATCCAGATCCGCGGGTTGGAGCCGCGCATCGGCGAGCGCGCGCAGGCAGTGGGCGCGGGTTTTCTCCACGATCGGCTGCGCGATGCGCTCCAGCTCTGCGCGCGTGAGCGTGATCGATGCGCTGCGGGATTCGGCCAGAAATGGGAGCGCGATTTCGACCTGTTCTTCCTGTGAAAGGCGGTGCTTCGCGGCGACGGCCGCGTCGCGCAAACGGGCGTGGACGGCACCGTGGCTGCCGACCTGAGGAGGCTCCATCTTTTCATCCATACGTGGCAGAGTCTCCTCACGCTGGCTGCTCCGAGCTAGGGATTCCACCAGCGCCGCGTCGATGTCGTCTCCGCCGAGCCGCGTGTTGCCGTTCGTCGCGAGCACTTGGAAAACGCCTTGGTTCAGCTCCAGAATCGAGATGTCAAAAGTGCCGCCGCCGAGGTCGAAGACCGCGACTTTGGTTTTGTCGCGGAGCTTGTCGAGGCCGTAGGCGAGCGCCGCCGCG
>CAXSDZ010000381.1:0-2723 GCA_964235505.1 uncultured Chthoniobacteraceae bacterium
TTGTTGCCACGAGCGCACTTCGCAGGCCGACAATCGCGCCCTGCGCTTCGCTTTTCAAACTGAGCCTGGCAAAGGGATACGCGCCTGCTCTTCTGCGGCATTTCCTCCGCCCATTGCGCTTTTCTTCGCCTCCGCCGGAGAAAACTGCTCCACTTCCCCGGCCATGAAGCGCGCTTTCGATGAACACCAGCCCGAGCTCATGGACCTGCCGCAACCGGTCACGCCGGAGCTGGCAAAAGACCTCGAGAACCTCGTCGGCCTCAACCGCTACTTCGGTAGTCACCGGCTCGTGCGGATTTTTCTCGGTGCCTGGCTGCAACCGGGCTGCCCGCTCCGCGTGCTCGATCTCGCCACCGGCGCCGGCGATATCCCGCGGCTCATCGCGGACTGGTGTCGCGCGCGCGACATCTCCGTCGCGATCGATGCCGTCGATGCCAACCTTGCGACGCTGGAGATCGCGCGAGGGCAGAGCGCCAGCTTTCCCGAGATCGACTGGGTCCGTGGCGACGCCCTATCCTTCGAGCCGGGCTGCACCTACGACCTCGTTTGCTGCTCGCTGGCGCTGCACCATTTCAGCGAGGAAAATGCCGTCCGACTGCTGCGCCGCTGCCATGCGCTGTCGCATCATTTCGTCCTCGTCGCCGATCTGGAGCGCTCGTGGTGGACTTCCGCAAGTGTGTGGCTCGTCACGGCACTCATCTATCGGGACCCAATGACGCGCTACGACGGACGGCTTTCCGCGCGCCGCGCGTTTTCCTACGGCGAGCTGCGCGCCCTGGCCGAAGCCGCGGGCTGGCCGGAGTTCGAGCAAAGCCGTTTTCTGCTTTGCCGCCAGGCCATCTGGCTCGTGAAGCAGGATCTCACCCCGATCCCGGCGGTCCCGTTCCCGCTCCCCGACGTGCTGCCTTGCCCGACGTAACGCCGTGTGGTTCCGCACGGGAACCCGCTCGCAATTTCGCAGCTCTCATCGCACTCCGCGATCGAGCGCAAGTCAGTTCTGTCGCTAGCTTCTTCAGCGTTTCGTCACCCATCGTCTGGAGCACTTCGGGCCGTTCCGGGAAGTCGCCTGCAAGTGACAAACCCGCGGCACGCCTCAATTTCCTACGCGGGTGAGTGCGATCGAGAGCTTGCATTGTGAGACCACGCTGGAGTTGAAAAATGGATCGTCATTGCCTCCAAACGTGACGTTGGCTGAGCCTTTGATGGAACCCGACGTAAGTTTGGAACCCGACAGGGACACGGGAAATCCGATGTCCAGCAGCAGGGAGTTACCCTCGACCGTGCCTGTGCCAACCACGTGAACCACGTTGGGGAGAACGGGCTTTTCGGCGAAGACGAGTTGCAAGTTCGATCCCTCCAGAACTCCCGCGACGACAATGACCTTTTTCACGACCGCCTTGGTCTCTGCATAGGTCGCGGGATCGATGAGCGTAGCCTGAATCGTAAAGGTCCCCTTGTAGCGGCCAGGCTTCGGCGCCGCGTCTGCAGCGTTCGCGCGGAGGAAAGTGCCAAAGGTGAGTAAGACGATGAGCCAGCAAGAGAATCGTTCCATAAGGAAAGGATTTACCGCGATTCCGCGCCTGAAAAAGCCGGAATTCTCATGCCTGAAGATCTCAGCGCGTTCTTCAGTTCCGCGGCGATGCCGATGTAATCCACCACCAGCCCGGCTTCCTTCCCCGCGAAGACCCGGTTCACCCGCGCGATGGCCTGCATCAGATTGTGCCCCGCCATCAGCTTGTCCACATACATCGTGTGGCAGCAGGGCGCGTCGAATCCGGTCAGCCACATATCCCGCACGATCACCAGCTTCAGCGGGTCGCGCGGGTCCTTGAAGCGCCGCTCCAGCCGCTTCTTCTGTCCCTTGTTATAGACGTGATCCTGCAAAGTCGATTTATCGGACGCTGTGCCCGTCATCACGATGCGAATCGCGCCGTCCTCATGGTTCCACCCACTGCCGTTCGGCAGTTTTGATCCCGCCTAATCCAGCCGCAGCTTGATGATCTCGGTAAAGAGGCTCACGCAAATGTCCCGCGACATCGCCACGATCATCGCCTTGCCTTCCAGCACACTCGTCCGCGTCTCGTAGTGCTCCACCAGATCGGCGGCGATCTCCTCCACGCGTTCCTTCGCCCCCACCAGCTTCGCCAGTTCCGCCCATTTGCTCTTCGTCGATTCCAGCGCCGACACGTCCTCCTCGTCCTCGATTACTTCCTCCACCGAGGCGGCGGAGGGGAATAGCGGGGGCCGGCAATGGGAGAGACTTGTTCGCCGCGTCGATCTCCGCCCGGTTGATGTCCAGCTTCGCCAGCCGGCTCTCGTAAGGGATTGGCACCGTCGCCTTGTCCTCCTTCGCGTCCTCGATGTCGTAGATCGACACATAGCCGCCGAAGGTCTCCAGCGTGTTCGCATCCGCCTGCCCGATCGGTGTCCCGGTGAAACCGATGAACGAAGCGCCGGGCAAGGCATCCCGCATGTGTTTGGCGTAGCCGAAGACATACTTCTTCCCGATCACCTCCTTCGTCGCCCGATCCTTCACGTCCACCAGCTTCGCCTTCGTCCCATACTGCGAGCGGTGCGCTTCGTCCGTGATCACCACCACGTTCGAGCGCGCGCACAGCACCGGATGATCGCTCTCCTGGCGCTCCAGCGAGAACTTCTGGATCGTCGTGAAAATGATGCCGCCCGACTGCCGCGCCGACAGCATCTCGCGGAGTTGCTCCCGG
>CAXSDZ010000382.1:0-2697 GCA_964235505.1 uncultured Chthoniobacteraceae bacterium
TGGCTTCCTGGTTTCCAGATGAGGACACCACCCGTGGCGCGCAGGCCTTGCGTTCGCCGGGTCGCGCGTCTCACAAAGGCTGCTGCTCACGCCGATCATGGACCTCGTTCAACACGCATTGTCACAGCCGAGCCCGGGTTTGAAGCGCGTCGCGATCGTGGTGGATAGCCACTCCTTGCGAAAGCGGCGCTGGCGCGGCGCGGCGGAGGATGGGCGCGAGCTGGGGTTCGATCTCGACCGGCCGCTCGCCGATGGCGACACGGTTTTCGAGAGCGAAGACACGGCTTACATCCTCGTGCAAAAGCCGGAGCCAGTGCTGACGGTCAGCCTCGCAGAAAGCGGCGTGCGCGGCCCGGCGGACTTCGCGCGGCTCGGCTGGCTCATCGGCAATCTGCACTTTCCGCTGGCGCTGGAAAGCAACGCCGTGCTCGTGCCGGATGACCCCGCGCTGCGCCAGCTTTTCCAGCGCGAAGGGCTCGCCTACGCTGCGGGCGAGCACGTCTTTCGCCCGCTCTCCGGCGGACATTCGCATGCACCCTAACGAGGCCGAGTCTGAAGCCCGGAACAATGCGGGAACCGAGCCGGCGGCGGGGAAACCGCGGAAGGATGGGCACGCGACGGGTTTGACTTTCGCCCCGCTCACCACACAGCCCGACGTGCTCGCGTGGCTCCCGTTTCTTCTGCAAACCGGCGACGCGCTTTTCCCTACCGGCGCGTATGCGCATTCACTCGGTCTGGAGGAAAGTGTGCGGCTCGGCCTTGTGCGCGACGAAGCATCGTTGCGCGAGTTTTTGCTGATGCACGTCCTGCCGGCGCAGGGCCCGCTGGAGCTGCCGTTTCTGCGCTTCGCCTTTCATGCCGCCGCGGCTCACGACCTCGGCGAGCTGTGTGCGATCGATCGCGAGATCAGCGCGTGGAAGCTCGCGCGGGAAACGCGGGATGCGAGTGCGCAGCTCGGCGTGCGGCGGCTGAAAGCACTGCGGCTGCTTTGCCCGGCAGCGACGTTGCTGTCGGACTTTGAAGCCGCCATCGAGCGCGGCGAGGCGCGCGGCCATCACCTCGCGGTTTGCGGCGCGCAGGCGGCGGTGGAAAACGTGCCGCTGCCCGCCGCTCTCACGGCGGCGCTTTACAGCAGCCTCGCCGCCGCGTGCGCTGCCGCCCTGAAGCTCATCCGCATCGGCCAGGATGGCTGCCAGCGCGCCTTGCGAGCCGCTTGCGCGCAGGCGCCGGAGACGATCGCCGCCTCCTTCCTCGTCGCCCGTGAAGATGCGGGCTGGTTCAATCCCCTGCTCGAAATCGCCGCCCTGCGGCATGAGCGGGCCGACGGCCGACTGTTCATCTCATAGCGGCTCGCGGGTTGCAAAACGTGGCCGCTGCCGCATGCTGGCGGGCATGACGCGAAATACTGTAATCACCGCGATTCGTGAGGGAATCCCGTTCGCAATCTCCATGGCGGACGGGCGGCAATATGAAGTGCGCGATCCGCTCGATATCGCACTGGCACCGACCAATGCAGTGGTGATCGACAAGGAAGGTCAGGCGCATGTGCTGCCGCTGTTGACGATGACGGGGCTGTCCTCGCTTCCCGCCACGCAGCCTTTGGAACGCTCCTGAAATGAGCGGCGCCCCGCGCAGACCCATCCGCATCGGCATCGGCGGGCCTGTCGGTTCGGGCAAGACGATGCTCGTGCTGCGGCTTTGCCAGTGGCTCCGCGGTGAGCGCTCCATCGCCGTGGTCACGAACGACATCTACACGCGCGAGGACGCCGAATTTCTCGTGCGCGAACGGGCGCTCGCTGCCGATCGCGTGCTCGGAGTCGAAACCGGCGGCTGCCCGCACACCGCGATCCGAGACGACACGAGCATGAATCTCGTCGCCATCGCCGAGCTGGAAAAGCGCCACCCGGATGCCCACCTCATCCTCGTGGAAAGCGGCGGCGACAACCTTTCCGCCACGTTTTCCCCCGAGCTGGTGGACTCGTTCATCTACGTGATCGACGTGGCGCAGGGAGACAAAATCCCGCGCAAAGGAGGCCCCGCCATCCGTCATTCCGACTTGCTGCTCATCAACAAAACCGACCTCGCACCGCACGTGGGCGCAGACCTCGGAGTGATGGCGCGCGACTCGGAAAAAATGCGCGGCTCGAAGCCGTTCCTTTTCGCCGATCTGCGCTCGGAAAAGGGCAAGGATGAGCTGCTCGCGTGGCTGCGGCGGGAGGTCCTATTTGCGTGAGCGAAGGAAACGCCGAACGTCCGGCGCGGAACGCTGAACCTGAAACACCGCCCGGAGGGATTTCCGCACCGTTCGATCTTCAGCCCACGGCTTTGGAGCTTCCCGCCTTCGGCGTGCGAGGCCACCTCGACCTCTTTTGCGCGCCCGATTCGCGCGGCGTGAGCATCCTGCGGCGGCAGTCGTTCCGCGCGCCGATGCACCTGTCCAAGCCGCACTTCGACGAGGAAAGCGGAACGCTGATCGTGAACATCATCAATCCGACCGCCGGGCTGCTCGCAGGTGATCGCATCGCGTGCCGCGTGGAGGTTGCGGGCGGCGCGCGGCTCCTGCTCACAAGCCCCAGTGCGACGCGCGCTCATCGCGTGCGAGAAGGCCGCGCAGAGATGACCCAGGAGTTTGGCGTGGCGCGTGGTGGCTTCCTGGAAAGCTGGCCCGAACTCTTCGTGCCGCAAGGCGGTGCGTGC
>CAXSDZ010000383.1:0-2662 GCA_964235505.1 uncultured Chthoniobacteraceae bacterium
ATCTCGCGCAGCTCATCCACGACCTGAAGGAAGTGAATCCGCGCGCGAAGATCACCGTGAAGCTCGTTGCGGAATCCGGCGTCGGCACCATTGCCGCGGGCGTCGTGAAGGCGCACGCCGATGTGGTGCTCGTCGCCGGGCACGACGGCGGCACGGGAGCGTCGCCGCTGAGTTCCATCAAGAACGCCGGCACTCCGTGGGAACTCGGCGTCGCCGAAACGCAGCAGGTGCTGATGCTGAACAACCTCCGCAATCGCGTCGTTCTCCGCACGGATGGCGGCATGCGCACGGGAGACGACATCATCAAAGCCGCCATCCTCGGCGCGGAAGAGTTCAACTTCGGCACCGCCGGTCTTATCGCGCTCGGCTGCGTTTATGTGCGCCAGTGCCACCTGAACACCTGCCCGGTCGGCATCGCCACGCAGGATGAAAAGCTGCGCGGCAAATTCAAAGGCACGCCCGAGATGTTGGTGAACTTCTTCAACGGCGTGGCGCAGGAAGTCCGGCAAACCCTCGCAAATCTCGGCGTCCGCAGCCTCACCGAAATCATTGGGCGCCCCGAGTTTCTCAAGCAGCGGGAAGTGCCGAATCACCCCAAGGCCAACGCGCTCGACCTGTCGCGCCTGCTCGTCGATCCCGTTGGCAAAGACGACCCCTCGCCGCGCTTCTGCACGTGGCAGCGCAATGATCCGCCCATCGCCGAGTCGCCGTTGGACGACCGCATTTTGCAGGATGCCAAGGACGCGATCGTGGACGGCGTCCTCATGGAACGCTCCTACCGCGTGCGCAATGTGCATCGCTCCATCGGCACCAAAGTGAGCGGTGAGATCGGCTATCTCCACGGTAAGAGCGGGCTGGAAGAAGGCACCCTCACGCTCCATCTTCAGGGCACCGCGGGCCAAAGCCTCGGCGCGTTCCTCGCGTCCGGCGTGAAGCTGGTGCTCACCGGCGAAGCGAATGATTACGTCGGCAAAGGCATGAGCGGAGGCGAGATCATCGTGCGCCCGCCGAAAGAGCGGAAGTTTGAGCCAGCGCTCAATTCCATCGTCGGCAACACCTGCCTCTACGGCGCGACAAATGGCACGCTGCTCGCGAACGGCCGGGCGGGCGAGCGCTTCGCCGTGCGGAACTCCGGCGCGCTCGCAGTGGTGGAAGGCATCGGCGATCACGGCTGCGAATACATGACCGGCGGCTGCGTCGTGGTGCTCGGCGGCACCGGCAAAAACTTCGGTGCCGGCATGACTGGCGGCTCCGCCTACGTGCTCGATCTGGAGGCGCGCTTTGCAGACCTCTACAATCCCGGGCTCGTCGTCATCGAGCGGCTCAGCGAGGAGGATAAAGTCGTCCTCCAGCAGCTCATCTACCGCCATCTGGAAGCGACGGACAGCGCCCGAGCCCACGAGATCCTGGGCGAATGGCCGCGCTTCGCCGGGCACTTCTGGAAAGTAAAACCCCGCCCGCCCGCCGCGAAACCCGCGGAGGCGCATCAGACGCCCAAGACCGAAGCGGTGATTACCGAACGCGTCGTCGCAACGCGCGGGTAACCACAACCTTAGGTCGGCTGCTACGAAGGACGTTTCGGCAGCGTGATGTGCGGCTCGCGGAGGTAGATCGGTTCCAGGTCGCCGTGGGCTATGATGCCGCGTCGATCCGCAGCCAGATGCGCGAGGAGAGTCGCGGAGGGAAGCGCGGACTGTGCCTCCGGAAAGCCAGCGAGTGGCGCAGTGACCAGAATCGGAAGCGCGTTTCCCAGCGCGGCTAGTTTGGCGCGGAGGGCTGATTCGTCCATGAGCAGCGGGCCTTCCGTGCAGAGGCCCTCTTCGACCCGGGTGAAGTAAAACGTCTCGCGGCGGGCATCGCCGATCGCGACGTAGCGCGCCGCGTCAGTTTGCAGCGCTGCGACGGAGGGAAGACCGACGAGTTCCGCGCCGCGCGCGAGCTGAAGGCCGAGAGCAGCGGCGATGGAAATGCGGATGCCAGCGTAGGAACCCGGACCGAGGCCGACCGCAATCCGATCGATGCGCGGGAGGGCGGCGCAGGCGCGCTCGAGCACCGTGAAGAGCGTGGAGGAGTGGCTGCGGTCCGCGGAGAAGTCTTGCGCCAAAAGCAGCACGCCATCCGCGAGCACGGCCACGCTGCCGCGCATGGTGGAGGTATCGATGGCGAGGGTGATCATGGCTCGCGCTCGGCGATTTCGCGCACGTTCTCGGCGCTGGCTTCAAAGTCAAACCAGCGCGTCTTGTTCGGCATCAAGCGGCAGAACTTATCCGCCCACTCGACGACCAGAACGCCGGGACCGTCGAGGTATTCGTCGAAGCCAATGGCAAGGAGTTCGTCTTCGGTTTCCAGCCGGTAAAAGTCGAAGTGGAAGACCGGCCACCGGTTGCCTGCGTATTCGTTGATGAGCGTGAAAGTCGGGCTCGTCACGTCCGCGGGATTGCCGCCGAGGCCGGCGAGGAGCCCTTTGACGAAGTGCGTCTTGCCGGCGCCAAGCGTGCCGCAAAGGGCGAGCACATCGCCGTCGCAGAGCTCCGCCGCGAGGCCGCGCGCGAACTCGAACGTCTCGGCCGGACTATGCGAAATGATCGAAGCCACGGGGTAAAGTTGAGAGTTGAGAGTTGAGAGTTGAGAGTTTCTGCAAAGTGCCAACGCGGGTGAGGAG
>CAXSDZ010000384.1:0-2638 GCA_964235505.1 uncultured Chthoniobacteraceae bacterium
TGGGGGGGGGAATGGGGGGGGGAATGGGGGGGGAATGGGGGGAGCCAAATGCTCCCCCGTGTTCCCTGTGCTCCCCGTGGTTTTCCCTTCCGCTGCGGCACTTCCAGCGTCGCCTGCGCTCATGGCTGTGCAGAAGGAAGCCGAGGCCGCCGCGCCGCTGCCCGCGCGTGCGCCGGGAAACCTTCGTATTCCGCGAGGCGCACCGTCGTTTCGCGCAGCGCCTCGAAGCCTTCCGCCGTGCAATACGCGAGTGACGTGCGCTTCAGGAAGGAGTGGATCGAAGTGCAGGAGTGCGACTTCGCAAAGCCGCCCGTCGGCAGGATGGCATTCACGCCGAGGCAGTAATTTCCGACGCAGATCGGCGTGTGCGGGCCGATGAGGATTTCGCCCGCATTTCGCACCTCGCCGAGCACAGCAAACGGCTCGCGCACGAGCAGCTCCATGTGCTCCGGCGCGTGCTCATTGACGAATGCGACCGACTCCTCCAGCGACGTGGTGAGGACGATCCCGCTGTAGGTTCCGAGGTTGCGCGTGCAGAAGTCGCGGCGCGGCTGCGGCAGCTCCTCCACCAGCGCAGGAAGCCGGGCGAGCACAGCATTTGCGAGCGTTTCGGAGTGCGTCACCAGCAGCGCCGCGGAGTCTGGGCCGTGCTCGGCTTCGATGAGCAAATCGAGCGCCGCGATCTCCGGATCGACGGAGTCATCGGCGAGGATGATCGATTCGCTCGGGCCGGCGGGAAGTCCCACATCGACCTGGCTCACGAGCAGCCGTTTTGCCGCCGAGCAATACTGATTTCCGGGTCCGAGGATTTTCACCACCTTCGGCACCGTCGCCGTGCCGTAAGCCAGCGCGGCGATCGCGGTGGCGCCGCCGATTTTGTAGATGTTCTCGATCCCGATCTCGCGCGCAGCGACCAGCGTCGCGGCATCGACACTGCCGTCAGGATTGGGCGGCGTGCAGACCGCGATCTCGCGCACGCCCGCGAGCTTGGCCGGCACGCCGAGCATGATCATCACGCTCGGAAACGCGCCTTTTCCGCGCGGCACATAAAGCCCGACGCTGTCGATCGCAGTGATCTTTTCGCCCGCCATCACCCCGGGCTGCACCTCGTGCCAGGTCATCTGCTCGGGCATCTGGCTGTCGTGAAACTTGCGCACGTTCGCGATTGAGTGGAGCACCGCGGCTTTGATCTCCGGCGTCACTTCGCGAGCGGCCTGGTCGAACTCCTCCGGCGTCACGCGGAATTGCCCCACTGGCAGCGGCACGCGGTCGATCTCCGCAAGGTGTCTGGCCACCGCGGCGTCGCCGTCTTCGCGCACTTCGCCGACCAGCCGCGCGGCGACTTCGCTCACTCTCTGGATGTCGATCTCCGCGCGCTGCTGAAGCCGGCGGCGCTCGGCGGCGGAGAGTTCGGCGAGTCGGAAGAAGTTGATTTGCATGGCGGCGCGAAAATGGCCGGAAGCAATAGTTCCGGCCTGCGGGCGAGGCAAGGAGATCGAAAGCGCCACGCGAGCGCAGTGCTCAATCCAGCTCCAGCAGCGAACAAATGCAACGCGACTCGCGGGTGAGCGTAGCCGCGCAAATCGCCCCTGCCGCGCGGCCTCACTCCTTCGTTGCCCGCCGATGCCGCGCGAGTGCTTCGCTGAGCCATGGGCCCGTCGGCACCGTTTTCCCGTCGCTCAGCTTCACCTGATAGACCTCCCCATTCAGGTAGCTCTTGGTGGCGATGCCGGTGACGAAATCTTCCGCCGTCTTCACTCGCCCACCCGCGCGGCTGAGCTTTTGCCGCATGTGATCGGCGCCTTCCTGCGCGCTGTATTCCTTGCCGCTGCGGATGAAGTGGCCGTTGGAGTTTTTGATGTAGCCGAGCAAGTATTCGATCTCCTGAGCGGACGTTTCCGCCGCGCGCAATGGCAGGGTGAGAAATGCTGCGATGAAGAAAAGGAAAAGCGGGCGCATGGCGGGAAACGGTTCGGCGGACATGGACGCTGCGGATGTCGCCCACAGAACCGGCACCCCAGCCTGTTTGCCTCGCCAGATGGGCAATGACGAATCTGTCATGCCGCCCCGGGGGAGATGTCATAGGCGGCTGCTTGGCTGAAAAACCCCCTTCTTGTTGCCTATGACTCTTCCACGCTTTCTCGCGCCGGTGTTGCTCCTCACGATGCTGGCAGCCAGCAGCCGCGGGGGCGTGGTCCTCAATGAAATCATGTATCATCCCGCGTCGGAGCTGCCGGCGGAGGAGTGGATCGAGCTGTTCAATTCGGACGCTGCGCCGGTGGATCTCACGGGTTGGAAGATCACGAGCGGCGTGCAGTTTGCCTTTCCGAATGGCGCGACGATTCCGGCGGGCGGATTTCTCGTGGTGGCGGCAAATGCCGCGGCGTTTCAGGCGGCGCATCCCGGGGTGGTAAACTTCGTCGCGGGCTGGACGGGACAGCTTTCCAACAGCGCAAACCACGTCGCGCTGGAAAATGCGCAGGCGCTAAAAGTCGATGAGGTGAGCTATGCGGACGATGGCGATTGGGCGGTGCGGCAGCGGGATGTCGCGCTCGATTTTGGCCACCGCGGGTATGGCTGGGATTCGGGCGCGGATGGGCGCGGGAAGTCGCTGGAACTGATCAATGCTGCCTTTGAA
>CAXSDZ010000385.1:0-2614 GCA_964235505.1 uncultured Chthoniobacteraceae bacterium
CGACGTTCGACGTTCGACGTTCGACGTTCGACGTTCAGCCCGCCGCAGGCGCCTCGGACCCTCGCAGCCTCCTTCCTCCCCAAATGATCAACGTCCTCGTCGTCGAAGACTCGCTGGTCGCGCGGGAGCTGCTCGTGCAGATCCTGCGCGGCGATCCCGACCTGCGCGTGATCGGCACGGCGCGGCATGGCGGCGAGGCGCTGGAATTCCTCGCGCGCGAAAAGCCGGACGTGATCACGATGGACCTCGCGATGCCGGAGGTGGACGGCATCGAGGCCACGCGGCGCATCATGGAGACGCAGCCGACGCCCATCGTGATCGTGAGCGGCGCGTGGAATCCGGCGGAGGCGGACACGACATTCCGCGCGATCGAAGCGGGCGCGCTGGCGCTGGTGGAAAAGCCGTGCGGACCTGGAAATCCCAAGGCTGAGGCAATGGCGCGCACGCTGGTGCAGACCGTGAAGAGCATGTCGGAAGTGCGGGTGGTGCGGCGCTGGCGGGTGCGGCGCGGCGAGGTTCCCGCAACTCCCGCAGGGCGGCGGAATACCGCGGTCGCCGACCACGATGCGCACCGGGTGATCCGCGTCGTGGCAGTCGGAGTTTCCACGGGCGGGCCGCCAGTGCTGCGGATCATTCTGAGCCAGTTGCCAAAGGATTTCCCCGCGCCCGTGCTCATCGTGCAGCACCTCGCGGAAGGCTTCTGCCGCGGGCTGGCAGAGTGGCTCAGCACCACCTCGGGATTCTCGATCACGGTGGCGGAGCACGGCGAGCCGGCGCAGCCAGGGCGGGCGTATCTCGCGCCGGACGGGCGGCAGATGGGCTTGGATGCGCAGGGTCGGATCGACCTTTGCGATGCCCCTGCCGAAAGCGGGTTGCGGCCCGCCGCCGCGTTCCTTTTTCGCTCCGTGGCCGCTCGCTGTGGCGCGAGCTGCGCGGGCGTGCTGCTGACCGGCATGGGGCGCGATGGTGCGGCGGAGCTGAAGCTGATCCGCGACCGCGGCGGCGTGACGTTTGCGCAGGATCAGGAAAGCTGCGTGGTGCATGGCATGCCGGGCGAAGCGGTCCGGCTCGGTGCCGCCATGCACGTGCTGCCGCCCGAGAAGATTGCCGAAATGCTCACCGAACTCGCCTCCGCCAAGCCGGCATGACTCCCACCGTTTCTCCCGCCGACATCCTGATCGTGGACGACAGCCGCACTCAGGCGGAGCTCCTGCGCCATCTGCTGGAGACCCACGGCTACACGGTGCGCGCAGCGGCGAACGGCGTCCAGGCGCTCGCAGCCGTGCGCGAGCAGCGGCCGGATCTTGTCATCAGCGACATCGTGATGCCGGAGATGGATGGCTACACGCTTTGCCAGACGATCAAGCAGGATGCAGGGCTGCGCGGCATTCCGGTGATCCTGCTGACGACGCTTTCCGACGTGGACGACATCGTGCGCGGCTTGCAGGCGCAGGCGGACTACTACCTGACCAAATCCGGGGATGAGGAGTATCTGCTTTCGCGCGTGCGGGCGCTGCTCACGGAGCAGCCTGCGGCCGAGCTGGGCGGCGAGCAGATCGACGTGGAGATCAATGGGCAGCACCACTTCATCACCTCAGGGCGGCGGCAGATGCTGAATCTGCTGATCTCCACGTATGAAAGCGCGATCCTGCAGAATCGAAAGCTGGCGGAAACGCAGGTCGAGCTGCGGCAGCAGCAGGAGCAGCTCGCGAAATATGCGGAAGAGCTGGGGCAGAAAAACACGCAGCTCGAGGACGACTTGAACATGGCGCGCGAACTCCAGCGGGCACTGCTGCCGGAGGCGTCATTTGGGTTGCCAAAAGCAGCGTCGCCAGCCGCGCAAACGCTGCGTTTCTGCCATCACTACCAGCCCGCGACGATCATCGGCGGCGACTTTTTCGATGTGCTGCCGCTATCGGAAACGCAAACCGGCGTGCTGATCGGCGACGTGATGGGGCACGGCGTGCGGCCGGCGCTGGTGACTTCCATCGTGCGCGGCCTCGCGCAGGAGCTGCGGCCGCTGGCGGGCGATCCCGGCGAGTTCATGACGAAGCTCAACCGTGGGCTCACGGGCATCCTGCGGCAGACGCGGCTGCCAATTTTCGCGTCCGCATTTTATCTCGTGGCGGATACGGCGGCGGGTGAGCTGCGGTTTGCGAGCGCGGGGCATCCGAGTCCGTTTCACGTGCGCGCCGCGACGGGCACGGTGGAGTTGCTGAAGGCGCCGGCGGGAACTCGGCGCGGGGCGGCGCTCGGGGTGCTGGAGGAGTCGGCGTATGTGACTTCCACCGCGGGCGTCGAGGTGCTGGATCGCGTGATCCTTTTCACCGATGGGCTGTTTGAGATCGAAGGCCCGGGCGAGGATTTCTTCGATGAAAAGCGGCTGCTGGACGCGGTGCGCCGCCGGGTGGAGCTCCCGCTGGAGGTCCTGTTTGCCGAGCTGCTCGCCGAGCTGCAGCAGTTCTCAGTGAGCGGGCATTTTGAGGATGATGTGTGTCTGGTCGGGCTGGAGGTTGAGCGGGTGGGTGAGGGGAATGACGAATGACGAATGACGAATGGCGAATGGCGAATGGCGAATGGCGAATGGCGAATGGCGAATGGCGAATGGCGAATG
>CAXSDZ010000386.1:0-2599 GCA_964235505.1 uncultured Chthoniobacteraceae bacterium
AAGGAGCCACTTTCAGCGGCATGTGCAGAGTGGGACCACGCAGTGGCGAGATCGCCCCGGCAGAACGGCCGCTTGAAAAAGCCGCTGTCTCCGTGAGGCGGCACTGATCGGGACACCCCTGCAAGCTGTGCGTCGCTGTGAGCGCCATTTTTGAAGAGCTCGACTTCCAGCAGACCCGGCTCGGGCCGCTGAGCCTGCGGCGGCGAACAATGCTCGCGCTGGACGGGCTGGAGGTCTGGGAGGTGAAGCTCGGCGAGGAGTTCCTCATGTCGAGCCTCTTCACCGCTGCCGAGATCGAGCTGGCGCGCCTGGGGCTGGCCGGGCAAACGGCTCCCGCGCTCGATGTGGTGGTCGGTGGACTTGGCCTTGGCTACACTGCGCGCGCGGTGCTGGAGCATGCCGAAGTGCGCTCTTTGCTCGTCGTAGATGCCTTGGCCGAAGTGATCGGATGGCACCGCGAAGGGCTTGTGCCGCTGGGTCTGCAGCTATCCGCAGATAGCCGCTGCCATCTCGTGCAGGGAGACTTTTTCGCGCTCGCCGCCGCACCCGATCCGGGCTTCGACGTCGCGCATCCGGGCCGGCGCTTCCACGCGGTCCTGCTGGATATCGACCATTCGCCGAGCCATCTGCTGCATCCACAGCATGGCTCCTTTTACACCCTGTGCGGCTTGCGCCAGCTCGCGCGCCATCTGCATCCCGCAGGCGCATTCGCGCTCTGGGCCGATGGCCGGCCAGATGAAGCATTTCTCCAGCGACTCGGGAGCGTCTTCGCCACTGCAAAGGCTCACACGATCCACTTCTTCAATCCTTTGCTGGAGTGCGAATCCACCAGCACCGTGTATGTCGCGCGCACCAGCCCCCCTCTCGTGCGCGGCGATCCTTTATGACACGCTGGTTTCTGCTGGCTCCGCAGCTTCTGCAGTGCCTTCCGCCTGCTCACCATTTTCGTCTGAGGCCGGTGAGTCGGCTTTCTCGAGTTTGCGCAGCTTTTTCTCCTGTTTCTTGGCTTTCTTATCCAAGTCTCTTTTGCGCTTTTCGAACTGATAATTGGGTTTCGCCATACGGAAAATGTGCCCTTGCTGGGTAAGTGATGCGGGCGGAAAAGGGAAGCCCCTTTTGCGCGAACTACGCGGCGGCAGTCGTCGAAGCTGCCGGCGGGCGGCTGTGCGTTCCGGCAGCGAACTTTGCATTCAGCCCGGAGGCCGTCTCGAAGAAGGTCGCCAGCGCAGGGGCAATCCCGCGGTATTTCTTGCTGTTCTTTTCCACCACTCCGGCATGCACGAGATTCTGCAGCTTTTCATAAGCGCGCAGCCGCAGCATTTCTTCACCGCCGCTGGCGGCATTCCGCGCGCGCAGCTTGGCATGGACAATCTCGAAGAGCGCTTTGAACTCGAACCAGGCTTTGCCGGAAAGCACCGTGGCCAGCTCCTCGGCTACATGATCAGGACCGCGACGCGAGAAACCGTAGGAAGTTTTCATGGGCCGGTATGTTCGCAGGTTTTCCGCAATAAGCCAAGAATGCTTTTGAAAACCTCCGCCCAACGTCCTCCCGAGCGTTGAGCGAGGGTTCGCATCCGCTCGCTTGCAAAGGCCGCTGCGCTGCTCCGGCTGGCTTGCGTTCTTTGCTCGTGATCGATCGCTGCATCTGACTTCCGCCTTTTCAGCCGCCCAGGCCTTGGTAAATTTTCGCCGCCTATGCCGCTCGACCTTCCCTCCCTCATCCGCACCCGCCTCGGAGAAAACTATTCGCTCCACGAGCGGCACCTCAATTCCACGCTTGTGGCGGTGCAAAGAATCATCGGCTTTGACCAGGTGTATGCCCGCGCGGAGGGCGCGTATCTTTTCGACCGCGATGGGCACGACTACCTTGATTTCCTCAGCGGCTACAGCGTCTTCAACATCGGGCGAAATCACCCCGCCGTGCAGCGCGCGATCCGCGACGTGCTCGACCTCGATCTGCCAAACATGGTGCAGATGGATTGCTCGCTGCTGAGCGGGCTGCTGGGCGAGGCGTTGCTGGCGAAAACGCCGCCGCATCTTGATGCCGTGTTCTTCTGCAACTCGGGCGCGGAGGCAGTGGAAGGCGCGATTAAATTCGCTCGCGCGGCGACCGGTCGGCCGGGGCTCGTGTCGCTGCAATCAGCCTTTCATGGGCTCACGCACGGCGCGCTTTCCGTCATGGGCGACGCGCATTTTCAGGATGGCTTCGGGCCGTTGCTGGCGGGCGCCACGCGGGTGCGCATGGGCGATCTCGCGGCGCTGGAGGAACGGCTCGCGCGTAAGGACGTGGCCGCGTTGCTGCTCGAGCCGGTGCAGGGAAAAGGGGTGCGCTTTCCCACCGGTGCGGACGGCGATTTCTATCGCGAAGCGGAGCGGCTTTGCCGGCGCACGGGGACGCTGCTCATCTGCGATGAAGTGCAGACCGGACTCGGCCGCACGGGACGTTGGTGGGGGCACGAGCACTGGGGGCTGGAGCCGGATATGATCACCGTGGCGAAGTCGCTGAGCGGCGGCTACGTGCCGTGCGCGGCGGTGGTGGCGCGGCGCGCGATCTACCAAAAGACCTTCTCGCGGCTGGACCGCTGCGTGGTGCATTCAT
>CAXSDZ010000387.1:0-1638 GCA_964235505.1 uncultured Chthoniobacteraceae bacterium
AGGGAGCAGCGCAGGTGTCAGCTCGTTGAAGGACCGCGCCAGTTCTCCTGCGACTGCACCCGTCAGGTCACGCACCGGCTTCCCGCGTGCATTCCCGGAAAAGCCACGCCCGCGCGTAGATCCAGTCGCGCTTGGCCGTCGGGGTCGAGACGCCGAGCGCTTCCGCCGCCTGCTCGATCGTAAGGCCGGCGAAATAGCGCAGTTTCACCAGCTCCGCCTTGCGCGCGTCGTGCGTGGCGAGCCGGTCGAGCGCCTCGTGGACGGCGAGCAGCTCGTCGTCCTTTGCCGCCGGCGCGGCGATCTCCAGCTCATCGACATCCAGCGCCGGTTGCCCGCCGTCGCGCCGCGCCGCCCGCTTGCGGCGCGCGCCGTCGATGAGGATGCGCCGCATCGCCTCGGCGGCGGCGGAGAAAAAGTGCGCGCGATTTTCAAACCGCGCCTGCCCATCCGCATCCACGAGCCGCAGCCACGCCTCATGCACGAGCGCCGTCGCCTGCAGCGTCTGCCCCGGCTGCTCCCGCGCCATCTTCGCCCGCGCCAGCGCCCGTAGCTCCGCGGAAACGCCGTGAGCAGGCTGTCGTCCCTCGCGAGTGTGCGGCAGGGCCTCGCTGCGAGGCGGAACGCGTTGCTTCCATCTTCCGGGTGTCTAAATTGCCGGTGAATTGAGTGTCGCGACGATATCCCCAAAACGTCAGGAACTCGGACAGTTCCTCACGCCTGCGCCGACGGCGCTATTCATGGCATCTCTGTTTGGGAAGCCGCCTCGCGAAGTGCGACTGTTGGATGCCGGCGCGGGAGCCGGCGCGCTTTCCGCCGCGCTCGTGGACCGCTGGTGCTCGGGCCTGCACAAGCCCAAGAGCATCGCAGTTGCAGCATATGAGGCGGACGCGGAGATCATTCCACGGCTCACGGCTACGTATGCCGGATGCGAAGAGGCGTGCGCAGCCGCGGGTATCACGTTTTCCACCGAGGTTCACACGGGCGACTTCATTGAGGCCGTTCTCCCGCTTATTCGCGGCGACTTGTTCGCCGTGCCACAGGCACCCTTCAACGCGGCGATTTTGAATCCGCCCTATCGCAAGATTCAAGGCAACTCAGCGGCGCGCCTCCTCCTGCGTTCGGCCGGGATCGAAACCAGCAACCTCTACACCGGCTTTCTCGCCTTGGCGGTCAAGCTCCTGACGGACGGCGGAGAAATGGTCGCGATTACACCTCGGAGCTTTTGCAACGGCCCTTACTTCAAAACCTTCCGAGCGCAGTTTCTCTCGCAAATGTCGCTTCGGCGCTTGCACCTACTCGACTCGCGCTCGACGGCTTTTCGCGCTGACGACGTGTTGCAAGAGAACATCATCGTTCACGCGATAAAGTCGGCGGTGAAGCCGGAACGTGTGGTTGTTTCGCTCAGCCAAGGTGTGCCGGATAGACAAGAGCCGGTGCGTGATCGCGCCTACGAGGAGATCATTGCGCCGGACGATCCCGAGCAATTCATCCATTTGGTGACGGACGATGCGCAGGAACAGGCGCGACAGTCAGTGCGGCAGTTTTTCACGCCTCTGCCTTCGCTTGGCTTGGAAGTCTCAACCGGCAGAGTCGTGGATTATCGCGCCCGCGATTTCCTCCTGCCCCAGTCGGAGGCAG
>CAXSDZ010000387.1:1648-2565 GCA_964235505.1 uncultured Chthoniobacteraceae bacterium
CCGCTCATCTATCCCTGCCACTTTCGAGCCGGCTTCGTTCACTGGCCGCTTACCCCAAGTCGGAAGCCGAACGCCATCCGAGACGCGGAGAGGACACAGGAGCTTCTGGTTCAGTCGGGAATCTATGTTTTGGTCAAACGCTTCACTTCCAAAGAGGAGCGGCGGCGTATTGTTGCGTGCATCTATGATCCGCAACGGGTGTCGGCAGAGAAAGTCGGTTTCGAGAATCATCTTAATTACTTTCATGCGCGCGGAGAGGCATTGCCGATGGCACTCGCAAAAGGACTGGCGGCCTACTTGAACTCAACGGTCGTTGATTCCTACTTCCGACAATTCAATGGACATACGCAAGTGAACGCCACGGACCTCAGAAATATGCCTTACCCCTCCCGCAAGCAATTGGAACAGCTTGGCAAACGGATCAGTGACGTCTTTCCGGCGCAGACTGCATTGGACGAACTCGTTAAGGAAACGCTCTCTTAAATGGCGGCGACAAACCCGCAGAAGAAAGCAGCCGTCGCAAGAAAGCGCAGGTTGGACGAAGCGATGGAAGTGCTACAGGCGCTGGGATTCGCGCCTCGGCAGCGAAACGAGGTCGCGGGCTACGTCCTGCTGTCGCTCCTCGATCTTCCGGCGGACGCGCCGTGGAGCGCCGCTCAAAGTCCTCTTCGCGGAATCACGCCGATCATCACCTTCATTCGGGAAACTTACGGAGTGAGCTACGCACCGAATACTCGGGAAACCATTCGCGACGAGGCAGTGAAGTATTTCGTCGAAGCAGGCATGGTGCTCCGAAATCCCGACAGTCCGCAGCGCCCGACCAACAGCGGCAACACCGCCTATCAGATCGAGCCGTCCGCGCTCGCGCTGCTCCGCCTTTTCGGCACGCTGGCTTGGCACTCGCAGTTGAAAGACTA
>CAXSDZ010000388.1:0-1805 GCA_964235505.1 uncultured Chthoniobacteraceae bacterium
CGACGAGCAGCATCTCCACCGCGCCCTGCACGAAAAACATCACGTCCCACTGCTCCTGCGCATACGGGCGCAGGGCGAAGTTCTGCGCCTCCTCCACATACAAACGGTGGAACCAGCGCTCCGCATCCTCCCCCGCGGGGATGTGCGGCGGATGGATGTGAAAGCCCTTCGCCGTGCCGGCAAACATCCGCGCCGTCGCCCATTGTTTCGGCCACAAGCCGATCGCGGCGAGCAGCCCATCTTCCTGCCGCGCGAACTCGCCGAAGAAGCCGCGGTGCCGCTGCGGATAGATCTTCCGCGCGAAAAGCGCCACGCCGGGAATGGACGCGCCTGCCAGCGCGGCGCGGTCCGCGGCGATCAGTTCGCCCGCTTCCACGCCGCTCGTCGCGAGCCGCTCGGGCAGCGCTTTCGCGGAGTAGTCGCGCTGCGTGAGCGCGGCGCGCGCGGCGGGTTTGAGGCCGTTCCATCGGTCGGTCATAAGCCCGTGGAAAGTGAAGATTTCCCGTGCCGGGTCAAGACGGAGCGCAACCGCTGGCGCTCGATCGTCACTGCCTTGCGGCCGCTGCCGCGAGCACCCGCTCGTATTCGCCGGTGATCGCGCCAAGGCCGAACGCACGCGCCCTTGCCCAGCTCGCGCGGCGCATGGCCAGGAGCGTCTCGTCGCTTTCCAGCAGGGGCTGGAGCGCGCGGGCAAAAGCGCCGGGATCACCGAGCGGCACGCGGCATCCCTGGACGCCGTGCTCCACCACGTCGCGCACTCCCGGGATGTCGCTGGCCACGATGGCGAGGCCATGCGCGAGCGCTTCCACGGCGGCGACGGGCATCCCTTCGGAGAGTGATGGCAGGCAGAGGATGTCCGCATCCTGCAAGGTGCGCCGCACTTCCTCGCCCGTGCGCCAGCCGGGGAGCGCGACGCGCCCGGCGAGATCGTGCCGCGCGAGCAGCGCCCGCACTTGTGGCATCTCGGGACCGTCGCCGATCATCGTCATGCGCCAGTTTTGCGGCATGAGGCGGGCGAGCGCTTCGATGAGAAAAGGCGCGTTCTTTTGCGGGTTGAAGCGGCCGACGAAAATCAGATGCCGCTGCGGGCGCACGCTCGCGGGCGGGGCAGGCGGAGCGTCGCGCAGGTCGATGCCATTGAGAATGCGCGTGACGGGCCGCTCGTAAGCGCGCTCCGCCAGCTCCTGCACAAAAGAGCTGACGGCCGTCGCCGCCGCGGCATTGCGCCACACGCGGCCGGCAAGCGGGCCGATGATTCTGAAAAGCCGATCGGTCTGCGCTGGCACGCCGCCGGGCACATCGCCGAGATGCGCCGTGAGCACGTAGGGCACGCCGGTGAGCCGGTGCGCGGCCCACGCGAGCAGGCCCGTCGGCATGGCGAAGTGCGCGTGGAGCACAGCGGGTTTCCACGCCACGATGTGACGCAGCGTCGGCAGAAAACTGGTCGCGAGAAACTGCCCCATCTCGCGCACTGTGCAGGTCTCCGGCAGGCGGCGCCCGCTCGCGGTGCGGAAGACCTCGACTCCGCGCACCACTTCGCGCTGTGATCGCCAGCCGAGCGCCGCTGTCTGCACCCGCACGGCGTGTCCGCGGGCCGCGAGCGCTTCCCCCACGCCTGCCGCGACGCGCCCGCCGCCACCGCCGAGCGGCGGGTATTCGTAGCAAAGGACGAGGATTTTCATGGCAGACCTGCGCGCATGGCAGCGAAGCCCCTAGCCAAGTCGTGGAGCGACGCCGAGAAAATAGCCCAGCACTTCAATGCTGGGTTCCGAGCGAGAGGCGGGCGAGTCGCAGAGCGACGGCAG
>CAXSDZ010000388.1:1815-2559 GCA_964235505.1 uncultured Chthoniobacteraceae bacterium
AACTCCCTTTCGTCACTTCGTGACTTGCCGCTATCGCGGCTGCGAACCCAGCACTGAAGTGCCGGGCTATTCTCTTGCCGTCGCTTCGCGACTCGATGTTTGTCGGCGCATCCACTGCGTCAGCAGCCAGTAGCACCAGAGGAAAAGCCGCTCGTCCGATTTGCCTCCCATGTGCGCGGCGAGCTTGCGCTGGGCGGAAGCCGGGTCGAGCGGCGCGGGCGCGGTGGTGTGGTCGAACGTGAAGCGGCCTTCGCGCAGCCAGCGGCCGATCGGCATGCCGAAGCCTTTCTTTTTGCGATGGATGATTTCGTGCGGCAGCAGCGGCTCGAGCGCGCGCTTGAGAATCCATTTCGTATGGCCGCCGCGGAGCTTGAGCTGCCACGGGATGCGGCGCGCGAGATCGACCACTTCGATGTCGAGGAAGGGCGAGCGCGCTTCCAGTGAGCAGAGCATGGAAGCGCGATCGACCTTCGCGAGGATGCCGTCCTGGAGGTAAAGATTGGTCCAGAATTGCAGCGCGCGATCGACGATGTCCGGCTGTTTGCAGCGGTCCCACGCTTCGATCGCTTCGGAGTAGATTTCCTCGGTATCCGACGGTTCGCGAAAAAGGTCCGCCATCTCGCGCGGCTCCGCAGCGCCCATCCAGACAGCGTTCCAGAGCGGCGGCGGATACGAGAGGCCCATCAGCGTGCGCTTGATTTTGAAATCGAGCGCGATATTCGCGTGACTCACGGGCAGGCGCGC
>CAXSDZ010000389.1:0-2524 GCA_964235505.1 uncultured Chthoniobacteraceae bacterium
ACGCCGCCTGCCCACTCCGCTCCATGCTTCCGCCGCGGCGGCATCCTGTTCGTCGTTTCCGCCCCCTCTGGAGCTGGCAAAAGCACGCTGCTGAATGCGATGCGTCCCGGCGCGGACTTCTCCTACTCGGTCTCCTGCACAACGCGCGAACCGCGTCAGGGCGAGATCGATGGCGAAGACTACCACTTCCTTTCGCGCGCTGAATTTGAAACGCGCATCGCTGCCGGCGAGTTCCTGGAGCACGCCGAGGTGCATGGAAATCACTACGGCACACTGCGCGACCCGGTGCTCCGAAATCTCGCGGCGGGTGTGGATGTGCTCATCGATATCGACGTGCAAGGCGCCCGCACGATCCGCGAAGACAGCGAGCGGATCCGCAAAGCACTCGCGGACATTTTCATTATGCCGCCAAGCCTTGACGAGCTCCGCCACCGGCTCATCCGCCGTGGCACTGAAACGCCTGAGCAGATCGAAATGCGGCTGCGCAACGCCGCCGACGAGATGGAGCGTTGGCGCGCATATCGCTACACGATCATCAGCGGATCGGTGGAGGAGGACCTGCAAAAGTTCCGCGCGATCGTGCGAGCCGAGCGCTATCTCAGCCGCCGCATGGCGCTGGAGGAAGTGCCTGGTGATCAGTAAGCAGTGCTCAGCATTCAGCTCCTTCACCGCAATACAGTTGCCAGCCACCGAGCACTGACTTCTGACTTCCCCATGCACGTGCCCGTCATTGTCCTCGGCATCTCAGGCTCTATCGCAGCTTACAAAGCGGCGGATCTCGCCAGTCAGATGGTGAAGCGCGGGTGGGACGTGCATGCGGCAATGACGCGCGGCGCCCGGCAATTCATCACGCCGCTCACTCTCCAAACGCTTTCGCGCAACGCCGTGCTGACAAGTGTCTTCGACGAGGCGCAGGGCTGGAAACCAGGCCACATCAGCCTTGCAGACCGGGCGAGCCTTTTGTTGATCGCCCCAGCGACCGCAAACCTGATCGCGGAACTCGCGCACGGATCAGCGGGAAATCCGATCACCGAAATCGCGCTCGCGACCCGTGCGCCGGTGCTCATCGCACCGGCGATGAATGGCAGGATGTGGGAGCACGCAGCGACGCGGCACAACGTCGAAACCCTCCGCGCGCGCGGCGCACATTTTATTGGTCCCGAAGAAAGCGGCATGCTCGCGTGCGGCTACGAAGGGGCGGGGAGATTGAGTGAAGTGAGCGCCATACTCACGCGCGCGGCGGAGCTGATTGCACCCGCCGTGTGAAGTGGCGGGTGCCTCCGTTTCTGACGCGCTTCACCAGGCCTTACGCCCTGCGAGCCGCGGACACACCGCGCGCACGAAACTTTCCATTCGCGTTGATCAGCGTGCGACGCAGAATCACGATTGAACCCGCAAGCCTGATGAATGCTTGGCTTCAAGTCCACGCGCCCAACTCTGCGAACGCGCCGAGGGCACAAACACCTGCGTCCCTCGCAACGATTTTCCCACGCGCGATGCAGCCAAGGATGCGGCATGGACGAAACAATGGATGAAGCGCGACACGGAGTTCTCCACGCAGCACGACTTCATCCGCCCGACGGAGCTTCCGGTTTTTCCATGCGCCACAATGCAGCGCTTGCAGTTCGCGAACTTCAACAATTTCTGAGCGAAACAAGCACAAACGCATTGACGGCTCTGAGCAATTTCACTACTTCATCGCGATCAGAGCAATGACCCGCTCTTATAACTTCCGTGATCCGCAACTGCGGTAGGAAAGGGGGTGTTCTCAAATGGCAACGACCAAAAAGTCCTCTACAGCCTCAAAAGCCTCAACGGCCAAGAAAGCTCCGGCAGCGCCAGCCGCTCCGGCAAAGAAAGCTGCGCCGAAGAAGCTAGCCGCCAAGAAGCCGGCAGCAGCAAAGGCTCCGGCCGCGAAAGCTCCGGCAAAGAAGGCAGCAGCAAAGAAAAAATAGCTGATGTCTGAGCTGTGAGCGCGACTTGGCTCGCGCCGCACGCTGAAAATTAACGAGTGGGAGGAGAATTCAATTCTCCTCCCACTTTGTTTTCCCACACGATCGCCGCCCGATGCTTACCAGACTCTTTCCCGTCCGCGCATGAACACCCCTCTTGATACTGCCGTTCGCGCGGCGCGTGCCGCGGGCGACCTGCTGCGGGCAAACTTCGGAAGCGCTACGCTCAATGTTGCCGCGTTCGAGGCGCACGACATCAAGCTCGACCTCGACGTGCGCTCGCAGGAGCTCATTACGCGCATGCTGCTGGAGCAGTTTCCCGATCACGCGATCTATGGCGAGGAAGGGATCGCGGGCAATCAGGCCAGCGACTCGCAATGGGTGGTCGATCCGATCGATGGCACCGTCAATTTCTTCTACGGCATCCCGCACTTCTGCATCTCCATCGCGCTGCGCGTGCGGGAGGAAATCGTGGTCGGCGTGATCTACGACCCGATGCGGGATGAGCTGTGGCAGGTCGCGCGCGGGGAAGCGCCGACGATGAATGGCACTGCGGTTCGGGTGAGCGAACT
>CAXSDZ010000390.1:0-2479 GCA_964235505.1 uncultured Chthoniobacteraceae bacterium
AGGAGCTGCTCACCGATCCGTCGTATCGCGGGCAGATCGTGGCGATGACTTACCCCGAGATCGGCAACTACGGCGTGAACGCGCTCGATCAGGAAAGTGACGAGCCGCACGTCCGCGGATTTGTGATCGAGGAGCTGTCCCCGATCCCCAGCAACTGGCGCTCGGAGGGGACGCTCGACGATTATCTCAAGCGCTGGAAAGTGCCGGGCATCCAGGGCATCGACACCCGCGCGCTCACGCGGCATCTGCGCGACAAAGGGGCGATGAAAGGGTGCCTCACCACAGAGGAAATGACAGTGGAGGAAGCGACCCGGCGCGCGGTGGAAGGAAGCGGCGTGATCGGCATGGATTACGTGAAGGAAGTGACGCCCGCGCAGGCTTATGAATGGGACCCGGAAGACAAGCTGAGCCGTCGCTGGACGATCGTGAAAGGCGACCGCGACGCTGGCGCGCAGCCGGGCGATAGCGGCCAGGTATTTGAAAAGCTCCCGCCGGTGCAGCACCGGATCGTGGCCTACGACTACGGCATGAAGCGCAACATCCTGCGCCGCTTGCGGCAGGAGGGCTTCAAGGTGCAGGTCGTGCCTGCCGACATGCCGGCTGCGGATGTGCTCGCGCTGAAGCCCGACGGCGTTTTCCTTTCCAATGGCCCCGGCGATCCCGCCGCGCTGACCTACGTGCACGAAAACCTGCGAGATCTCATGGGCAGGACGCCGATTTTCGGCATCTGCCTCGGCCACCAGATGCTCGGCTACGCATTTGGCGGGAAGACGTTCAAGCTGAAGTTCGGGCACCGCGGCGGGAATCAGCCGGTGAAGGATCTTGCGACGGGCAAAGTCACGATCACCTCGCAGAATCACGGCTTTGCGGTGGACGCGGGTTCGCTGCCGCCAGAGGTGGAAGTGTCGCACATCAATCTGAACGACAACACGGTCGAAGGGCTGCGACACAAGGAGCTGCCAATCTTCAGCGTGCAGTATCACCCGGAAGCCGCGCCGGGTCCGAATGACGCCGGATACTTTTTCCAGCAGTTCGCGAAGATGATCGACGAGCATGGCGGGAAGGGGAAGTGAGCAGTGCCCAGTGCTCAGTGGGGAGCGCAGTCACTCCTGTCGGCTTACTGAGCACTTCTTTCTTCCCTCCGCCCACCGCACTTCCCTAGCCTCCCCGCCCCATGCCCAGACTCCTAGTTTCTCTCCCCAGCGGCGAAGTCGCGCACGAGCTGACCGAAGAAGTGGTGACGGTCGGCCGCGTGCCGGACAACACCTTGCAGATCGATGACGCGTCGGTTTCCTCCTACCACGCGCAGCTCACGCTCCGCGACGGCGCCTACATCCTGCAAGACCTCGGCTCGACCAACGGAACACGGCTCGACGGCAACAACATCGAGCCCGAAGCCGAGCACGCGCTGAACGGCAACGAGCACGTCCGCTTCGGGCATATCAATACGACCTACGTGAGCGATGAAGGCTCGCATTCGCAGCCGCTGCCGGTGGAAAGCGAACCGGTGGCAGTGGCTGCAACCGACAGCGTCCAGCCCACGGATTTCGCGAACGCCTCTCCTTTTCAAACGAAGAAGAAAAAGAAGAACCCGGTCGCGATGGCGATCCTCGCGTTCGCGATCCTGGCGATCCTTTCCTTCTTCGGCGCGGTGGCGAGCGTGCTGGCGATGAAGTCGCCGCTGTAGCCGCAGCGACGAGTTTCCTCTGTCCGAATGGCCGCGATGAGCACGAAAGGCGTGCCGCGGTTGCGCTGCGGGCAGCGGCAGTTTTGCGGTGATGTCGCGGCGGATGCCCATGCCGCGGATTGGCAGGATTGCGCACCGATTCCTTTGCGCGAAGCGATCACTGGCGGTGCTCCGGAGCAGGGGACTGAAGTGCGCGCCGCGTGGAGTGCCGACGAGCTGCGCGTGCTCTTTGTCGCGAGCGATATGGAGCCGTGGGCGACGCTCACGGCGCGCGATGCGCCGCTGTATCAGGAAGAAGTTGTGGAGGTTTTCATCGATCCCGTCGGCGATGCGCTGAGCTACTTCGAGTGGGAGGTAAATCCGCTGAACGCCGTGCTCGATCTCGTGCTGCGGCGCAACCGGAGCGGCTTTGTGAAGGACCTTTCCTGGAGGTGCGAAGGTCTGCGGACCGCCGCCCGGCTGGTGCCTGGTGGCTGGGCGGCAGAGCTAGCGATCCCTTTCCGCAGCCTTGTTTCCGAAATGCCGGCGATCGGCTCGGAATGGCGCATGAACTTCTGCCGCATCGACCGTCCGCGCGGACGCGAGCGCGAGCTTTCCGCATGGTCGCCGACCGGCCGCGCGCTTTTCCACGTGCCCGATCGGTTTGGGGTGGTGGAGTTCGTGATGCGTTGAGCGTTGGGAGCGTGGGCAGGCAGAGTGAGTCGCGAAGCGACGGCCAGAAAATAGCCCAGCGCTTCAGCGCTGGGTTTTGAGACAGGCCCGGCGCCAGTCGCGAAGCGACGAAAGAAAACA
>CAXSDZ010000391.1:0-2477 GCA_964235505.1 uncultured Chthoniobacteraceae bacterium
CCCCGGACACCTTGCGCCGCGCGGTCGATGCGCCGCTCATCTGCGGCGAGCATTTCCGCACTATCGAGCTCACGGGAAAGAACACGCCGCCCGCATTTCTCCACCTCACGAGCGAAGCGGCGAGCGCCATCGAGATCGACGAAGAACTCATCGCGCAATACCGCAAGCTCGTCGCGGAGGCCGTCGTGCTTTTTGGCGGCACGCGCTGGGATGCCTATCACTTCCTCGTCGTCTGCTCCGATCGCCTCCCGCGCAACGGGCTGGAGCACCTCGCCTCCAGCTTCAACGAAGTCGGCGAGCGTGAAATCATCGACAGCAAACAGCGCAAAAGCTGGCCCGCGTATCTGTTGCCGCACGAGTTTGTGCATTCGTGGTGCGGTAAGTTCCGTCGCCCGGCGACGATGGTCACGACGAACTTCCACACACCCGAGCGGACGCGGCTGCTCTGGATTTACGAAGGTCTCACCCAGTATCTCGGTGAAGTGCTCACAGTCCGCTCCGGTCTGCTTACACTGGAGGAACACGTGCCCGCCTTTGCCAATAAACTTGACTACCTCATGCGGCAGGAAGGGCGCAAATGGCGCTCCGTGGAAGATACTGCCATCGCAAGCTGGAAGCTGCGCGGCCACAGCGTCTCCTGGTCTGCGCTCCGCCGTGGGCAGGACTACTACGACGAAGGGCTCGTGACCTGGATGGAAGCCGACGCGCTGATCCGGGACAAGACCGGCGGGAAGAAGAGCCTTGATGACTTCTGCAAAAAGTTCTTTGCCGCCGATCGGGAAAAGTCGCCGGTGGTGTCGCCTTATGAGTTGAAGGAAGTGACAGCGGCTTTGAAAGAGCTGGCTGATGAGGATTGGGATAAGTTCTTCGCGGATCGTATCTCGACGCCGCGCTCCGCGCTGGAGTTAGGCTTCTTGAACAAGACGCTCGGCTATCGGCTGCAATACTCCGCCAAGCCGAGCGAGTATCTCACCGAACGCGAAAAGGAGCGCAAAAGCGTGAGCGCCAGCGCGTCGCTGGGCCTCAGCGCTGGCGACGACGGCAAAGTCCTTTCCGTTGTTCCCGGCTCACCCGCCGACAAAGCGGGGCTCGCCAATGCGGTCGTCATCAGTGGTGTGAACGGCCGAAAATACTCCATCCAGCGCCTCAAGGACGGCATCGCCGATAGTGTAACACGGCGCAATGTCGAGCTGCTGGTCCTCGACGGCGATACTTACCGCACCATTACGTTAGACTACTCCGAAGGTCCGAAGTATCTCGAACTTACCCGCACCGCCGATCACCCGGATACTTTGGCGGCTATCTTGAAGCCGGTGTTGAAAGAAGAGAAGAAGTAGCACGCGTTAGCTATAAGACGATTGTCTCTCCCAGCTTGGCACTCTGCTTGCGCTTTCCCCGGCAAGGGCAAGCTAGCGCAATTTCCATCAAGTTGTAGCCGCTCGCAGCTCCCTTCGTTTCTTTCTTCATCCTCATATGTTTCTGATGGAGATGAGTTGAAGATGAAGAAAAAGACGAAGGGCGGAACGGTTACGTTTTTGATTAAACCGCTTTAATGCATCTCGACCGCGCACGTTCCAAGTCCGCCGCGGAACTAGTTGAACTGAACATTCGGGTGCTCCGCGAGCAGCGACATCGGCACGCTCGAATCCACGATTCCTTTAGAAATCATGTAAGCTGTCAGCCGTTGTCCAAATGGATTGTCGTGGTTCCCCGCGTGCCAGATGGAAACCTTCTCCGCTTTCCAAGTCTCCAGCGGTCCGACGGTGATCGCCTTGGCCGGCACCATCGAAATATTCCCGCCACCGCTGGTCCGCGCATTCTGCGCGATCGTCAGCGGGTGGAGATCGACCACGCGGGTTGCGAGCTTGCGATACTCTCCGGCGGCGGGCGACGCATCCTCGTCGCAGCCGCCGCGCGGGAGCGGATCGTTGAAGGCCCAGTGCTTCACGTCGCCCTGGCCGCCCTGCATCACCGCGCAGCGCACCCCCGCGTCCCAGCTCGCCCCATACGCGCGTGTGTCCGCTTTTGGGAAGTGCATCTGCGCATCAGGAATGCGCAGCTCTTTGCGGATGCGCGAAAAGCACAGCTCGCGATCCGCGCGCTCAAAGGAAAGCGGATGCGTCACCGGCACTTCCAGCCCGGTCGCCGGATCAAGCCATTCGTCCATCCCCCAGAAGTGCGCCGAGTGTAAGTCGAGCCCGAGCTCATTCACCAGCCGCGCCACCAGCGGGAGCTGCTCCGTCGGCCCGATCGGACCGCAAATGCCGACCGGATTATCCGCCGTGCTCTGCCTCCATGCCGTGATGTATTCCAGCGCTTCCGCGAGATAGAAGTCCTCCAGTGTGTCATACATCGCCACCGCAAATCCCGGTCGCGAAAGCCGCTCCACATCGCGCGGCGTCAGGCGTGCGGCGGTTTCGACGAGCTCGGAATCAAGAGTGGTGTAATCCCACCAACTGGGGGCAATCGCGCTGAGC
>CAXSDZ010000392.1:0-2370 GCA_964235505.1 uncultured Chthoniobacteraceae bacterium
CCTGGTCTACGCAAACGAGGACTTCTCCAGAAACGTGAGGGATCGAACGGTCGCGTTCGTTTCCAAAACTTTGCGGCGTTGCAGAACTCCGGCAGAATCGTCCAGACAACTCTGACTCAGCAGTGCGCGGCACGGGAGTCGCTTTGCGGAAGCGCCACGCCCCCGCACTTCCGGCGCGGGAGCAACCCATTCTCCAAATGATCTCACCACACGAGTTCTCCGCCGACACCCTTCCACCGGATCGCGCTCCCGCGCCGGAGTCTGCGTCCTCCCGCACGAATCCAGCGTTGACGGCGAACCTCAGTGCGGAGTGCGAGGCGCTCCGCAATGATCTGGATCAGGCCCGGGAACTCGCGTCCGACTTCCAAAGCCAGCTCGCCGGAAAATCGAATGAGTTCGCGACGATGAAGCAGGTTTTCGAGAAGACGCTGCAGGATCTGACGCAGCTCCAGACCAGCATCGCCGAGCTGCGGCAGGAGCGGCATCAGCTCGCGAACGATGCGATGCGCGCCGTGGCGTTCCAGCACAAGCTGACGGGTGTCACTGCCGAGCGGGACCGCCTCCAGGCCGAGGCTGAGCCGCTCCGGCAGGCGCTCGCGGCTAAGACGAAAGACGCCGCCCGCCAGATCGAAACGCGCGATGCCCGGATCGCGCAACTTGTAGCGGAGGCGGATAATCTCGCCGACGCTCTAGCCGCTGCGGAGCGCGGCTCTGGCAAGCAGCCCTTTCGGCGGCAGACCGCGCCGGATGCGCAGTCGCTGCTGGCGCAGATCGCGACGTCGGTGGATCAACTCACAAAGATCATCGGACCCGGAAAACGCCAGCCGCTCGCTCGCGAGCAGATCGATGAACTGGACAGCGGCGTGGAGCAGTTCATCCAGATTTCGTTCGACCGCTGACGCTGCGCTGCAAGGTGGTGTGACGGGCCACTCGTAAGGAAGTTCCGGCGGCTGGATCTTGGCGGGCTCGCGTCAGGCCATCAGCTCGCGCACCACTTTTCCCTCCACATCCGTGAGGCGGAAATCGCGGCCCGCGTAGCGATACGTGAGCTTCTCGTGATCGAAGCCGAGCAACGCGAGGAGCGTCGCGTGCAGATCGTGGACGTGCATCGGCTTTTCCACTGCCTTGAAGCCGAACTCATCGGTGGCACCATACACCGTCCCGCCCTTTACTCCCCCGCCCGCGAGCCACATGGAAAAGCCGTAGTGATTGTGATCGCGCCCGTTGATCTTGCCCGCGTTCGAGCCGGGCGTGGGCATTTCCACCGTCGGCGTGCGGCCAAATTCTCCACCCCAGATCACCAGCGTTTCCTCCAGCAAACCGCGCTGTTTTAGATCCTTCAAAAGTGCGCCGATCGCCTGATCGCACTCGCCTGCGAGGCGCCGGTGATTTGCCTCGATGTCGTCGTGGCTGTCCCACGGCTGGCCTTCGCCATGCCAGACCTGGACGAAGCGCACGCCGCGCTCGATCAGCCGCCGCGCGATGAGAAGCTGCCGCGCCTGCGTGCCCGCGCCATACATCTCGCGGATGTTCGCTGGCTCCTTCGAGATATCGAACGCATCCGCCGCATCCATCTGCATGCGGTAGGCGAGCTCGAAGCTCTGCACGCGCGACTCCAGTTGCGCGTCCTGCGCACGGCGGCGGGAGTGCTCGGCGTTCAGGGTTTGCAAGAGGTCGAGCTGGTCGCGCTGCTCGCGCAGCGTCGTGCGATCGTTGCGGATGTTTTCGATCAGCTTCTCGACCTCGGCGTGCTTCGTGTCGATGTAGGTGCCCTGATAAACTCCGGGCAGAAAACCGGACTGCCAGTTCTGCGATTCCTGGATCGGGTAGCCGCCGGGACACATGGAAATGAAGCCCGGCATGTTCTGGTTTTCCGAGCCGAGGCCATACGTGACCCACGACCCAAAGCTCGGCCGAATCTGGCGCGCTTCACCGCAATTCATCAGCAGCAGCGACGGCTCGTGATTTGGCACATCGGCATGCATGGAGCGAATGACGCAGATGTCGTCGATCGACTCCGCGGTCTTCGCGAACAGCTCGCTGACCTCGATGCCGCTCTGCCCATATTTCTTGAACTTGAACGGCGAACCGTAAGCCGCGCCCGTTTTGCGCTCGGTCTTCAAATCGAGCGGGATCGATTTCCCGTGGAAGGCCGTGAGCTGCGGCTTCGGGTCAAAGGTGTCCACATTCGAGGGCCTGTCATTCATGTAGAGATGAATGACGCGCTTCGCCTTGCCAGGAAACTGCGGTGCGCGCGGCGTGAGCGGGTTCAGCGGCGCCTCGGCTGCCAGCGCGCCGGTCGGTCCGAAGATGCCCGTCTGCCCAAGGATGCCGCCCAGCGCCATCGCTCCCATCCCCATGCCGCAGCGG
>CAXSDZ010000393.1:0-2220 GCA_964235505.1 uncultured Chthoniobacteraceae bacterium
TCGCTCCACCGGCTCGGCACGGATCATCTCGACCTCGTGCTTTGCCACGACATCGAGTTCGTGCCGATGCAGCAGATCGTGGATGAGACGCTGCCCGCGCTGCGGAAGGCGCAGCAGGCGGGAAAGGTCCGTTTCATCGGCATCTCCGGCTATCCGATGAAAGCGTTGCGCTTTGTGCTCAGCCAGACCGACCTCGACTGCGTCCTCTCCTACAACCAACACACGCTGCAAAATACGCGCTTCGCCGACGAGCTCGTGCCCGAACTCCAGGCGCGCGGCATCGGCGCGATGAACGCCGGCCCATTTTCCGCCCGCCTGCTCACGAATGCACCGCTGCCCGCCTGGTTGAAAGAGCCCGAGGAGGTGAAAGCAGCCGCTCGCCGAGCGGCTGCGCTGTGCGCGTCCCGCGGCAGCGACATTGCGAAACTCGCGGTCCAGTTCTCCTGCGCGAATCCAGACATCGCGACGACCGTCGCGGGCTCCGCCAATCCCAACAACATCCGCAAATGGGCCGAATGGATCGCCCAGCCGATCGACGAGAAATTGCTGGGTGAAGTGCAAGCAATCTTCGCACCGGTGCAGAACCTCGGGCACACGGAAGGCTTGCCGGAGAATAATTAACTATGCGCCTTTGAGAACTTCCGCACCGAGCCGCCGACAGATGCTACGCGCCAGATGGCGCTTGATCTCGGGATGTCGTGGCACCGCTTCACGAACTCCGCTCTCGGGATTGACATAGATGCTGTGACTCGCGCCTTCGCGCAAGAGCTTGCACCCACTCGATTCCAGATGGCGCACCAGCTCGCGCCGCTTCACGCGATCGAGAGTTCCGCCTTCACGGCTTCTGGATCATCTCGCAGAGCTTCTTCTTCACTGATTTTCAGAATCAATTTTACAGCGTCCGCCAAATCACGCAGGCACTCGTCCTCGGTATCGCCTTGGCCGTTGGCACCGGGCACCTCCAGGCAGGTCGCCCAAAATCCACCTTCGTCCGGTTCTCCGCGGTGAACAATGGCGGTCATCTGTCGCATCCGATCAACCATCCACACCGCTCCCCTGAACGCAACGTCTTCATGAAAGCTCTCCAGCTCGAAAAACCACAGACCTGGCGCACAATCGATATCCCGGAACCCGCCGCACCCGCTCCCGGTGAAGCGCTCGTCCGTGTGCAGCGCGTCGGGATCTGCGGCACAGATCTCGGCGGTTTCCTCGGCAAGATGCCGTTCTTTTCCTACCCGCGCATCCCGGGGCACGAGCTCGGCGTGGAGGTGCTCGCAGTGGGGGAAGGTGTGACGGACGTGAAGCCGGGGGACCGCTGCGCAGTCGAGCCGTATCTCAACTGCCAGCAGTGCTACTCATGCCGCCGCGGCTTCACCAACTGCTGCGAGAATCACCAGACGCTCGGGGTGATGTGCGACGGCGGCCTGACCGAGCGCATCGTCCTGCCGGCCCGCAAGCTTCACCTCGCGAACAAGCTCACGCCGGATCAGTGCGCGCTCGTGGAGACGCTGGCCATCGGCTGCCATGCGGTGAATCGCGGGCATCCGAACGCCGGTGAAAATGTGCTCGTCATTGGAGCGGGGCCGATCGGCTTGTCTGCCGTCGAGTTTGCGAAGCTCTCCGCCGCGCGCGTGATCGTGCTAGACATCGCCGAGAGCCGGCTGGCCTTTGTGCGCGAGCAGATGGGCGTGCGGGATACGCTCCTGGTGCGCGGCGACGAGGCGGATGTGCAAGCGGTCTCCGAACTTACGAACGGGCAGGGTGCCGATGTGGTGATCGATGCGACGGGCAACAACAAGTCGATGGTGCGGGCGATGGAATTTGCCGCCTTTGCAGGGCGCGTGGTCTACGTCGGCATCACGCAGCAAAACCTGGAGTTCCCGCATGCGCCGTTTCTTCACCGCCGCGAGCTCACGCTGCTGGCCAGCCGCAACGCGCTTTCGCGCGACTTCGCGCACATCATCCGCCTCATCGAAGAAGGGGCGATCGACACCCGCCCGTGGATCACGCACCACGCCGCCTTCGAGGATGTGCCCGCGATTTTCCCGAGCTGGCTGAAGCCGGAGACCGGTGTGATCAAAGCGGTGGTCGAGGTGAGCTGAGCAGCGGCCAACGCGTCCCGCCTCGCGAGACGCGCCTCCGCTCAGCCGAGCGCCCGCAGATTACGCCAGCAACTGCCGCAGCACGAACGGCAGGATGCCGCCGTGGCGGTAGTAATCG
>CAXSDZ010000394.1:0-2103 GCA_964235505.1 uncultured Chthoniobacteraceae bacterium
GGTCGAGGACGTGATCCGGCAATTGTTTGGCGAAGCGCGGGTGGGCGGGGGTGGTGAGCCGTAGATAGAGGGAAGTGCTCAGGAGACGTTGAGCATTGAGCAATGCTCAACAACGCCTGCCCGCGTCACCGCCGCAGCATCGCTTGCTTCAACTCCAGTGCATAAGACGGGTTCACCTCGAAACGTGTGGCGGCAAAGGCATCCGCCGCGACCGAGCCCGCCATCGGGATTTCTTTGCCCGGCGCAAACGGCTCGATGTAGCCGGGCTCGGCTAGCCCATTCAAGATGTCGAGCGCGTCCTCGGGCGCGATGTGCGTGCGCTCGGAAATCTCCGCGCCGCTGGTGCCCGCAGTGAGATCAATCGCGCGCAGGATCGAGACTTCGCGGCCGCTGAGTTTGATCTGCTTCATAAAGGTGTGAAGCAGCGTGGAAGCGGGAAGTGAGCCAGAGGGGGCTCGTGAGGCGTGGAGCGTGGCGGGGCGCGGCGGCTTCCGACTGACTTGGTGCCGCGCAAGCCCCGCGTGCCGCCACGTCCCTGCCGGCTATTGCGTGATCGCCACCGGCGAGTCGTCCGCCGGCAGCGCCGAGGCGGTGGCGCCTGCAAACGTGACCGGCAGCGCGAGGAGCCGTTTCGATTCTTCCAGCAGCCACTGCGCATCGCGGAAGGGCTGATACGAGATGTCCTGCCAGCGCACGTAGCCGGCTCCATCGATGAGATACGTGCCGTGCAGCGCGATCTTCTCGAAGTCGTCGAACGCACGATACGCCTTGAATGTTTCCATCGCCGGATCAGCGAGGATCGGGAAAGGGAAGCCTTCGCCTTCGGCCTGCGAAAACGTCTTGTGCAGCGCGTCGGCGGGGTCGGTGCTCACGGCAAGGAGCGTGATGCCGGCCGCTTCGTAAGCCTTGGCCATCGGACCGAAGACGTTCAGTTGCTCGATGCAATGCGAGCAGCCGCTGCCGAGGTAAAACATGACAACCACGGGATGGCCGCGGAGTTCCGCCAACGACATCTGCCGGCCGGTCTGGTCGGAAAGGCTCCAGCCCTGCGCCTCATACGGCTGCCAGCGGAATGGGCCCAGCGTCGCCAAGTTCGGGCGCACACCGGCATCCGGCGCATTCTCTAGCTTCGGACGCCAATCCACCGGCAGCTTGAGTTCGCGCGCGAGCGGCGCGAGACGGGCAAAGACCAGCACATCGAGATCGGCCTGCGCACTTAGCGGACGCAGCTTTTGGAAGGCTTCCAAGGCAGCGGGCTTTTTGCCCATGCGCCAGAGCAAGTCTGCCTGCACAGCGAGCGGGAGCACCTGGCCTTCCGCTTTGTCCACGGCTTCCCGCGCGAGCTTTTCCGCGGCATCCTTGTCGCCGAGCAGGAACTGCACGCGCGCCGCTCGCTCGGGCGGCAGGTCTTTCACGAGCTTGAGCTGCGACTTCGCTTCGTCGATCTGCGCGAGCGACAGCGCGCGGTAGAGCCGCACTTCCGCCAGCGCCCCTTCGGTGGACTCCACGCGTCTGGCGAAGCGTTGGAGCGCCTCCGCCATCGCACGCGTGATTTCGTCGGGCGATTTTTTCTCTTTCTTCGCGGTGGCCTCAGCCTCATCCGCCGCGACGACTCGCGCCTCGCGCGCTTTCTTCGCTTCCGACTCGAGGGCGGCGAGCTGCGCGTCGCCTTTGTCGCGGTCCTTGCGGGAGAAATACGCGACGCCGAGCGCGCGCAGACGCTTCACCTCATCCAGCGGATCGTCGGCGGGCGCGAGATAGGTGGAGCCGTCCAGCGCGGTCAACTCGCCCCAGAGTTCGAAGCGAAGCGCGGTTTCCAGCAGCCGATTGCGGCCCATGGCGTAGCCGCCGCGGTTGCTCTCGTAGCCTCCGCCTTTGCTCGCGCGCGGTGCGATGCGCGGCAGTTCGATCATGTTCTTCGCCAGCTCCACGGCGTCGCGCACGCGGCCGATGTATTCCAGATCTTCCACCAGCCAGTCGTTGTTGTGCGCGTAGTTGTGGATCTGCTCGGGCAGGATGCGGGCGGTGTGCATGTGCGCGTGGTCCACGCGCGCGGCGGCTTCCTGCTGCCAGGCGGCATCGGCGTAGCGCTTCAGCTTTGTC
>CAXSDZ010000395.1:0-2002 GCA_964235505.1 uncultured Chthoniobacteraceae bacterium
AACTCGATACTGAAAGCCTCATGGCGGACGCAGTCCGCTGCCCGCAGTGCGCCTCATCGCGGGTGGAATACCCACAGTTTTCCCGGCGCACACTCATGAGCGCCTTCCCCGCCGCCGCGGCTGCCGCGGGGTTGATCGAACGCGAATACTATTGCGAGGCGTGCGGCTTCACGTGGCCGGAGGTGGAGAAAGTGGAGCCGAAAACGGATGCGCTCAATTGGCCGGAAGGATCGCAATTTCCCTAGCTGCAGTGCGGAAAGAAGGCTGCCGCTCGGCGGATCGGGCAGCGGTGGCGAAAAGCCAGTGATCGACGCAAAGATCAGCCCGTTTCCGCGCCGGTTTGGCGTGGGGCGAAGATGCACGCTCGCTGGTTCGGAGCCTGATGCAAAGAAGCACGTCCGCTAGGTGTGGGAGTTCACCTCGGCTTCGGTGCCTCGGATTGCCTCCTCAACTTCTCGCCGCTCGGAAATACACACTTCCCCGCTGGCTCAGCGCCCCACGGCTGCTTTTGCAGACAGGCGAGTCACTCAACTCAGCCTCGTGAACTCCAAAGCAAAAATTCTCGTGGTGGACGATGATCCGAACCTTTCGCGCCTCGTCCGGCTCTTTCTGGAAAAGACCGGCCGCTACCAGGTGCGCGAAATCAACCGCTCCAGCGACGCGCTGCAAGCCGCGCGCACCTTCATGCCGGACATGATCCTGCTCGATGTCGATATGCCCGGAAAAGATGGCGGCGACGTGGCTGCGTAAATCGATTCCGAGCCCGCGCTGCGCGGCCGGCCGAAGCTCTTCGTCACCTCCCTCGTCGGTCCCGGCGAATGCACCCATCATACGATGAAGCGCGGCGAAAGTCTCTTCCTCGGCAAACCGATCAATCCCGCGATGCTCGTGCGCACCGTCGATCGGATGCTCGGCGGAGCGCTCGCGCCCGCAGCATAGGGTGTGATCAAGGACGTTGCTGTGCGAAAGCGGTTGTAGCACCGGCTTCCAGCCTGTGGGTTCCCGGAGCATCCCTGCTCCGGGGCGCTGCCAGAGGCCGGGGTAGGATGTCCCGTCCACCCGCAGGTTGGGCTGCCTAAGCTACGCCGCAGTGCTCGCAAAGGAACTCCCTTGCGCATGCCTGGAGCGGTTACTCACTCGCGCAAGCCAGAAAGAAGCCGCGGACGGACGCGGCTGAAGTGCAGCACTTTAGAAATCCGCGTTTCATCCGCGCTCATCCGCGGCTAATTGCAGGGGGAACTGCTCTAGCCGCCGTTCCCATCCGGGCCGGACTTTCCTCCGCCGCATTTGCCTGCCTCTCCTCCCAACCACGCGCTTCGGCACCTCGCGACCGCGGGAAATGCGGCCGCGCTGTTTGCAGTCATCGTGATCCTCGCAAACGCGCGGACGCTGTTCCAGCCGCAGCCGACGCGCCTATTTCCGCAGGGCCTCGCAATTGCGCAGCCCGACCCGAAAGCCACCCGCGCAATCCTTGTCATCATGGACGCGCTGCGAGCGGACTCGTCGGAGGATGCCGCACTGATGCCCAATCTGAACCGCCTCGCCGCGCGTGGTATTCGCGGCACCGCGCGGGTCAAGGCGCTGATCCCCTCCACCGTCGCCGGGCTGCGCGCGATCGTGGAAGGCACGGTCGTGGCGCCCGCGGAATTCGTGCATGATTTCCACGCGGCGCGCGCGCCGGGTGGCGGCATTTTGGAAGCCGTGCGCGCTGCCGGCACGCGCAGCTTCGTCGCCGGCCCATCGCTGTGGTGCGATCTCTACGCGCCGTGGATTGATGAGTGTGTCGTGACCGAAAGCATCGCGGAATCGGATGCGCTGCTGGTCGAGCCCGCTATCGCCGCCTGCGCCGATCCGCGCTGGCACCTCGTGGTCGTGCATCTCAGCGCAGCCGACACCGCGGCCTGGTCGCTGGGACCGAAGGGGACGGCGTCTCCGCCGATCTTCTGAGAGCCGAACAGGCCGCGGATCAGCATCATCCAGCGGTTACACACGATCGAGGCTC